>NZ_JBFBAX010000090.1:0-1025 GCF_040682395.1 Streptomyces sp. NPDC051207 | reverse complement strand
CGCGTGAGCGCTCGTGCCTCGCTGCGCGAGACACCCACCCGCGCGGCTGCGCCGCGCGGGTGACGCTCCGTCCGCTCCGCTCCCGGAGCAGCGGGAGCTCAGCTCCCGCAAGGGCGGCCTCCGCTGCGCTCCAGCCACCCCGGCCGCACCCGCTGCGCGGGAACGGCCAACGGGCCTACGGCCCGAGCAGCAGCAAGGGGGGGTGCGGGCGGGTGACTGGGTGTCAAGTCGCTGGGTCTAGCCGGATGGTGACGATAACAGAATTAAGCCACGTTTGAGGGATTTCCGGAGTTCTGGTCGCTTCATTTTGAAGCGCTAGATAGACTCTGGACTCAGATAGCGCCACCACTAGGGGGTGATGCCGGTTACCGGATCACGCTCCCTGTTGCTGGTCTGAGGCTGTGACCGGCGTCCGGTGAGCTTCATCGGAGTCGACTGTACGCCTCCTACGTGCACTTCCCCAGGTGCCTGCCGGGTGAAGCCGCAGATGCGGCCTTCAGGATAAGGGAGATAGGAATGGCAGTGAAGGAACTCCGTCCTCATCAGCGGGAAGCCGTGGATGCGGTGCTGCGGGCTCTTGAATTGCCTGCAAGATCCACTGTGCCTCCGAGGGGGCTCCGGACTCAGGTGATCATGGCGACCGGGTCGGGCAAGAGCCTCGTGGCCACCCGGGCGTCGGAGGAGCTGCGTGCGGGCCGTGTGCTGGTGCTCGTGCCCTCGCTGGATCTGCTCGCGCAGACCGAGGCCGCGTGGCGCGAGGGCGGTCGTACCGGCCCGATGGTCGGGGTGTCGTCCCTGCGGGGCGATGACGTGTCCTTCCCCAACACCACGGACGTGGAGGAACTGGTCGACTGGGTGCGGTCGTTCGACAAGGTCACCGTGTTCGCCACGTACGCCTCGCTCGGGCTGGGCACGCTGGAGCGCGCGCACCAGGCCGGTCTTCCTGGGTGGGACCTGATCGTGGTCGATGAGGCGCACCGGACGTCGGGTCTGCTGGGCAAGCCGTGGGCGGTCGTCCACGACAA
>NZ_JBFBAX010000089.1:0-1040 GCF_040682395.1 Streptomyces sp. NPDC051207 | reverse complement strand
CTAGGTGTGCTGTCCCGGGACGTTGGTGACACGCGTGCTGGGTGCTTGAACGGGTGAGGGCCTTCTGGGTTCGGTGTGGATTGCGACATCTGCACCGAAGCTCAGGAGGCCCTCGTGTCCCACCGTAATGCCCCGCTGACGCCGACCGGGAGGTTGCGTCTGGCCCGGTGTGTCGTGGAGGACGGCTGGCCGCTGCGGCGGGCCGCGGAACGCTTCCAGGTCAGCCACACCACCGCCGCCCGGTGGGCGAGCCGCTACCGGCAGCTGGGCGAGGCGGGCATGCAGGACCGCTCCAGCCGTCCGCACCACAGCCCGCTCCGGACGCCAGCCGGGGTAGAACAGCACGTCGTGCGGCTGCGTCGCGCGCACCGGATCGGACCGGCACGGCTGGCCGCCCGCGCCGGTATCGCCGCTTCGACCGCCCACCGCATCATCGTCCGGCACGGCCTGCCCGCACTGGCCGCCACCGACCGGGCCACCGGCGAACCCGTCCGCCGCTACGAACGCGCCCGGCCCGGCGAACTGGTCCACATCGACGTCAAGAAACTCGGCCGCATCCCCGACGGCGGTGGCCACAAGGTCCTCGGCCGCGCAGCCGGCCGGGCCAACCAGGACCGCCGCACCGGCACCGGATACGCCTGCCTGCACACCGCCCTGGACGACCACACCCGACTCGCCTACACCGAGGACCTGCCCGACGAGAAGGCCGCGACCTGCGCGGCCTTCCTGCGACGAGCAACCGCCTGGTTCGCCCAGCAGGGCATCACCATCGAGCGGGTCCTGACCGACAACGCCTGGGCCTACACCAAGAACACCTGGCGCGACACCTGCCACGACCTGGGCATCAGCCCCCGCTGGACCAGGCCCTGGCGGCCGCAGACCAACGGCAAGGTCGAACGCTTCCACCGCACCCTGCTCGAGGAATGGGCCTACCACCGGCCCTACACCTCAGACACCCAACGGCAGGCAGCGTTTCCCGACTGGCTGGACTGGTACAACTACCACCGACCCCACACCGGCATCGGCGGCCACCCACCAGC
>NZ_JBFBAX010000088.1:0-1049 GCF_040682395.1 Streptomyces sp. NPDC051207 | reverse complement strand
AACACAGTGGACGCGAGCAACTGAGGACAAGCCCTCGGCCTATTAGTACCGGTCAACTCCACACGTCACCGTGCTTCCATATCCGGCCTATCAACCCAGTCGTCTACTGGGAGCCTTACCCCATCAAGTGGGTGGGAGTCCTCATCTCGAAGCAGGCTTCCCGCTTAGATGCTTTCAGCGGTTATCCCTCCCGAACGTAGCCAACCAGCCATGCCCTTGGCAGAACAACTGGCACACCAGAGGTTCGTCCGTCCCGGTCCTCTCGTACTAGGGACAGCCCTTCTCAAGACTCCTACGCGCACAGCGGATAGGGACCGAACTGTCTCACGACGTTCTAAACCCAGCTCGCGTACCGCTTTAATGGGCGAACAGCCCAACCCTTGGGACCGACTCCAGCCCCAGGATGCGACGAGCCGACATCGAGGTGCCAAACCATCCCGTCGATATGGACTCTTGGGGAAGATCAGCCTGTTATCCCCGGGGTACCTTTTATCCGTTGAGCGACGGCGCTTCCACAAGCCACCGCCGGATCACTAGTCCCGACTTTCGTCCCTGCTCGACCCGTCGGTCTCACAGTCAAGCTCCCTTGTGCACTTACACTCAACACCTGATTACCAACCAGGCTGAGGGAACCTTTGGGCGCCTCCGTTACCCTTTAGGAGGCAACCGCCCCAGTTAAACTACCCATCAGACACTGTCCCTGATCCGGATCACGGACCCAGGTTAGACATCCAGCACGACCAGACTGGTATTTCAACGACGACTCCACCCGAACTGGCGTCCAGGCTTCACAGTCTCCCAGCTATCCTACACAAGCCGAACCGAACACCAATATCAAACTGTAGTAAAGGTCCCGGGGTCTTTCCGTCCTGCTGCGCGAAACGAGCATCTTTACTCGTAGTGCAATTTCACCGGGCCTATGGTTGAGACAGTCGAGAAGTCGTTACGCCATTCGTGCAGGTCGGAACTTACCCGACAAGGAATTTCGCTACCTTAGGATGGTTATAGTTACCACCGCCGTTTACTGGCGCTTAAGTTCTCAGCTTCGC
>NZ_JBFBAX010000087.1:0-1180 GCF_040682395.1 Streptomyces sp. NPDC051207 | reverse complement strand
CCGTGGGGGGTTCTTGTCCGGTGGGGGTTTTGACGGAGTCGAGGAGGAGTTGGGCGACGTCGACGACCTGGATGGTGTCCTTGGCCCGGCCGTCGTTCTTCTTGGCGTTGACGGAGTCGGTGAGCATGACGAGGCAGAAGGGGCAGGCGGTGGAGACGATGTCGGGGTCGAGGGCGAGGGCCTCGTCGACGCGTTCGTCGTTGATGCGCTTGCCGATGCGTTCTTCCATCCACATCCTCGCGCCGCCGGCGCCGCAGCAGAAGCCGCGTTCCTTGTGGCGGTGCATCTCCTCGTTGCGCAGGCCGGGGACGCGGCCGATGATCTCCCGGGGCGGGGTGTAGATCTTGTTGTGGCGGCCCAGGTAGCAGGGGTCGTGGTAGGTGATCAGGCCCTCGACCGGGGTGAGGGGGACCAGCCGGCCCTCGTCGATGAGGTGCTGCAGCAGCTGGGTGTGGTGGATGACCTCGTAGTCGCCGCCGAGCTGGGGGTATTCGTTGCCCAGGGTGTTCAGGCAGTGCGGGCAGGTCGCCACGATCTTCTTCGCCGACCTGGGCCTGCGGGACTCGGGCGTGGGGCGGCCCTCGTCGTCGATCTCCTCGCCGAAGGCGGTGTTCAGCGCGGCGACGTTGTCCATGCCCAGTTCCTGGAACAGCGGCTCGTTGCCCAGGCGGCGGGCGGAGTCGCCGGTGCACTTCTCGTCCCCGCCCATGATGGCGAACTTCACCCCGGCGATGTGCAGCAGCTCCGCGAAGGCCTTGGTGGTCTTCTTGGCCCGGTCTTCCAGGGCGCCGGCGCAGCCGACCCAGTACAGGTAGTCGACCCCGGACAGGTCCTCGATGTCCCGGCCGACGACCGGCACCTCGAAGCCGACGTCCTTCAGCCACTCCAGGCGCTGCTTCTTCGCCAGCCCCCAGGGATTGCCCTTCTTCTCCAGGTTCTTGAGCATCGTGCCCGCCTCGGAGGGGAACGCCGACTCGATCATCACCTGGTAGCGGCGCATGTCCACGATGTGATCCACGTGCTCGATGTCCACCGGGCACTGCTCCACGCACGCCCCGCACGTGGTGCACGACCACAGCACGTCGGGGTCGATGACCCCGCCTGCCTCCACCGTGCCCACCAGCGGCCGTCCGGCCTGCGCCAGCGCCGCCGCCGGCACACCCGCCAACTGCTCCGCGGA
>NZ_JBFBAX010000086.1:0-1255 GCF_040682395.1 Streptomyces sp. NPDC051207 | reverse complement strand
GAGTACCTCGACTCGGAGAAGTACCAGCTCAGGCCCCGCGACTGGGCCGCCGCCGAACGCGACGGCCGCACCATCACCCCCCTCATCACCCGGCTGAACACCATCAGGCGGGAGAACCCGGCGCTGCGGCAGCTGCGCGATCTGCACTTCCACCACGCGGACCAGGACGCGGTGATCGCGTACTCGAAGCGGCGGGGGCCGAACACGGTTCTCGTGGTCGCGAACCTCGACCCGCACCACACCCAGGAGGCCACGGTCTCGTTGGACATGCCGCAACTCGGCCTGGACTGGCACGAGTCCGTGCCGGTGAGGGACGAGCTCACCGGCGAGACCTATCACTGGGGCAGGGCCAATTACGTGCGTCTCGAACCGGGCCGGCGGCCCGCGCACGTCTTCACGGTTCTGCGACCGTCCACCCCGCAGATCGGAGGGTCACCCACACGATGATCGTCAACGAACCCGTTCAGGACACCTTCGAGGACACCCCGGCGAAGGACCGGGACCCCGAGTGGTTCAAACGAGCCGTCTTCTACGAGGTCCTGGTCCGCAGCTTCCAGGACAGCAACGGCGACGGCGTGGGAGACCTGAAGGGACTGACGGCCAGGCTCGACTACCTCCAGTGGCTGGGCGTCGACTGCCTCTGGCTGCCGCCGTTCTTCATGTCCCCGCTGCGCGACGGCGGCTACGACGTCTCCAACTACACGGCCGTGCTGCCCGAGTTCGGCGACCTCGCGGACTTCGTGGAGTTCGTGGACGCCGCCCACCAGCGCGGCATGCGCGTGATCATCGACTTCGTGATGAACCACACCAGCGACCAGCACCCGTGGTTCCAGGAGTCGAGGAGGGACCCCGACGGGCCCTACGGCGACTACTACGTGTGGGCCGACGACGACAAGCAGTTCCCGGACGCGCGGATCATCTTCGTCGACACCGAGGCCTCCAACTGGACGTACGACCCGGTCCGCAAGCAGTACTACTGGCACCGGTTCTTCTCCCACCAGCCGGACCTCAACTACGAGAACCCGGCCGTGCAGGAGGAGATGATTTCCGCGCTGAAGTTCTGGCTGGACCTCGGGATCGACGGTTTCCGGCTCGACGCGGTGCCGTACCTCTACCAGGAGGAGGGCACGAACTGCGAGAACCTGCCCGCCACGCACGACTTCCTGAAGCGGGTGCGCAAGGAGATCGACGCCCAGTACCCCGACACCGTGCTGCTGGCCGAGGCCAACCAGTGGCCCGAGGACGTCGTCGACTA
>NZ_JBFBAX010000085.1:0-1339 GCF_040682395.1 Streptomyces sp. NPDC051207 | reverse complement strand
GGCGAATTCCAGGGGTCGTTGCAACACAGAGGTCAACTGGCTGTGTCCAGGAGCTTAGCGAGGCGCTCGGCTGGGGTTTCCCAGCCGAGCGTTTTGCGTGGCCGGCTGTTCAGCTCGGCGGCGACGGCCGCCAGGTCCTCGGGGGTGTGGGCGGACAGGTCGGTGCCCTTGGGGAAGTACTGCCGCAACAGGCCGTTCGTGTTCTCGTTCGAGCCACGCTGCCAGGGGCTGGCCGGGTCGCAGAAGTAGACCGGGATGTCGGTGGTGACGGTGAAGGCCCGGTGGGCGGCCATCTCCGAGCCCTGGTCCCAGGTCAGGGACCGCCAGAGGTGCTGTGGGAGGGCCTGAACGGTCCTGGCGAGCGCATCGCGGGTGGCGATGGCGGTGTGCCCGATGGGCAGGTGCACGAGCATCAGGTAGCGGGTGGAGCGTTCGACCAGGGTGCCGATGGCGGACTTGCCGTTCCTGCCGATGATCAGGTCGCCTTCCCAGTGGCCCGGGACGGCCCTGTCGGCCACCTCGGCAGGTCGCTGGCTGATCATGACCATGTTCTTGACCGGCCGGCTGATGCGCTTGGCAGCGTGGCGGTGAGGGCGTCTCATCGCCCTGCCGGTTCGGAGGGACCGGGTCAGTTCCCGGCGGAGTTCTCCGCGGCCCTGGACGTAGAGGGCCTGGTAGATCGTCTCGTGGACCACGTGCATCTCCGGCCGGTCAGGGAAGCGGGCCCGCAGAGCCTGGCAGATCTGTTCAGGACTCCAGCGCATCGCCAGGTGATCCTGGATGAAGTCGCGCAGTTTGGGGTTCTGGCCGATCTTGCCCACCTTGGGCCGCGGGCGGCGCCGTTCGGCTCGACGGTGGGCGTGAAAGGGCTGGTAGCTGAAGCCGCCCCTGGGCATGGGCCGCCGGTTGCGGCGGATCTCCCGGCTGATGGTGGAAGGGCTGCGGCCCAGCTCGGCGGCGATCTGCCGAACGGACGCCTTCTCGCGCAGCCGGTCGGCGATGTGGATGCGGTCGTGCTCCTGGAGGTACCGCGACGGGGTCGGAGGCAGTTCCTCTGCCGGTTCCGGGGCATGTCCCGGAACCGGGTAGATCGGAGGAACTGCCTTCTGGCCGCGTGGTGGGGAGTGCCAGCCGTTGCGCCACCGCTTGCCGGTGCGCAGGTTGATGCCGACTATCCGGGCGGCTTCCCGCGTGCTGTAGCCCTGCTCCATGAGCAGGAAGTATGCGGCCCGTTCCCGGGCCATCCTCTTCCCGGTCGGCCGCCCCCGGTTCTCCCGGATCTCGAAGTCCATCGCATCCCCTGAGCTGGGGTGTTGCAACGACCACTAGAACTCAAGGG
>NZ_JBFBAX010000084.1:0-1550 GCF_040682395.1 Streptomyces sp. NPDC051207 | reverse complement strand
TTGTCGTGGACGACCGCCCACGGCTTGCCCAGCAGACCCGACGTCCGGTGCGCCTCATCGACCACGATCAGGTCCCACCCAGGAAGACCGGCCTGATGCGCGCGCTCCAGTGTGCCCAGCCCGAGCGAGGCGTACGTGGCGAACACGGTGACCTTGTCGAACGGGCGCACCCAGTCGACCAGTTCCTCCACGTCCGTGGTGTTGGGGAAGGGCATGTCATCGCCCCGCAGGGACGACACCCCGACCATCGGGCCCGTACGACCGCCCTCGCGCCACGCGGCCTCGGTCTGCGCGAGCAGATCCAGCGAGGGCACGAGCACCAGCACACGGCCCGCACGCAGCTCCTCCGCCGCCCGGGTGGCCACGAGGCTCTTGCCCGACCCGGTCGCCATGATCACCTGAGTCCGGAGCCCTCGCGGGGGCACAGTAGATTTTGCAGGCAATTCGAGAGCGCGCAGCACCGCGTCCACGGCTTCTCGCTGATGGGGACGGAGTTCCCTTGCTGCCATGTACGCCTTCCTTCTCCCACTCGCCAGATGAGGGATCCCACCTGGCAGGAAGCACAAGCATGCACGTGAGAGCCATGGTGACGGTCACCGCATGCCCGGACCTGTCACCCCTGCGAAGACCGCGAGACTCCCGCAGAGACTTCAACCGAGACGACCGAACCGCTCCCTGTCGGCATGAATCAATCCCAGAGTCTATCGGGCTACTAAAAATGAAGCACAGGAAGTCTGAAGTTCACCTCCGAAGACTACGATGCCCCTCGTGACGACCACCGCCTCCTGGTACGTACTCATCGAAGAAGACACACGCGAGTCCAGACGCGTCGACGGCACTTCCCTGAAACTCCACCGCTGGAGACTGACAGGCACTCACCGCATAGAAGGCGACGAGACAGAGGCCGCCGCGGTCGCCGAAGACGCAGCACTCCACTACACACCGCCTCTCATGAACAAACGCACCCGCCCCGGAGATCAGCCCGCCAGATCAGCCTTCCGTACACCAGACGGCACCTGGCTGGTATCTCTCACCAACCAGCACAACGCGTGCCACATTCGGATAAGCACCGCCCAACTCGTCCACCACCAAGGAGAAGTCCAAGCATCGCCCTCACCCCGACAGGGCTGGAAAACAAAGATGCGCACGTTCTTCGCCTCGGACCCCCCACCACCGCACCCCACCCCGGAGCCCAACCCGTGGGCTCCACCCACCGAAAGCAACCAACCCTAGGCCACCCCTTCCGTAGCCAGCCGGCCCGCGCAAGCGAGCTCCAGGGACTGCAGGCGAAGCCGGAAGTGCCGCCAGGCGAGGGGAGCGCAGCGGACCCGCCCCAAGGGGTCTGAAGTGAAACGGAAGCCCCCTCGCGAGGGCGCAGCTCTCGCAGCTCCGAGAGCGCAGCGAACGGAGCGTCACCCGCCCTGCGAAGCAGGGCGGGTGGGTGCCTCGCTCCGCGAGGCACCAGCGCTCCCGCTTCGCGGTCGCGCTGGTGCGTGGTGCACCGCGTCAACGACAAGCAGACCGCGGAAATGGGCCTGGCCGACGTCGCC
>NZ_JBFBAX010000083.1:0-1629 GCF_040682395.1 Streptomyces sp. NPDC051207 | reverse complement strand
GAGGCTCGTCTTGGGCAGGCCGCGGTAGCGGGATCTGCGCAGGCCGCAGACTTGGACTGCCTGGGAGATGGTGCCTTCGATGCCGGCACGGATCTTGTAGCGGTTCTTCCACTCGTCGGTCGCCTGGAGCTTTCGCGCCTGCTGGAGTGCTTCGTACTCGTCACGAGGCCGGAGGTTGATCTCCCGCCGTCGGGGTCTGGGGGAGTTGACGCATTCGGGCAGCTGGGGGCAGGTGCCGCAGTCGGCCGGAGAGAACCGGACCCGGACCTCCGGCAGGCCCTCCTTGGAGGGGCGCTCGGCCCATTGCGTGCTGACAGCGCCGTTCGGGCAGGTCACGTACTGGTTGTCCCAGTCGATGGTGAAGGCGTTCTGGCTGAAGGCGGCATCCCCGCGGGCGTGGGGGACAGTCACCGCCTTCAGCGGTCCGTGCAGAGCGATGCTGTGGTCACGGCGGGCGGCGGACAGGGCACCGGCGTTGGCATAACCGGCATCCACCCAGTGCTCGCCCGGCAGCAGATCCCGCCGGGCGAGTTCGGCGTGGACCGGGGCAGACATCCGGTCGTCGGAGACGCTCGCGACCGTGGTCACCACGCTCGTGACCAGATGCGGGGTGCTCTCCTCACACGTCTCGGTGACGTGGACCTTGTAGCCGTCCCAATTGATGTCGAGCTTCCCGCCGGTGCGCGCATCCAAGTCATAGGGAGTCACCACGCGCTTCAGGCCCCGTGGCCGGTCTTTTGGGCCCCGGCGGGCCACCTCCCCCTCGATCAGGTGGAAGTACTGCACCCACACCTGCCGCAGCACCTCAGCTTGCGGCAGCTGCCTCAAGCCCGGTGGCGCATCCTTCGCCCAGATCATCTGAAGCAGGTGCATGCCGTCGCTGCCGACCCGCCGATACGCCTGGTCACGCCGGGTCCGCTCCTTGGGGAAACGGGAGTCCTCAGCCCGGGTGGCGTAGTGCTTGAACCAATCCGGCCGGGCATGCTCGCTCAGCCAGTCCGGTGCAGCCGAAGCCACGGCGTTCAGCGCCGAGCGCAGGGTTTCCGCGACCAGTTCTAGCTGGTTGAGCTCGCCCACCGCGGACAGCACGTGGGTGGAGTCGGTCCGTGCACGGCCCCGAGCGGTGATCAGGCCCCGCCGGCGGGCAGCGGCCAGCACCGCGTCCAGGATCTCCCGGCCGCCGTCCGCTCCAATGAGCCGATCACGGAACTCCGAGAGCACCGAGTAGTCGAACCCCGCGTCGGCCAGCTCAAGCCCCAGTGCGTACTTCCAGTCGATACGGGCCCTCACCGCCTCTGCGGCCCGCCGGTCAGTCAGCCCCTCCACGAACTGCAACACCAGCACCAACGCCAGCCGCCCCGGCGACCAAGCGGGCTTCCCCCGCGCGGGGAACAGACCCGCGAACTGCCCGTCCCCGAACAACGGCCCCAGTTCGTCCCGCATCCGGATCGCCAGACTCCCCTTCGGGAAAGCCGCCCGAGCCACCCGTACCGTCTCCGCCGGAATCTCCCCCGGCTCCTCCGGCCGCATCGACATCGATACCCTCCCCAAACGACGTCGGCTCCCAAGACCACAACCAGGTCTTGGGAGCCGAAGTCACGAGAGGATCCGAATTAACCAACGGCATCC
>NZ_JBFBAX010000082.1:0-1794 GCF_040682395.1 Streptomyces sp. NPDC051207 | reverse complement strand
GGACGCTGTTGGTTAATCCGGGCCGAGCGTGACGTCGGTCTTCACGATCCAGTTGTGGTCGTGGAGACCGACGTTGTCGTGTGGGGCGGGGTATCGATGTCGTTGCGGCCGATGGAGCCGGGAGAGATTCCGGCGGAGACGGTGCGGGTGGCCCGGGCGGCTTTCCCGAAGGGGAGCCTGGCGATCCGGGTCCGGGACGAGCTGGGGGTGCTGTTCCAGGACGAGGAGTTCGCGGGCCTGTTTCCCTCCCGGGGGAAGCCTGCGTTGTCGCCTGGCCGGCTCGCGTTCGTACTGGTGTGGCAGTTCGTGGAAGGGCTGACCGACAGGCAGGCCGCCGAGGCGGTGCGGGCGAGGATCGACGTCAAGTACGCGCTCGGGCTGGAGCTCGATGACCCGGGGTTCGACTTCTCAGTGCTGTCGGAGTTCAGGGACCGTCTGATTGCGGCAGAGGCCGGGCGGCAGGTCCTGGACGGGATCTTGGATGCGGCTCGGGAACGTGGGTTGCTCAAGTCCGGAGGCCGGGCCAGGACCGACTCCACGCATGTGCACGGTGCAGCGCGTGAGTTGAACTGGCTGGAGCAGGTCACTGAGACACTGCGGTCCGCGCTGAACGCGCTCGCCGTGGTAGCCCCCGACTGGCTAGTCGGGGTGGCCGAGCCGGACTGGTTCCGCCACTACGCAACCCGGGCCGAGGACTCGCGCTTCCCCCAGGCCCGTTCCAAGAGAGCCGAGGTCGGCCTGCGGATCGGCACCGACGGGATGCGTCTGTTGACGGCCGTGGCCTGCGCGGATGAGGCCGACCGGCTGCGTTTGCTGCCGGAGGTGGAGACCCTGCGGCAGGTCTGGGTCCAGCACTTCCACCTGGTGGAGGGCGAGGTGGCCCGCCGGAGCCCAAAAGACCGCCCGCCAGGCGCCTTGCGCCTGGTCAGCCCCTATGACATCGAGGCACGCTGCGGCAGGAAGAACGACACCCTCTGGGACGGCTACAAGGTCCACCTGACCGAGACCTGCGAGCCGGACGCTGTGCACCTGATCACGAACGTGGTCACCACCACCGGAGCGGTATCCGACGACCGGATGGCCGCCGTCGTCCATAACGGCCTTGCGGCGCGTGGTCTGCTGCCCGCAGAACACTGGGTGGATGCCGGATACGCCAACGCTTCCGCGCTGGCCGCGGCCCGCCAGGAGCACGACATCGCGCTTCACGGCCCCCTCAAAGCCGTCACCTCACCTCAGTCCCAGGGCGATGCCACCTATGGCCAGGACGCCTTCGCCATCGACTGGGACCAGCGGCAGGTGACCTGCCCTAACGGCAAGACCACCACAAGCTGGCGGAACGCTCGCTCCCAGGCCGGGCTCCCCGTGATCCGCGTGCAGTTCCCCACGAACGACTGCCGCACCTGCACTACACGGGCCGATTGCCTCGGCTCCGCCAACCGCCGCTTCCGCGAGCTCACCCTGCGGCCCAAAGCCGAGTACCAAGCCCTTCAACAGGCCAGGACCCTCCAGCAAACCGACGAGTGGAAGGAGAGCTACAAGATCCGCGCGGGAGTCGAAGGCACCATCGCCCAGGGAGTCCTACGTTGTGACCTGCGCAGATCCCGCTACCGGGGCCTGGCCAAGACCAGTCTCCAGCATCAGCTCACCGGCGCTGCGATCAACCTCGCCCGCATCGACGCCCACCTCTCCGGAACACCCAGGGCCCGCACCCGCACCAGCCACTTCGCAAGGCTTCGCCCCGCCGAGCAACTCGACGGGGCGAAGCATCACGGCCCGGATTAACCAACAGCGTCC
>NZ_JBFBAX010000081.1:0-1960 GCF_040682395.1 Streptomyces sp. NPDC051207 | reverse complement strand
GGGTCGGCGGTGGAGAAGCCGGCGTTGCGGTCGGGGGTCCACTGCATGGGGGTGCGTACGGCGTCGCGGTCGCCGAGCCAGATGTTGTCGCCCATACCGATCTCGTCGCCGTAGTAGAGGATCGGCGAGCCGGGCAGGGACAGCAGCAGGGCGGTGAACAGTTCGATCTGGTTGCGGTCGTTGTCGAGGAGGGGCGCCAGGCGGCGGCGGATGCCGATGTTGGCGCGCATGCGGGGGTCCTTGGCGTACTCGGCCCACATGTAGTCGCGTTCCTCGTCGGTGACCATTTCCAGGGTCAGCTCGTCGTGGTTGCGCAGGAAGATGCCCCACTGGCAGCCCGAGGGGATGGCCGGGGTCTTGGCCAGGATCTCCGAGACGGGGTAGCGGGATTCGCGGCGCACGGCCATGAAGATGCGGGGCATGACGGGGAAGTGGAACGCCATGTGGCACTCGTCGCCGCCGGCGGCGTAGTCGCCGAAGTAGTCGACGACGTCCTCGGGCCACTGGTTGGCCTCGGCCAGCAGCACGGTGTCGGGGTACTGGGCGTCGATCTCCTTGCGCACCCGCTTCAGGAACTGGTGGGTGGCGGGCAGGTTCTCGCAGTTCGTGCCCTCGGCGGCGTACAGGTAGGGCACGGCGTCGAGCCGGTAGCCGTCGATTCCCAGGTCCAGCCAGAACTTCAGCGCGGCGAGGATTTCCTCCTGCACCCGCGGGTTCTCGTAGTTGAGGTCCGGCTGGTGCGAGAAGAAGCGGTGGAAGTAGTACTGGCCCCGCACCGGGTCGTACGTCCAGTTGGAGGGCTCGGTGTCGACGAAGATGATCCGCGCGTCCGGGTAGCCCTTGTCGTCGTCCGCCCACATGTAGAAGTCGCCGTAGGGCCCGTCGGGGTCCCTCCTCGACTCCTGGAACCACGGGTGCTGGTCGCTGGTGTGGTTCATGACGAAGTCGATGATCACGCGCATGCCGCGCTGGTGGGCGGCGTCGACGAACTCCACGAAGTCCGCGAGGTCGCCGAACTCGGGCAGCACGGCTGTGTAGTCGGAGACGTCGTAGCCGCCGTCGCGCAGCGGGGACTTGAAGAACGGCGGCAGCCAGAGGCAGTCGACGCCCAGCCACTGGAGGTAGTCGAGTTTGGCCGTCAGTCCCTTCAGGTCTCCCACGCCGTCGCCGTTGCTGTCCTGGAAGGAACGGACGAGCACCTCGTAGAAGACAGCACGCTTGAACCACTCCGGGTCCCGGTCCCTGGCCGGGGTGTCCTCGAAGGTGTCCGGCACCGGCTCGTTCACAGTCATGACGTACCCGACCCTCCGTTCGGCGCCGCGGCCGGCGACCGCCGGACGTGGAGGACGTGCGCGGGCGCCCGGCCCGGTTCCAGGCGCACGTAGTTGGTCCTGCCCCAGTGATAGGTCTCACCCGTCAGTTCGTCGTGCACCGCGGTGGTCTCGTGCCAGTCCAGGCCGAGCTGCGGCATGTCGAGTGAGATCGTGGCCTCCTGGGTGTGGTGCGGATCGAGGTTGACGACCACCAGCACGGCGTCCGACCCCGCGCGCTTGCTGTACGCGATCAGCGCGTCGTTGTCCGTCCCGTGGAAGCGGATGGTGCGCAGCGTGCGCAGTGCGGGATGGGCGCGCCGGATCTCGTTGAGCCGGGTGATGAGGGGGGTGATGGTGCGGCCGTCGCGTTCGGCGGCGGCCCAGTCGCGGGGCCTGAGCTGGTACTTCTCCGAGTCGAGGTACTCCTCGCCGCCCTCCCGCAGCGGCGTGTTCTCACACAGCTCGTACCCGCTGTAGACACCCCACGTCGGGGAGAGGGTGGCGGCCAGGACGGCACGGACCTCGAAGGCCGGACGCCCGCCGTGCTGGAGATAGGCGTGCAGGATGTCCGGGGTGTTGACGAAGAAATTCGGCCGCATGTAGGCGGCGGCCTCACCGGACAGCTCGGTCAGGTACTCCGTCAGCTC
>NZ_JBFBAX010000080.1:0-1996 GCF_040682395.1 Streptomyces sp. NPDC051207 | reverse complement strand
AGTTCTACCCTGACACAGCGCCATCGTGGGGACCGGCCGTTCAGCTCGATGATCTTCTAGAAAGACGCTCGACCAAGATCCCCGACAGCGTCAGGCTCTCAGAGTGATCACACGGCGTCTCGGCGGTGTGACCACCCGGCAGATGACCTCGAAAATCCTGCAGCTCTTGCATGCACAGGGGCTCTGGTCGGTCGTCAACGCGGTACTGGTGCGGCTGGCGGACTACCTCGACGCACACGAAGTGCCCATCGATTACCAGCGCCGCCGCATGCTGGACTACACCGATCTACTCCCTGAGGCCCGATGGCGCCAGATCTGCGACGATGCCGGCGTCCAACCCGGCCGGGGACGCCGTCTCACCGTCGCGCGAAGCACACTCTTCGAGCAGATGTGCGGACTCCCAGCCCACCTCGCCCCCGCCCACCTCGCGGTCACCCGCGCGATGGACCGCCCGCACGTGAACTACTTCGCCGCGTTCCTGACACCTGAAGTCAGAGACGGCCTGCACCGCGCTGGAGCCGACTTCCTCGCACAGAACGGCGTCGAGGGTGAACCTTTGGCCTGGGAACCACCGACGGTGATTGCCGATGGCCTGGAAACGGCAGGTCATGACCTGGAGAAGATCGACATTAGCGGTCTTCACCACGTGATCCGTTCGCCGTCCGTGACGACGGAGCAGGCTGCCCGCGAACTCGGCACGTCGCATGAAGCTGTCCGAGTTCTGCTGCACCGATCTCCCGCACGGGCCCAGCCGAGGCCACGAAGTCGTCGGCGGAACGACGGTGAGGCGATGCGAATCGCGAAACAGGCCTTCCCGCCGGACGAGTTCCGGCGGCTCTACTGCACGGAACGTCTCGGCCTCCGCCAGATCGCGGACCTCGCTGGCGTCAGCCGCAACGTTACGAGGCGTCTCGCTAAGCAGTACGGCATCGAGGTCCGCGAGCCCAACGCAACGGGACCGCGCAAGGGCTACGTCGACGGCGCATGGCTCCGCGAGCAGTACTTGGTCCGTGGTCGGCCCCTTGCAGAGCTCGGCAGTGAGAAGGGCCTCAGCCACACGACCATGACCCGGTGGGCCAAGCTGCACGGAATCCCCGTGACCAAGGTGAACGGGCACACCCGCCCCGAACTCGCGCAGTTGGCAGCTCAGGCCAGCAAGGCACCGGAGATCCTCCGTCCTGCCTTCACGGGGCCGGGCGCATGGGACCGCCTCCGCGAGTTCGCTGCCGTGTCGCGCTACCGCACACTCAAGGAAGCCGCCGAAGCACTCGGAGCCCATCACACGGCCCTGATCACGAGAGCCGGAAGACTGCGTCGCGAGATCGGACAGCCACTCCTCATCCGAGCAACCACGGCGTCGCCAATGAAATTGACCCCGATCGGCGAAGCCGTAGTCGCAGCGATCCATGCGGCGACAGAATGAGGACTTGCCCGGCCGATCATCTGACTGGTCCGTGTCCGGGGCGTTGATGTGGGAACGGGGCGAGAGGCGGAAATGTCCTCTCAAGCTGGTCGAGTTCATCCGCAGCGCCATGTCGGTTCGCCGCACACGGTGCTGCGGATCGGGACCCAGCAGCCCTTTTCTTCCAGTTCAGCCCAGTGCGCAGCGATCGAGTGCAGCACGAACCCGGTTGAGTCCCTCCACTCTCCAGTGACCCCGATCAGGCATGTGGTCGTCTTGACGCCAGCGCCAGGCCGAGAACATCGCCCAGTTCAGGGCGCGGCACTGCTGCACCAGGCCGTGGTCAGCCCCCGCACAGTGCTCTCCCACTTCTTCGGGGGCATGGGCGACGTCGAACTCCATCGGCCCACGGCAGCACGTAGCGAGGTCTACGAAAAGCGGCCCTCTCCTCGTGTTGAGGAGGTTGCCCGGATGCGGCTCGCCGTGCAACAGCTGGTCGCCGGTTTCCTCGCTGCTGATCGTGGCGCTCAGCCCACTGAGTGTGTTGCTCAGGAGTTCCCGGTCAGTATCAGGTAGCTCGGGGGACTGTCCCCG
>NZ_JBFBAX010000079.1:0-2027 GCF_040682395.1 Streptomyces sp. NPDC051207 | reverse complement strand
CGGGCGCCCTGACCGCGCAGCGACTCCGCGCAGCCCTTGCCCACGTCGCCGTAACCGCACACCACCGCGGTCTTGCCGCCGATCAGGGTGTCGGTGGCCCGGTTGATGCCGTCGATCAGCGAGTGCCGGCAGCCGTACTTGTTGTCGAACTTCGACTTCGTCACGGCGTCGTTCACGTTGATCGCCGGGAACAGCAGCACCCCGTCGCGCTGCATCTCGTACAGGCGGTGGACACCGGTCGTGGTCTCCTCCGTCACGCCGCGGATCTCGGCGGCGATCCGCGTCCAGTCCAGGGAGCTGTTCTCCAGCAGGGCGCGTACGACGGCCATTTCCTCGTTGTCCGCGGCGGGCAGCTCGCCGGTCTTCTGGTACTCGACGCCCTTGTGGACCAGGAGGGTGGCGTCACCGCCGTCGTCCAGGATCATGTTCGGGCCGACGTCCCCGGGCCAGGTGAGGGCCTGCTCGGTGCACCACCAGTACTCCTCCAGGGTCTCGCCCTTCCAGGCGAAGACGGGGATGCCGGCGGCGGCGATGGCGGCGGCCGCGTGGTCCTGGGTGGAGAAGATGTTGCAGGACACCCAGCGGACCTCGGCGCCCAGGGCGACCAGCGTCTCGATGAGGACGGCGGTCTGCACCGTCATGTGCAGGGAGCCGGTGATCCGGGCACCGGCGAGCGGCTGCGCCTGCGCGTACTCCCGGCGGATCGCCATCAGGCCGGGCATCTCGTGCTCGGCGAGGGTGATCTCCTTACGGCCGAACTCGGCGAGCGAGAGGTCCGCGACTTTGAAGTCCGTGAAGTCAGCGGTGGGCTGCGAGGGCATGCTGTGCACTCCTTGAGTTCGGTACGTGGGAGTTCAGTACGTTGCGGTGGATCTCGAGCGTCGCCGTCGAGCGGTTGAGCGTGATGTAGTGCAGGCCCGGGGCGCCCTCGGCGAGCAGCCGCTCGGCCATCGCGGTGGCGTACTCGACGCCGATCCGATGGCCCTCGGCGGGGTTGTCGCGGGCGGCCTCCAGGCGGTGGGCGAGCTTTTCGGGGAAGGCGGCTCCGCTGAGTTCGGCGAAGCGCGTGATCTGGCGTACGTCGGTGGCCGGCATGATCTCCGGGATGATCGGGGTGTCGCAGCCGGCGGCCGTCACCCTGTCGCGCAGCCGCAGATAGTCCTCGACGTGGAAGAACATCTGGGTGATGGCGTAGTCGGCGCCCGCTCGGCACTTGGCCACGAAGTGCCGGATGTCGCTGTCCCAGTCCGGGGAACGCGGATGCCGCTCGGGGAAGGCCGCGACACCCACGGTGAACTGCCCCGACTCCTTCACCAGGCGCACCAGTTCGTGGGCGTAGGTGAAGCCCTCGGGGTGCGGGATCCAGGGGGCGTTGGGGTTGCCGGGCGGATCGCCGCGCAGCACCAGGACGTCCCGGACGCCGATGTCGGCGTACTGGCCGATGATGTGCCGCAGCTCGGCCACCGAGTGCCCGACCGCGGTCAGGTGCGCGACGGGGCGCAGGGTCGTCTCGGTCACCAGGCGCTTGGTGACCTCGATGGTGCGGTCCCGGGAGGAGCCGCCGGCGCCGTAGGTGACGGACACGAAGTCGGGCGCGAGCGGTTCGATACGACGGATCGCCTGCCACAGCGTCCGCTCGCCCTTGGCCGTCTTCGGCGGGAAGAACTCGAAGGAGAAGGTCGTCATGTGCGGCCTCCCGCGTTGAAGTAGCCGGCCTCGGGGTGGTGGACGACGATGGCGTCGGTGGACTGCTCGGGGTGGAGCTGGAACTCCTCGGAGAGGTGGACGCCGATGCGCTCGGGCCGCAGCAGCCGGGCGATCTTCGCGCGGTCCTCCAGGTCGGGGCAGGCCGGGTAGCCGAGGGAGTAGCGGCAGCCCTGGTACTCGGTGCGGAACATTCCGTCCAGCGAGCCCGGGTCACCGCCGGAGATGCCGAGTTCGGCGCGGACGCGCGCGTGCCAGTACTCGGCGAGTGCCTCGGCCAACTGCACGGACAGGCCGTGCAGTTCGAGGTAGTCGCGGTAGGC
>NZ_JBFBAX010000078.1:0-2062 GCF_040682395.1 Streptomyces sp. NPDC051207 | reverse complement strand
TCGCCGCGGGCCTCGCCTCCCGCTGCGAGGTGCAGGTCGCGTACGCCATCGGCAAGGCCGAGCCGGTCGGCCTGTTCGTGGAGACCTTCGGCACCCACTCGGTCGCCGTGGAGAAGATCGAGAACGCCATCAAGGAGGTCTTCGACCTCCGTCCCGCCGCGATCATCCGGGACCTGGACCTGCTGCGCCCGATCTACGCCCAGACCGCCGCCTACGGCCACTTCGGCCGTGAGCTGCCCGACTTCACCTGGGAGCGCACCGACCGCGCCGAGGCCCTGAGGGCGGCCGCGGGGAGCTGAGCCCGGCACCTGGGGCGGGCCGGGCGCGCGGGCGACGGCCCGCCCCACCGGCGACCAGCGACCGAAGCGACCGAAGGAGTTCTCGTGCGCATCGCGGTGACAGGATCCATCGCCACCGACCATCTGATGGTTTTCCCCGGCCGGTTCGCGGAGCAGCTGCTGCCCGAACAGCTCGCCCACGTCTCGCTCTCCTTCCTCGTCGACGGGCTCGAGATACGCCGGGGCGGGGTCGCGGCCAACATCGCCTTCGGGCTCGGCGGCTTCGGGCTGTCGCCGCTGCTGGTCGCAGCGGTCGGCACGGACTTCGCCGAGTACGAGGTGTGGCTGAAGGAGCACGGTGTCGACACGAGCGGCGTGCGCGTCTGCGCGCAGCGGCAGACGGCCCGCTTCATGTGCATCACCGACCAGGACGCCAACCAGATCGCCGCCTTCTACGCGGGCGCGATGGCCGAGTCACGCGAGATCGACCTGCGCGTACTCCTCGCCGGCACCGAACGCCCCGGCCTGGTCCTGATCTCGCCCGACGACCCGGCGGCGATGCTGCGCCACACCGCCGAGTGCCGCGAGCTCGGCATCCCCTTCGCGGCCGACCCCTCGCAGCAACTGGCCCGGCTGGACGGCGACCAGGTCCGTGACCTGGTGGACGGCGCCACGTGGCTGTTCACCAACGAGTACGAGGCCGCGCTGCTGATGGAGCGCACCGGCTGGAGCCGTGACGAGGTCCTCGCCGCCGTCGGCACCTGGGTCACCACCCTGGGCGAGAAGGGCGTACGCGTCGAACACGCCGGACAGCCCTCTCTGACCGTCCCGGCGGTCCCCGACGTCGCCACCGCCGACCCGACCGGTGTCGGCGACGCCTTCCGCGCCGGATTCCTGGCCGCCGTCAGCCACCGGGTGCCGCTGGAGCCCGCGGCCCGCCTGGGCTGCGCCCTGGCCTCCGTGGTCCTCGGCTCGGTGGGCTCGCAGTCCCACGAGGTCGACCCGGCGCACCTGTCCACCGTCGTCGAGCGGGCCTACGGCCCCGGTGCGGCCCGACCGCTCGCGCCTGTCCTCGGGGAGCCCGCATGAGCGCCCATGACCGAACCCGCGTCCTCGCCCTCCGTGAGGCGCTCGCCACCCGTGTGGTGGTCGCCGACGGGGCGATGGGCACCATGCTCCAGGCCCAGGACCCCACGCTCGAGGACTTCCAGCACCTCGAAGGCTGCAACGAGATCCTCAACGTGACGCGCCCGGACATCGTGCGCTCGGTGCACGAGGCGTACTTCACGGCCGGCGTGGACTGCGTCGAGACCAACACCTTCGGCGCGAACTTCGCCGCGCTGAGCGAGTACGACATCCCCGAGCGCACCTTCGAGCTGTCCGAGGCCGGCGCCCGGGTGGCCCGTGAGGTGGCCGACGAGTTCACGGCGCGGACCGGGCAGCAGCGCTGGGTGCTCGGTTCGATGGGTCCCGGCACCAAGTTGCCCACTCTCGGCCACGCCCCGTACACGACGCTGCGCGACGCCTACCAGCGAAACGCCGAAGGGCTGCTCGCGGGCGGCGCCGACGCCCTCATCGTCGAGACCACGCAGGACCTGCTCCAGACCAAGGCGGCCGTCCTCGGCGCCCGCCGCGCCCTGGAGGTCTCCGGCCTGGACCTGCCGCTGATCGTGTCGGTGACGGTGGAGGCGACGGGCACGATGCTGCTGGGGTCGGAGATCGGTGCGGCGCTGACGGCGCTGGAGCCGCTGGGCATCGACATGATCGGCCTGAACTGCGCCACC
>NZ_JBFBAX010000077.1:0-2131 GCF_040682395.1 Streptomyces sp. NPDC051207 | reverse complement strand
GCCTGACGCTGTCGGGGATCTTGAAAATCGGGGTCGTCCGGCGTGATCGACATGCTGAAGAAGCGATCCGTTTCCCCTGTTCAGGGCCTCGCAGGGAGGACGGCGAGCCTGTGTCGGTCGCCGTCGGCGAGTTGGTGACCGTTGGGCGAACGCTTCGTTCGTGACTGCTGGTGCTTGTGTGACGTGGGTGTCGATCGCGTTCACCCGTTCGTGGTGGCCGTGCCAGGAACCACAAGCTGGGTGATCTGCGTGGGTGGGACGGTTGGGGCCCGCGACTCCGGAGGTCTGAGATGTGCGTTCGCCCTCGTACCGGCTGCGTGATCCCCGAGCTGACCGTGCGGGTCGCCCGGGCGTGCAACCCCAGGGGCACCACCGCCATGGCCATCCGTGACCACCTCAACGGCCTGTGGGCCGACGAGGACTTCGAGGAGTGGTACCCGCGGGACGGCAAGCCGGGCCTGTCGCCAGCCCAGTTGGCGACGGTGTCGGTTCTGCAGTTCCTGCTGGAGCTGTCCGACCGGCAGGCCGCCGAGTCCGTGCGTAACCGCATCGACTTCAAGTACGCCCTGGGCATGGAGCTGGAAGACCCCGGCTTCCATCACAGCGTCCTTGCCGACTTCCGAGAGCGCCTGGCCGAGGAGGGCCGGGCCGACAAGCTGCTCGGCCTCGCGCTGGAGAAGATCCGGGCCGTCGGCCTGGTCCGGGAACGCGGCCGGCAGCGCACCGACTCCACCCACGTCCTGGCCGCGGTGCGGGATCTGACCCGCCTGGAGCTCGTCACCGAGGCCATGCGCGCCGCCCTGGAGGAACTCGCCCGCCGGGCGCCGCACGAGCTGGTCGGCCTGGTGACCGAGGACTGGGGCAGGCGCTACGGCCGCGCCGCCCGGCTGGGGAAGAACCCCTCCCGGCCCAAGACCCGGATCAAGGAGACCGGCGAGGACGTCCGCCTGCTCCTGCGCTACGTCCACCGCTACCTGCCTGCCCTACTCGACGGCGAGCAGGTCGAGGCCCTGCGCCAGATCTTCGTGCAGAACTACTTCATTGACGCCCAGGATCGCCCGAAGTGGCGGGAGGCGGAGGATGCCGGACTGCCGCCTTCGGCCGTCGCCATCGTCTCGCCCTACGACCTGACCGCCCGCTACGCGCGCCGGGGGCAGATCCGTTGGAAGGGCTTCCTGGCGCACGTCACCGAGACCTGCGACCCGGACACGCCGAGCGTGATCACCGACGTCACCACCACCAAGGCCGCCGTCCACGACACCAAGGCCCTGCCCGGCATCCTCGCCAACCTCGACCACCGGAATCTGCTGTCGAAGGAGCACTTCGTCGACGGCGGCTATCTCTCCGTCGCGCTCAAGAAGCAAGTCGCCCGCGAGCACGGCGTCGGCCTGGTCGGTCCGATCCGGGCCAGGAGCACCCGCCAGTCCCGCAAGGGCACCGTCTTCCACCGTGAAGCGTTCACCATCGACTGGGACAACGAGCAGGTCACCTGCCCGCAGGGCAAGGTGAGCCGCCGGTGGTCGACACCGCCGTCCCTCGCGCCCTATGTCAACGCCGAGTTCGCCCCGGACGACTGCCGTCAGTGCCCAGTGAAGGCCGCCTGCACCCGCACCGACGCCCGGAAAGTCACCTTCCTGCCGCGCGATCTCTACGACATCCAGTCCGAGTCCCGGACCGAGCAGAAGACCCAGGAATGGCTCTCGCGCTACTCGTTGCGGGCCGCCATCGAGAGCACGATCAGCGAGTTCGTCAACGGCCACGGGATGCGCCAGTGCCGCTACCGCAGCGAAGAGAAGGTCCACGTCCAGCACGTCCTGACCGCCATCGCGGTCAACCTCGAACGCATCGGCGTCCACCTGCCGCCGGCGCCCGCCCGGCAGCCCCGGAACCCAACCGCTCTCCAGGGCTTCCTCGACTGGCAGCACATCCCCCGACCCCGGTCCTGGCGCGTCGCCACCCACCCCGCAGGCTGAGTGATCGTTCTCAAGGTGGTGACCACCACCTTGCCCAAGACCGGCGCAAAGATCGACCCACCGAGTTCTACCCTGACACAGCGCCATCGTGGGGACCGGCCGTTCAGCTCGATGATCTTCTAGAAAGACGCTCGACCAAGATCCCCGACAGCGTCAGG
>NZ_JBFBAX010000076.1:0-2381 GCF_040682395.1 Streptomyces sp. NPDC051207 | reverse complement strand
CTGGTGGGTGGTTGCTGTGGTACGACGCCGGAGCATCTGCGTCGGGTGGTGGAGCGGGTGCGGGGTCTGGTTCCGGCGGTGCGTGATCCGCGTCCGGAGCCGGGTGCGGCGTCGCTGTACCAGTCGGTGCCGTTCAGGCAGGACACGTCGTATCTGGCGATCGGTGAGCGGACGAACGCCAACGGCTCGAGGAAGTTCCGTGAGGCGATGCTGGAGGGCCGCTGGGACGACTGCGTGGAGATGGCCCGTGAGCAGATCCGCGAGGGCGCCCACATGCTCGACCTGTGCGTGGACTATGTGGGCCGTGACGGGGTGGCCGACATGGCGGAGCTGGCCGGGCGTTTCGCGACGGCCTCGACGCTGCCGGTGGTGCTGGACTCCACCGAGGTGGAGGTGATCCGGGCGGGTCTGGAGAAGCTGGGCGGCCGTGCGGTCATCAACTCCGTCAACTACGAGGACGGTGACGGTCCCGAGTCCCGCTTTGCGAAGGTCACCCGGCTGGCGCGTGAGCACGGGGCGGCGCTGATCGCGCTGACCATCGACGAGGAGGGCCAGGCCCGCACGGCACAGAAGAA
This sequence comes from Streptomyces sp. NPDC051207, assembly GCF_040682395.1. NCBI lineage: Bacteria > Bacillati > Actinomycetota > Actinomycetes > Kitasatosporales > Streptomycetaceae > Streptomyces > Streptomyces sp. NPDC051207. The sequence goes on along the minus strand of NZ_JBFBAX010000076.1, from coordinate 1,806 downwards.
GGTGGAGATCGCCGAGCGGCTGATCGCCGACCTGACCGGGAACTGGGGCATCCGTGAGGAGGACATCCTCGTGGACTGTCTGACGTTCACGATCTGCACCGGTCAGGAGGAGTCCCGCAAGGACGGCATCGCCACCATCGAGGGCATCCGCGAGCTGAAGAGGCGTCACCCCGGCGTGCAGACCACGCTGGGCCTGTCGAACATCTCCTTCGGGCTGAACCCGGCCGCCCGTGTCCTGCTGAACTCGGTGTTTTTGGACGAGTGTGTGAAGGCGGGCCTGGACTCGGCGATCGTGCACGCCTCGAAGATCCTGCCGATCGCCCGGTTCAGCGAGGAGGAAGTCGCCACCGCCCTGGACCTGATCTACGACCGGCGCGGCGAGGGCTATGACCCGCTGCAGAAGCTGATGGCCCTGTTCGAGGGTGCCACCACCACGTCGCTGAAGGCGGGGCGGGCCGAGGAGCTGGCCGCGCTGCCGCTGGAGGAGCGGCTGAAGCGGCGGATCATCGACGGGGAGCGCAACGGCCTGGAGGCCGACCTGGACGAAGCCCTCCGGTCCCGCCGGGCGCTGGACATCGTCAACGACACGCTGCTGGACGGCATGAAGGTGGTCGGTGAGCTGTTCGGCTCCGGGCGGATGCAGCTGCCGTTCGTGCTGCAGTCCGCCGAGGTGATGAAGACCGCCGTCGCCCACCTGGAGCCGCACATGGAGAAGGTCGAGGGCGACGAGGCCGGCAAGGGCACCATCGTGCTGGCGACCGTGCGCGGGGACGTGCACGACATCGGCAAGAACCTGGTCGACATCATCCTGTCCAACAACGGCTACACGGTCGTCAACCTCGGCATCAAGCAGCCCGTCTCCGCGATCCTGGAGGCCGCCGAGGAACACAAGGCCGACGTCATCGGCATGTCCGGACTCCTGGTCAAATCCACCGTGATCATGAAGGAGAACCTGGAGGAGCTCAACACCCGCGGCCTGGCGGCCAAGTACCCGGTCATCCTCGGCGGCGCCGCCCTCACCCGCGCCTACGTCGAGCAGGACCTCCACGACATCTACGACGGCGAAGTCCGCTACGCCCGCGACGCCTTCGAGGGCCTGCGCCTGATGGACGCCCTGATCGGCATCAAGCGCGGCGTGCCCGGCGCGCAACTGCCCGAACTCAAGCAGCGCAGGGTCAAGGCGGCCACCGTCGAGGTCGAGGAACGCCCCGTCGAGGGCGCGGTCCGCTCCGACGTCGCCACCGACAACCCGGTCCCCACGCCGCCCTTCTGGGGCACCCGCGTCGTCAAGGGCATCCAGCTGAAGGAATACGCGTCCTGGCTGGACGAGGGCGCGCTGTTCAAGGGCCAGTGGGGCCTGAAGCAGGCCCGTACCGGTGAGGGGCCCTCCTACGAGGAGCTGGTCGAGACCGAGGGCCGGCCCCGGCTGCGCGGCCTGCTCGACCGGCTCCAGACGGACAACCTGCTGGAAGCGGCCGTCGTGTACGGCTACTTCCCGTGCGTGTCCAAGGACGACGACCTGATCATCCTGGACGACCACGGGTCCGAACTGACCCGTTTCAGCTTCCCCCGTCAACGCCGCGGTCGCCGCCTGTGCCTGGCCGACTTCTTCCGCCCGGAGGAGTCGGGGGAGACCGATGTCGTCGGCCTCCAGGTGGTCACCGTCGGCTCCCGCATCGGGGAGGAGACCGCGCGGCTGTTCGAGGCCGACGCCTACCGCGACTACCTCGAACTGCACGGCCTGTCCGTGCAGTTGGCCGAGGCACTCGCCGAGTACTGGCACGCGCGCGTCCGCGCCGAACTCGG
>NZ_JBFBAX010000075.1:0-2716 GCF_040682395.1 Streptomyces sp. NPDC051207 | reverse complement strand
GCATCCGCTGTTCCAGGTGATGATCGTGCTCCAGAACAACGCCGAGGCGTCCCTGGACCTGCCGGGCCTGACCGCGCGCCCCATCGACGGCGAGATCGGGGCCGCCAAGTTCGACCTCGGCTTCAACTTCATCGAGCGCAAGGACGCGACGGGCGCGCCCGCGGGCGTCGAGGTGACGGTGGAGTACAGCGCCGACCTGTTCGACGAGGACACCGTCGCGGTCCTCGCCCGGCGCCTGGTGCGCATGCTGACGCTGGCCGTCGCCGACCCCGCCATGCCGCTGAGCCGGCTCGACCTGCTCGAACCGCGCGAATGGCAGCAACTGCTGCCCGGCCGGCAGGGCACCGGGCCCGCCGACCGTCCCGAACGGCACGAGACCATCCCGTCGCTGTTCGCGGCGCAGGCGGCCCGCACCCCGGACCGCCCCGCGATCGTCGCCGACGACGCCGAACTGACCTACGCCGAACTGGACGAGCGCTCCGCCCGGCTGGCCGCGCTGCTCGCCTCCCGGGGCGTGCGCCCCGGCGACGTCGTCGCGGTCGCCGTGCCGCGCTCCGCCGCCCTGACCGTCGCGCACCTCGCGGTGCTGCGATCCGGCGCGGTCTGCCTGCCCGTCGCGCCGGACGACCCCGCCGGGCGCATCGCCCGCGTCCTGGGCGACACCACGCCCGTGGCCGTCCTCACGACGCGGGAGGCCGCGGCCGTCCTGCCCGCGACGGCCGCCACGGTCCTGGTCGACGAACCCGGCACCGCAACGGCGGCCGTCACCGCCGACGCGGCGCTGCCGGACGCACCGGCCTACCTGATCCGCACCACCGGAACCAGGACCGTCACCGTGCCGCACCGGGGCGTCGTGAGCCGGCTGCTGTGGACGCGGGACACCTACGGGCTCGGCGCCGACGACCGCGTCCTGCACAAGGCGCCCGAGGACCTCGACGTGTCCGTCTGGGAGCAGTTCGCCCCGCTGACCGCCGGTGCCACCCAGGTGGTCGCCGGGCCCGGCAGCCACCGCGACCCGGTGCGCCTGGCCCGCCTGATCCACCGCGCCGGAGTGACCACGGTCCACTTCCCGCCGTCGGTGCTGGACGTCTTCCTCGCCGAGGCGGAGGCCGCCCGCTGCACCGGCCTGCGCCGCGTGCTGTGCGGCGGCGAGCCCCTGCCCGCCGGCCTGCGCGACCGCTTCCGGGCCCTGACGGCCGGGGCCGAACTGCACGTCCTGCACGGCCCGGCCGAGGCGTCGTTCCCGGCCCTCGCCTGGAACGGCACCAGCGGGACCGAACACGCCCACCCGCCCGCGGGCCGCCCGGTCGGCACCACCCGCGCCTACGTCCTCGACGCCCACCTCGCCCCGCTGCCCCCCGGCAGCAGCGGCGAACTGTACGTCGGCGGCGAGCAGCTGGCGCACGGCTACCCCGGCAGGCCCGACCTGACCGCCGAACGGTTCGTCGCCGACCCCTACGGCCCGCCCGGCGCACGCCTGTTCCGCACCGGCGACCTCGCCCGCGTCACCCGCGGCGGAGTGGTCGAACTCCTCGGCCGCACCGACGACCTGCTCACCGTCGGCGGCCGGCCCGTCGAACCCGGCGAGATCGAACACGTCCTGGCCGGGCACCCCGCCGTCGGCACCGCCGTCGTGACCGACCGCCCCGGGCCCACCGGCACGGCCGTCCTGGTGGCCTACGTCGTCCCCGCGGACCCGGCGGTCCCGGTGGACGCCGACGCGCTGCGGGCGCACGCCGCGACCGTCCTCGCCGACCACGCGGTCCCCGCCCACTGCGTCACCCTGGACGCCCTGCCGCGCACCGCGGACGGCCGCGTCGACCGCGCGGCGCTGCCCGAGCCGCACGACAGCGCGGGGCGCGCTCCGCGCAACGACATCGAGCAGACCCTGTGCGGACTCTTCGCCGACCTGCTCGGCAAGCCCGTCACCAGCATCGACGACAGCTTCTTCGACCTGGGCGGCCACTCGCTGCTCGCCACCCGGCTGGTCAGCCGCGTCCGCTCCACCTTCGGCATCGAGCTGCCGTTCCGGGACATCTTCGACGCGCAGACCGTGGCGGCGCTCGCCGAGCGGGTCGTGGGCTCGTCGGCGGGCGGACGGCCCCCGGTCCGCGCGGCGGACCGGCGCCCCGAGCGGGTGCCCCTGGCCTTCGCCCAGCGCAGGCTGTGGTTCCTCAACCGCATGGAGGGGCCGAGCGGGACCTACAACGTGCCCCTGGCGGTACGGCTGTCCGGCGCGCTGGACGTGGCCGCGCTCACCGCCGCGTTCAACGACGTGGTGGCCCGGCACGAGGCCCTGCGCACCGTGTTCCCGGAGACCGACGGCGAGCCGTGGCAGCGGATCGTCCCGGCCGCCGAGGCCACCGTGCCCATCGCGGTCACCGAGGTGACCGAGGAGGGCCTGGAGGCGGCGCTGGTGCCGGCGACCTCGGCCGGCTTCGACCTGGCCGTGGACCTGCCGGTGCGGGCGGCGCTGTTCCGGATCTCCGACACCGAGCACGTGCTGTGCGTCGTCGTGCACCACATCGCCGGGGACGGCTGGTCGCAGGCCCCCCTGGCACGCGACCTGGCCACCGCCTACCGGGCGCGGCTCGACGGCGCGGCGCCCGGGTGGGAGCCGCTGCCGGTGCAGTACGCGGACTTCGCGCTGTGGCAGCGGGACGTGCTGGGCGGCGAGGACGACGAGGACGCGCCGATCGCCCGCCAGCTCGCCTAC
>NZ_JBFBAX010000074.1:0-1802 GCF_040682395.1 Streptomyces sp. NPDC051207 | reverse complement strand
CTCTCGGACCTGTTGGTTCGGGGTGATGGGTGGTTGGTCGTTGTTTGAGAACTGCACAGTGGACGCGAGCATCTGTGGCCAAGTTTTTAAGGGCGCACGGTGGATGCCTTGGCACCAGGAACCGATGAAGGACGTGGGAGGCCACGATAGGCCCCGGGGAGTCGTCAACCAGGCTTTGATCCGGGGGTGTCCGAATGGGGAAACCCGGCAGTCGTCATGGGCTGTCACCCGCTGCTGAACACATAGGCAGTGTGGAGGGAACGCGGGGAAGTGAAACATCTCAGTACCCGCAGGAAGAGAAAACAACCGTGATTCCGGGAGTAGTGGCGAGCGAAACTGGATGAGGCCAAACCGTATGCGTGTGAGACCCGGCAGGGGTTGCGTATGCGGGGTTGTGGGATCTCTCTTTCATGGTCTGCCGGCCGTGAGACGAGTCAGAAACCGTTGATGTAGGCGAAGGACATGCGAAAGGTCCGGCGTAGAGGGTAAGACCCCCGTAGCTGAAACATTGACGGCTCGTTTGAGAGACACCCAAGTAGCACGGGGCCCGAGAAATCCCGTGTGAATCTGGCGGGACCACCCGCTAAGCCTAAATATTCCCTGGTGACCGATAGCGGATAGTACCGTGAGGGAATGGTGAAAAGTACCGCGGGAGCGGAGTGAAATAGTACCTGAAACCGTGTGCCTACAAGCCGTGGGAGCGTCGCTGTGTGTGCTTGCACATGCAGTCGTGACTGCGTGCCTTTTGAAGAATGAGCCTGCGAGTTTGCGGTGTGTTGCGAGGTTAACCCGGGTGGGGTAGCCGTAGCGAAAGCGAGTCCGAACAGGGCGGTTGAGTAGCACGCTCAAGACCCGAAGCGGAGTGATCTAGCCATGGGCAGGTTGAAGCGGAGGTAAGACTTCGTGGAGGACCGAACCCACCAGGGTTGAAAACCTGGGGGATGACCTGTGGTTAGGGGTGAAAGGCCAATCAAACTCCGTGATAGCTGGTTCTCCCCGAAATGCATTTAGGTGCAGCGTCGTGTGTTTCTTGCCGGAGGTAGAGCACTGGATAGGCGATGGGCCCTACCGGGTTACTGACCTTAGCCAAACTCCGAATGCCGGTAAGTGAGAGCGCGGCAGTGAGACTGTGGGGGATAAGCTCCATGGTCGAGAGGGAAACAGCCCAGAGCATCGACTAAGGCCCCTAAGCGTACGCTAAGTGGGAAAGGATGTGGAGTCGCAGAGACAACCAGGAGGTTGGCTTAGAAGCAGCCACCCTTGAAAGAGTGCGTAATAGCTCACTGGTCAAGTGATTCCGCGCCGACAATGTAGCGGGGCTCAAGCGTACCGCCGAAGTCGTGTCATTGCAGCAATACGCCCAACGGTGGCTGTGATGGGTAGGGGAGCGTCGTGTGCCGGGTGAAGCCGCGCCGGAAGGCAGTGGTGGACGGTTCACGAGTGAGAATGCAGGCATGAGTAGCGATACACACGTGAGAAACGTGTGCGCCGATTGACTAAGGGTTCCTGGGTCAAGCTGATCTGCCCAGGGTAAGTCGGGACCTAAGGCGAGGCCGACAGGCGTAGTCGATGGATAACCGGTTGATATTCCGGTACCCGCTGTGAAGCGTCAAACATTGAATCCAGTGATGCTAAGCCCGTGATACCGCCGTGTGCGTCTTCGGACAAGCGCGGAGTGGTGGAGCCGGTGGCCCGAGCTGGTAGTAGGTGAGTGATGGGGTGACGCAGGAAGGTAGTCCATCCCGGGCGGTGGTTGTCCCGGGGTAAGGGTGTAGGCCGTGCGGTAGGTAAATCCGTCGCAC
>NZ_JBFBAX010000073.1:0-3519 GCF_040682395.1 Streptomyces sp. NPDC051207 | reverse complement strand
CGTCAGCACCAGACCCGTCGCCAGCTGCGCCAGGCCCTTCCACGCCTGCCCCATCGCCTCCCAGCCACCGAAGCCCACCAGCGTGCCCAGGCCCTGAGCCACGCCTCGAGCCCGGCGCCGCGGAGCCCGTGCCGCCCGACACCGTCCACGAGGGTGACGGGACCGAGGACGGACCCCGTGGCGCCAACTCGGTCTGCTCGTCCAGGGTGACGTGGAACGAGTTCCGGCCGAAGACGGCGCCGCGAAGGTCGGCGGCGCGGAGGTCGACGGCCGGCAGGGAGGCACCCATGAATCTCGTGCCGCGGCAACTGGCGCCGGTGGCGTCCACTCCCCACAGGGAAGCCTTGACGAGGTCGGCACCGTCAAGTACGGCTCACCTGGCAGAGCGGGAAGCGCGCAGCTCGCTCAGGGGCAGGGTGCGCGGCGGCACCGTCGGGTCCACTCTGCCGGTTCCCTCCGTGTCCTCCATGGCCGAGAGTTCGGCGAGGGCGGCGGAGGGGCGCAGGCCCCGGTCGTGGGCGGCGCGCAGGCGGTCCAGCCAGGCCGGCCCGGCCCGATAGACCGCGTCGTCCTCGATGTCGTGAGGTTCGAACCCCGCGCCGTCGTCCTCGTCGGAGGCCCACAGATGGCCGAGGAGCCCCCGCTCACCGCGCACGGGCACGGCGGTCACCTCGCCGTCGACCGTGCGCTGGTACCCGACGCGGCCGAAGCCGGGGGTCTGCTCGAACTTCCCGTACCGGTAGGGGATTTCGAAGCTTCCCCAGACGTCGCGCGCCGTGCCGTCCGGGTCGAAGTAGTTCTCGGCACCGGTTTCGTTCGGCCTGGCAAACCATGTCGGGTCGTCCGGGTCGGTCTCCGCGTCCAGGGCTTCCGAGAGGTCGTGCAGGGCGGCGGAAAGCCGTGGGCCGTTGAGCGCGTACATGTCGGGCTGGGGCCGGCCCTTGAGGTCGTACGGCAACCAGACGTCGGAGGTCGTCACCAGGTCCACGCTGATGTAACCGACCAGCGCGGCGGCCCCCAGACGGAAGAGGTCCGGTTCCTCGCGGGCCTCCCCGCCGACCACGATCTGACCCGCGCTCCAGGCCTTCGCGTAGACGGAGCCCATCTCCCCGGCACGCATCGTGGCCGTGATCGCGTCGGCCAGGTTCTTCGCCACGTCCGCCGACGACGGGCCCTCTTCCCACTCGAACGTATCCCGGAAGAGGTACGTGTTCTTCTTTCCGGCCTCGTGCACGGACACAGACACCCGCGGAGCACCGACCATGAGCCGGTGCTCGCTCAGCACGGCGTAGGCGGTGAACAGCTCGTGCAAACAGATCTGCAGGCCGCTGCCTCCCTCGTGCTCGCGTCCCCAGGTCCAGCGGGCTACGGTGCTGGTGGCTCTCATGATGTCTCTCTCGGCCACTACCACTCGGCAGGACTGCCGTTGGCCGACCCCAGCAGTGATTCAGGACGCCGAGTTCGGCGGGGCCAGCTGCTTCTCGTGCCCCTCAATAAAGATATTTCCGGCAGATACGCAAGAGCGGCCCCCGGGCATACGGTGTGAGGCGGCGCTGGTCACGCCGGTGCAGGCCTCCCGCAGAGCGCCTGTCACCTAGGCTCACCCGACGCCCAGGGAAGCACCTGAGGACGCCGACGCCAGTACCAAGCTCGGCCAGCCAGATCAACAGCGTTCGAACCAAGTGCACCAACGGCTTGCCCACCGTCATCAATTGTCAGTTCCCGGTACTGCGAGTCCAGCTCTCTCAAAGCCTCGCCGAACTTCTCTCGCTCGGTTTCGGGAAGATCCCTCAGAAGTACATCGAGGCTGTCACGATATTCGAGGTCTTCCTTGTACATGGCAGCCGAGTACCAGTTGTTGGGGGGCCAGTTTGAACGCAGGCGTACACACAAGCGTTCCCAGTTCACCAAGAGTCCACGAATCCGTTCCTGTGTGTCGCCCACACCACGCGGAGCCACGGCGTCGGTCACTGGAGTCGGGATGCCGAAGGCACGTACGACTTCTGGGAGATGCATCACCCGCACATCGGGCAGCCCTGCGATTGGCGCCTCTGCCGCTTCGACGTAGAATCCCGGCTGATCGTCCTGCTCAGCCACACGCGCGAGCGTCAATCCACCGTCGGGCAAGGCGACACGGCGAATCCAGGGCACTTCTCCGCGCCATGCGAAGAAGACGGGAACATCGAGTCTACGTGCGACGTGGAGAGCCAAGTCCGCCTCTGACAGCTGATGCTTCACTTCCTCAGCGGCATAAATACTCAGCGACCACTGCAAATCTCCCGCAATAAATTCATACTCACAGGTGACAAGCGCATCCCAGTTACGAGACTCCAGTTCAGACGCATCCGACACATCAATATCGGCTGCCGGGACATCGAACGCTTCGGCAAGAATCGCCGACATGCGTTCGAGAACGCCACCCCCTCCAGTCAGGAACGCGTACATCATCCGTAGTACTTCCTATACAGCTCTTTGGCCTTTTCCACGGACAGGGGATTTTCCCTGAATTGAGGCGCTTTACTGAACATGGTCTCCACTTTGCTCAGATCCCCGTCAGCCCTCATGATCGCTTTCAGTGCGCTGTATTCGACGCGATTCATCTCGACGAACCCCGGGCCGTCTACCGGAAAAATCCGACCGTGTGGTTCCACAGCATAGCGTCTGCCGTTGACCGTGTAGCGCTGGGTTTCAGGATCGAAGTCTGCTCGTCCCGCCGCGATCTCTGAAATGTCCTGACGTACGTTCTCCTTGAATTCTGGCAGAATGACGGTGTTCTTGTCATTCGGCACGCCGTTGCGGACCCCGCTGAGGTCATGCCGAGCATTCGGATACAGCAGTGTCTTACCGCGAGCGGGTCCTGCGATGTCGTCACCCGCCGGCCACTCCTTCACAGGACGCGGCTGATTCCCTCCCTGCGGGCCAGTGTTTCCAGGGCTGCTGCCTGTGACTTCGGCTGCCCCCGAAGCGCCATGCCTGTCACCGGCGTCTGATGCCGGGCCATCCTGACCGTCCGACGACGGCTGCTCGTGAGCGCCACCAGGTGTCTCATGCACCCCACTGCCTTTGTCCTCGGTAGGGCCGCCGCCCCCTCCCGGCGTCTCATCGGTGGCCGACGGACCCGGCCCATGGTCGTGTGCCGAGCCGCCGGGCAGTTGGTCGCCGGCGCTGCCGCCGCGGACGTTGTCCGCAGCGCCTCGCGGCAGGTTGTTCCCCGCCCCAGCACCCGGCACATCCCCGCCTGCGTGCACCGTGGGTACGTCTCCGCCCGCCTGGACCGCCGGGGCCGTCGGGACGTCCTCGCCCACGCGGCCCACGTCGTCGAGCCCGTCGCTGCCCAGCCGGACCGCCTGTCCCGCGTTGTCGACCGTGGCCGCGCCCGCGCCCACCAGCGCGGGCTCGCGGACCGGGGAGTCCACGCGCGGGTTGTCCGCTCCCGACGCGGGCGGCGTCACATCGGGCTGGTCGACGATGTCGCCCGGGCCGTCCGCGCCCTTCTGCACGACGTTGCCGCCCTCGTCG
>NZ_JBFBAX010000072.1:0-3650 GCF_040682395.1 Streptomyces sp. NPDC051207 | reverse complement strand
GCCTGCTGAACCTGGGCAACGCCACCGGCCACCCGTCGTTCGTGATGTCCAACTCCTTCGCGGACCAGACCCTGGCCCAGATCGAGCTGTTCACCAAGCCCGACGCGTACCCGACCGGCGTGTACGTCCTGCCCAAGCACCTGGACGAGAAGGTCGCCCGCCTCCACCTCGAGGCGCTCGGCGTGAAGCTGACCACGCTCCGCCCCGAGCAGGCCGAGTACATCGGCGTCAAGGTCGAGGGCCCGTACAAGCCGGACCACTACCGCTACTGAGCCCCGCCGCAGACCGCGGCGAGCGCGTCCGTGCCCCCGCGCACGGACGCGCACCCCAGCGGCACGTTCGCCCAGAGGCAGGCCCCCGCACCCCCGTGCCGGGGGCCTGCCCCTTTGGCTCCCCGTCCGGCCAGTGGCTCCCACGGGCCGGACCAGCCCGTCAAGACCCAGGACCTCGATGCCTCGCGGCCGTTATTCGCTCCACGATCCGCACGATCACACCCCCCTCGCAGAAGAGCACTTCCACTGCGCCGTCGGCCCGTCCGGCTGGCGCTACGTCTCCCAGCTGACCGCCCCGTCCGGCGATCACCGCGGCTCCGTCGACCTGACCCTCGACGAACTCGGCCGCCCCATCCGCCTCGAACTCCACGCGGCGAGCTGGCAGGTGCGCGGCGCCGCCCTCGACGGCGTCACCTGGGTCCGCACCGACCCCACGGGAACCGAAGCCACCGAAGGCAATGTGCGCGCCCACGCCTTCACCGGCACGTCCCCCGCGTTCCTCGTCGCCACCAGCCGTCTCCTGCGCCTCACCCCCTCCGGGTCCGCCACCCGTGTACGCCTCGTCGCCTTCACGGATCCGGTCCTCGCCCCGCGCACCGTGGACCAGTCCTGGGCACTGGTCGACAGCGAAGCACACGCCACTGACAACGACCCTCTGACAGTGGACGAATACCAGGTCACAGTCCTGGACACGGGCGAGCAGCACACCGTCCACATCGCCGGCGACGTCGTTGTCGCGGCACCAGGCATCGAGCTGGAGGACCTGGAGTCACCGCCGTCCGTCTTCCCCTGACGGAAAGTCCGCGGCAGCCGTGAGAGCGACTCGGCGGCATGGCGTACGAAGGGATCCGGGACGGACTCAGGCGGGCGGCACGAACCCGGTCGAAGGACGCCGCTCGGAGGGCTGAGCGTCCTGCGGCGGCGACGCGACCGGGTTGCCCGGAGCGATGGGACCGCCACCGGGCACCTGCCCGCCCGGAGGCGGGGACGGGTGCACGGACGGCATCGCCGGACGGTCTGCCGGAGGCGGCACGGCCTGCCCCGCGTACGGCGGCGAAGGCACGGTCTCCTTCGCGGCGGGACCGTTGCCGAAGGCCCGCCGCGCCTCACGCGCCTGCCGCTCTTGCACCACCGCCGCCAGATACGCCCCCGCCGGGACCCCGGGCGGCGCGGGAGTCCCCGTACGCGCCGCGAGATCGGCCGCCAGCCGCTGCGCCATGGTGTGTCCGACCTGCGGGTCGAGCTGCTGCATGCGCGTCAGGTACTGCCGTACGGCGAGCCACAGGTCGTCGGGCACCGCCGACAGGTCGAGCCCCGAGAACCGCCCGGCCAGCCAGGGCGGAGGCGGCGGCACGGAACCCGCACGCGCCACCGGTATCCGCTCCCGCACGACGAGCGTCCCCGCGAAGACGTCCCCGAGCCGCCGCCCGCGCTCCGACACCAGAGAGGCGATGCAGGCGACGACCCCGAACGTCATCAGGATCTCGACCACCCCGATCAAGCCACGCACGAGCGCGTGCCGGAACCGGATGGGCCCGCCGTCGTCACGCACCACCCGCAGCCCGCACGCCATCTTCCCGAGCGACCGCCCGTGACTCAGCGTCTCGACCGCGATCGGCCCGCCCACCAGCAGCAACACGAACGTCGCGATCGACAGCGCGGTCTGCGCCGCCTCGTCCAGCGACGCGGTAGCGGCCACCAGCACGAGGGTCACGGCGATGTACACGGCCACGGCCACCGCCAGATCGAGCAGCACGGCAAGCGCCCTGCTGGGCAGCCTCGCAGGGCGCAACTCCAGCGCCACCGCCTCGCCCGTCACCAACTCGCTCACGCCCGCCGCCCTTCCCCTGACCTGCCCCGGACACGGCCAGTCTGCCAAGCTGAGAGCACATCGCGCCCCAGTACGACAAGCTGACCATGACGAGCCGCCGACGAGCAGCCCAGGAGCAGGCACACCGATGGACCTCGACGTCTTCGTCTCCGCCCACCGAGCGGAATGGGACCGCCTCGACGCCCTGCTCCGCCGTCGGCGCCGCCTCACCGGAGCCGAGACCGACGAACTCGTCGCCCTCTACCAGCGCACCGCCACCCACCTGTCCCTGATCCAGTCCAGCGCCCCCGACCCGCAGCTGACGGGTCGGCTCAGCCAGCTGGTGGCACGCGCGCGTAGCGCCGTGACGGGCACCCGCCGCGCCTCCTGGCGAGACGTCACCCGCTTCCTCACCCACGGCTTCCCCGCCGCGGTCCACCGGTCGCGCCACTGGTGGGTACCCACCGCTCTGCTGTCGACCCTGGTCGCGGCCCTCCTCGGCTGGTGGATCGGCACCCACCCCGAGGTACAGGCCACCATCGCGGCACCCAGCGAACTCCGCGAGCTGACCCGCCCCGGCGGCCAGTACGAGACCTACTACTCCAGTCACCCGGCGGCTTCGTTCGCCGCCCAGGTCTGGACGAACAACGCCTGGGCCGCCGCCCTCTGCCTGATCCTGGGCGTCTTCCTCGGCCTCCCGGTCCTGTGGATTCTCTTCCAGAACATGCTGAACCTCGGCATCGGCATCGGCCTGATGTCCGAGGCCGGCCGCCTCGACACCTTCCTCGGGCTCGTCCTCCCGCACGGCCTCCTCGAACTGACCGCGGTCTTCGTGGCCGCCGGCACCGGCCTGCGCCTCGGCTGGACCCTCATCGACCCCGGACCGCGCACCCGTCGCGCGGCACTCGCCGAAGAAGGCCGCGCAGCCATCGGCATGGCCATCGGCCTCGCCCTGGTCCTCTTCGTCTCCGGCGCCATAGAAGGCTTCGTCACCCCGTCCGGCCTGCCCACCTGGGCCCGCATCGCCATCGGCGTCCTCGCCGAAGTGGTCTTCCTGGCGTACGTCTACGTCCTCGGCGGTCGCGCGGCTCGCACCGGTGAGACGGGCGACGTAGATGCGGCCGAGCGCAGCGCGAGCGTGCCGACGGCCGCCTGATGTGCGGACAAGTCCCCCGAGCTGCTAGTCTCCTCTTCGCCCCGGGAAACGCCGTTGACACGGTGAGACTGGGGAGGTAGATTTGAACAGTTGCCTGGAGATGGGTTCGAGCCCACCCGGCGACGGTGCACAATCTGTCCGCTTCCCGGAACACTTCAGATTCCGCAGAAGCGCCCCCGATGATTCGGAATTCGACGGCCGGTCAGTCCGGCCTGGAACTTCTGATAAAGTCGGATCCGCCGGAAAGGGAAACGCGAAAGCGGGAACCTGGAAAGCGCCCGAGGAAATCGGATCGAAAAAGATCTGATAGAGTCGGGAACGCAAGACCGAAGGGAAGCGCCCGGAGGAAAGCCCGAGAGGGTGAGTACAAAGGAAGCGTCCGTTCCTTGAGAACTCAACAGCGTGCCAAAAG
>NZ_JBFBAX010000071.1:0-3696 GCF_040682395.1 Streptomyces sp. NPDC051207 | reverse complement strand
CAGCGCGGACATCGCCCCCGACCGGCTCCTCGGCGTCGGCATCGGCGTACCCCGCTGCGCACGGCCGCCTTCACCGTGGGGGGTGTCTCACTTGTAGACGATGTCCGAGGACGAGTACTTGCAGTAGGTGCCGTCGGGACCCGAGCCGTTCTGTGTCGGCTCGTCGCCGTCGTCGTTGCCGATGTACTTCTGGCAGGGCACGATCTTGCGGTCGGTGTCCCCGACGATGGTGATGTTCCGCAGAGTCGCGCTGTCGCCGTAGTTGGTGTTGATGCCGACGATGCGGCTGCCCCTCCAGGCGACCTCGACGGTGTTGAGGTTGATCGTCCGCTTGTACTGCGTGGAGCAGTTGCCGCAGGAGCGGACGAAGGTGCCGAAGTTCTTGACGGCGAAGTTCGACACGTTGAGCGTGCCGGCGCCGTTGAACTGGAACACCTTGTCGCTCGCCTCCTTCGCGCCGCCGCCGGTGACGGTGTACACGTTGGACGACGAGGAGCCGCGGAAGGTCGCCGCGTCCTCGCCGACGTCCTCCCACCAGACGTTCTGCAGTGTGCAGCTGCCCTTGCAGTGGACGCCGTCGGCGGCGGGCGCGCCGAGGATGACGTTCTTCAGGACGGCGCCCGGCTCCAGCTGGAGGATCGGGCCCTGGTCCTCGCCCTGGCCGCCGTCGCCCAGGGCTCCGGAGCCGTAGAGGCGCTTCATCCCGTAGTCCTTGGTGCCGGACACCGAGATGGTGGAGGAGACCGCCTGGCTGCCGTTGGCCGTCGGCCAGGTCGCGGCGCTCGCCGACGGGGCGCCGGTGGTCATGATCATGCCAAGGGAGAGGCCGAGTGCGGCCAGCGCCCCGGTCAGCGCGCGGCCCTGTGCGCGCGGTCGTGTCGCAGAAGTCATGTCCCGTTTCCTTCTGTCGTGGGGTGAGGGGTGGGGGGTGACGGCTCGCGTGCGAGGGATGTCAGAGCTTTCCCGCCCCCGCGCCGGACGTCACCGAGGCGACGACGGACGAGGCGGGCTCGGCGGTGTAGCCGTAGGGCGGGCTGGTGAAGGTGCCGACCCGCGAGACCTCGGTCGCGGCTCCGCCGAGATCGTTGCCGCGCAGGTTGGCGTATCCGTCGACGTCGCTGCTGCGGCTCGTGGTGACAGCGATCTTCGTCGAGCGGAAGACGTTGTTCTCGACCAGCATCTGCGCGCCCATCCGCGAGTGACAGGCGGTGTCGGCGCCGGAGACGTAGTTGTTGTAGAAGTGCCCGGTGCCGAACCGCAGGCTGGGGATGCGCGAGAACACGTTGCTGAACGAGTTGTGGTGGTACGTCACCTTCAGGCGGCCGCTGTCCTCGGACGCGTTGCTGTCGCTGTGGCCGACGAGCGAGCCCTTGAAGTGGTCCTTGAAGGTGTTCCAGGACACCGTCACGTTGTCGGAGCCGTGGGTGATGTCGAGGAGACCGTCGTAGTAGTCCTTGTCGTGACTGCGGTCGGCCGAGAAGAAGTTGTGGTCGACCCACACCTTGTTCGACGCCTGGACGGTGATGCCGTCGGCCGGTGCGACCGGCTTGCTGATGTTCAGGTTGCGGATGACGACGTTGGACACGTTCTTCAGCCGCAGCCCGCCGCCGGTGAAGCCGGACGACGAACCGACGCCCAGGACCGTGGTGTTGGAGCCGATGTCGACCTGGCCGCTCAGCTGGATCAGGCCGTTCACCCTGACCACCTTGGCCGTACTGCCCGCGACGGCCGCCCTGAAGGCGTCGAGGCCGGAGACGGTGACCGCCGGGGCGCTGCCGCCGCCGGTCGTGCCGGCGCCGAAGCCGACGGGTGAGGACTCGGCGGCGGCGGCCGGCTGCGGGACGGCGAGAACGGCCGCCGTCACCAGCGTCGCCGCTGCCGCCGCGACCATCGGTACGGTCCTTCGTGCGCGTGGACGTGGGGGGTGTGCACGCATGCGGGGTTGAGTCCCTTCTGGAAGGGCTGGCTGTTCACCTATATGAACATTGCGTTGTCCTGTGACCGCCGTGCTCCACAATGGGAGCGCCGGTGTGGGGGTCGGTCACACTCCTGAACGGAACGTAGACTGCAAGCGCTTTCTAGTCAACGCCTCGCGCAGAACATGTCCGGCCGCCCGGCGCCATGTCGCCACGACTCTCCCCGGCGGTCGTGGGAGCGCTTCCACAGCGGGCGTGCGCATGCCACGATGCTGGCCGCACAGCCCTCCGATCCGCACCGGAAAGGGACCACCCGTGCTGACCACTGCCCCCCACAGCGTGAGGAGGCCGCTGCGTCCGGCGGTCCTCGCGTTCGTCGCCGCGCTCCTGCCGTTACTCGTGGCCACCGTCCTCGGCGCGCCGCCGGCCTCGGCCGCCGCGCGCTCGCAGGCCGTCCCGACGGCCCAGCTCACCGAGGTCACCGACTTCGGCAGCAACCCCAGCAACCTGCGGATGTACGTCTACGTCCCGGACGGCGTCACCGCGAACCCGGCCGTCGTCGTGGCCGTCCACTACTGCACCGGCTCCGGTCCGGCGATGTACTCCGGCACCGAGTTCGCCTCCCTGGCCGACCGCCACGGGTACATCGTCGTCTACCCGTCGGTCACCCGGTCCAGCAAGTGCTTCGACGTCTCCTCGCCGCAGGCGCTGCGCCGGGGCGGCGGCAGCGACCCGGTCGGCATCAAGTCCATGGTCGACTGGGTGGTCCGCACCTACCAGGCCGACACCTCGCGGATCTTCGCCACCGGCATCTCGTCCGGCGCGATGATGACCAACGTGCTGCTCGGCGACTACCCGGACGTCTTCGCGGCCGGTGCCGCCTTCGCGGGTGTGCCCTTCGGTTGCTTCGCCACCACCGACGGCTCCGAGTGGAACAGCGCCTGCGCCAACGGCACCGTGACCCGCACGCCGCAGGCCTGGGGCGATCTCGTCCGCGGCGCCCACCCCGGCCACAGCGGGCCCCGGCCGCGCATGCAACTGTGGCACGGCACCGAGGACGACACGCTGCGCTACCCGAACTTCGGCGAGGAGATCAAGCAGTGGACGAACGTCCTCGGCGTCTCGCAGACCCCGGCCGTCACCGACACCCCGCAGCCGGGCTGGACCCGCACCCGCTACGGCGGCACCGGTGACCGCGCCCCCGTCGAGGCGATCAGCCTGCGGGGCGTCGGCCACAACCTCTACACGACCGGCATGGCCGCCCGCGCGCTGACCTTCTTCGGCCTGGACGGTGGCGGCGGGCCCACGCCCCAGCCGCAGCCCGGCCCCTGCAAGGTGACCGTCACCACCAACGCCTGGAACACCGGCCTGACCGCCACGGTGACGATCACCAACACCGGCACGACCGCGGTCGACGGCTGGCGGCTCGGCTTCACCCTGCCCGCGGGCCAGACCGTCACCGGCGGCTGGGGAGCCACGTACACGCCGTCCTCGGGCGCGGTGACCGCCGTGAACGCCTCCTACAACGCGCGCCTGGCACCCGGCACGAGCATCGGCATCGGCTACCAGGCGAACCACACGGGCAACGCGGCGCCGCCGACCGCGTTCACCCTCAACGGGACGGCCTGCTCGACCGGTTGAGCACCTCTCGCACGGCCGGTGCCCGGGGGCGACGCGCCCCCGGGCGCTCCGGGCGGCACTGGGCCGGCCCGGTGACGGACCGGCCCGGCGCGGCGGGCGTCAGCCGAGGTTCGGGATGCGCCAGTCGACCGGCTCGTGG
>NZ_JBFBAX010000070.1:0-4198 GCF_040682395.1 Streptomyces sp. NPDC051207 | reverse complement strand
GGCGAAGCCGTAGCCCGCCTGTACAGGGCCGCCCACTCTGATGGAGAAAGACGATGCGCTGGAAGGTGCTCCGTCTCAGGCCTGCGGGCCTTTCTGATCCTGGCCGATGCCGAAGGTGACGCGCTCCCCCTCGGTCAGCTCGCGGTATCCGCTGCCCCTCGGTCCGAGTAGTGGGCAAAGACGTCTGGCCCCCGTCCCGGGTGATGAAGCCGAAGCTTTTCTCGCAATTACATCACTCGCTGTAGCGGCCGCGGCAGTTGAGGTTGGCGTGCTTGAGCGGGGATAGGCGGGCGACGTCCTTGTTCATGACGTCGTACTCGCGCTGGTCGGCGGGCAGCGCGCCTTCAGCTGCTCGTCGGAGGCGTTCAAGTAGCGGGTCGTCCACAGCACCGCGGCGTTACGCTCTCCAGCCTGCTCACCGTAGTGGGGAAGCCGGCGAGGTGGAGCTGGAGACGCTCCTTGCCTGTCTGGGTCAAACCATGTCCGGCCCCCGCAGCAGGACTTGTGTCACGGCCGTGCCCGCCACCACGATGGCCGCCCGGAACGGCCACCGGCTCCGTGTCTCCGAGGGTGAAGCCGTCCCTAGAACGGCGACCGTCCCGGCCGCCGCCGTCAGCGTCCAGCCCGTCGTCCCGACCGGCCCGGGCGGCCCTGCGGCGAGCACGCCGACGGCCGTCAGTATCACGAGCGGGGCCAGCCGTCGGCAGGTCGCCCGGCCCAGTCGCTGCGGCAGTCCGCGCACACCGGTGGCGCGGTCGTCCTCGATGTCCGGAAGGACGTTCACCAGGTGCGCACCCACGCCCAGCAGTGCGCCCGCTGTCACGGCCCACCAGGCCGGCCAGGACGGCGACGGCAGACCGAGGGTGACGAAGGCCGGCAGCGAGCCGAAGCCCACGGCATAGGGCAGCGGGGAGAGCACGGTGCGCTTCAACCAAAGGTTGTACGCCCAACCCGCCGCCACCATGCCCCCCAGATGTGCCGCTCCCGCGGCGGCCCCGCTCAGCAGCGACAGCGGTACGCACAGCCCCAGGGCCGCCCCGGCCGCGACGCCCACCGTCCGGGACGGGAGCTCACCGGTCGCCGCCGGCTTGTCACGGCGCCCGCAGACCGTGTCGCGCTGCGCGTCGACCGCGTCGTTGCACCACCCCACCGAGAGCTGGCCGGCCAGTACGGCCGCGGCCACCGCCACCGACCCCGCCGGTCCACGGCCCGCTGCCACGGCCAGCGCGGTGACGAACACCGTCACCGCGAGCGCAGGCTCCGGATGGCAGGAGCGCAGCAGCGCCGGGACACGGTGTGTCGTGCGCGAGGGAACCCCAGATGGGTGGAGAGTCACGTATGCACGGTAATCGGACATTCATGGTGAGGAAGGCATGACGGCATGCGTGTCCCTGTGATCGTCGATGACACCCCGTCCCCGTCCTCCCTGTCTCCGCCGCCGTCCGCCGCGCCGCGCCGGAGGACCGTGCCCGCGGCGACCACGATCGCCGCCGTCCGCACCGCACTGCCGCCGCACCGTTACGCCCAGGACGACCTCACCGGGCCGATCGGCGACCTGTGCCTGGCACCGGGGGCCGACCGAACGCTGTTGCGCCGCCTGCACGCGTCCGCCGGTGTGCGCACCCGTCATCTCGCCCTGCCGATCGAGCGGTACGCCGGTCTCGGCGACTTCGGGCGGAGCAACGACGCGTGGCTGGAGGCGGGCCTCGACCTGGGCGAGGAAGCTCTGACCGGCGCGCTGCAGGAAGCGGGGCTCGAGCCGGCTGATGTCGACTTGCTGGTGTGCGCCTCCATCACCGGCATCGCCGCCCCGTCGCTCGATGCCCGTCTGGCCGGGCGCGTGGGGCTGCGGCCCGACGTCAAGAGGCTCCCGGTGTTCGGCCTGGGCTGCGTGGCGGGCGCCGCCGGCCTCGCCCGGCTGCACGACTATCTGCGCGGGCACCCTGACGAAACGGCGGTACTCCTCACGGTCGAGCTGTGCTCACTGACGCTCCAGCAGCGCGACGACTCCCCCGCCAACCTCGTCGCCGGTGCCCTGTTCGGTGACGGCGCGGCAGCGCTCGTCGCACGCGGTTGCGGCGACAACAGTGGCAGTGGGATCGGTGGCGTCAGCCCGGGTGCCGCCGGTCCCTCGGTGGTCGCCACGCGGAGCCGCCTGTATCCGGAAACCGGACAGCTCCTGGGATGGGACATCACTGCCGGCGGGTTCCGTGTCGTGATCGGTGCCGGCGTCCCGGATATCGTGCGTGACCACTTCGGCCGGCATCTACGTGCCTTCCTGGCCGAGCACGGCCTCACAACCGACGACATCGGGTGCTGGGTGTGCCATCCGGGAGGTCCCAAGGTACTCTCTGCCGTCAGCGACGCCCTCGATCTTCCTGGCGATGCCTTGGACAGCTCATGGAGTTCGCTCGCGGCCGTGGGGAACATGTCGTCCGTCTCCGTCCTGCACATCCTGCAGAGCATCCGGGGATCGCGTCGGCCCGAGCCGGGCACGTGGGGGCTGCTGATGGGGATGGGCCCGGGGTTCTGTTCCGAACTTGTGCTGCTGCGCTGGTGAGTGGGCCTCCATGATCTGGTACTCGCTTCTTCTTCTCGCCGTGGCCGCCGAACGCGTCGCCGAGCTGGTCGTGGCGCGGCGTAACGCGGCATGGACACTGGCCCGCGCCGGTGTGGAGTACGGCCGCGGTCACTATCCGGTCATGGTCGTCCTGCACACGGCTCTGCTGGCCTGCTGTCTTCTGGAGCCCGTGCTCGCCCACCGGACGTTCCTGCCCGCATTGGGGTGGCCCATGCTGGCGCTGGCCGTACTGGCCCAGGTGCTGCGCTGGTGGTGCATCACCACGCTCGGGCCGTACTGGAACACCCGGGTCATCGTCGTGCCCGGAGCGCGCCTGATCGGCGCCGGTCCGTACCGCTTCCTGCGTCATCCCAACTACGTCGCGGTCGTGGTGGAGATCGCCGCACTGCCGCTGGTGCATTCCGCGTGGCTGACCGCGGCGGCGTTCACGATCGCCAACGCGGCGCTGCTCACGGTCCGTGTCCGCTGCGAGAGCACGGCCCTCACCCAGGCGCTGCCCGCATGAACACCGGGCACGACCTGCTGATCGTCGGAGGCGGGCCCGCCGGCCTCGCCACCGCCCTGCACGCCGCGCGCGCCGGTCTCGACACCGTCGTGGCCGAGCCGCGCCAGGCGCCGGTCGACAAGGCGTGCGGTGAGGGACTGACGCCCGGCGCCGTCCGGGCGCTCGGCGCGCTCGGCCTGGAGGTCCCCGGCCAGCCGATCACCGGGATCCGCTACGTCCAGGGACCCCGCCGGGTTCAGGCGGCGTTCCGGCACGGCCCTGGCCTCGGTGCGCGCCGCACCCACCTGCACAGTGTCCTGCACCAGGCCGTGTCAGAGGCGGGGGTCCCCATACTGCCCCTGCGGGTGGGAGAGGTACGGCAGGACACCACCGGTGTGACCATCCCCGGCACGGGCCTGCGCGCCCGGTGGCTGGTGGCCGCAGACGGCCTGCACTCACCGGTGCGCCGCTCCCTCGGCCTGGGAGTCGAGTCCCGCGGAACACCCAGATACGGGCTGCGCCGCCACTACGCGGTGCCCCCGTGGTCTGCGTACGTCGAGGTGCACTGGGGGCCTGACGGGGAGGCGTACATCACCCCGCTCGGCCCCGAACTCGTCGGCGTTGCGCTGCTGACGGACCGGCGCGCTCCCTTCGCCACCCAACTGGCCGCCTTCCCCGATCTGGCGGCCCGCCTCCCCGCGGAAAAGGCCGTCACCGCGGTGCGAGGCGCAGGCCCGCTCCGCCAGCAAACACGAACCCGACGCCACGGGCGGGTCCTGTTCGTCGGCGACGCTGCCGGATACATCGACGCGCTCACTGGCGAAGGCATCTCCCTGGCCCTCACCGGCGCCCAAGCCCTGGTCGGCAACGTGCGCCTCGGCACACCGGACCGCTACGAGACCGACTGGAACCGCGCTACTCGCCGCCACCGGCTTCTGACAGAGCTTCTGGTGCGTGCCCGGCAGAAGCCCGCGCTCGCGCCGCGCATCGTGCCCACGGCCGAACGCCTGCCGTACCTCTTCACTGTCGCCGTGAACGCCCTGGCATAAGACTTTGCCTCTGCCAGAAGGGCCACGGCCCGCCCGGATGCCAGCCGATTTCCGAGGTCCGCCCGTCCGCCCGGATCATCGCTG
>NZ_JBFBAX010000069.1:0-4219 GCF_040682395.1 Streptomyces sp. NPDC051207 | reverse complement strand
TACGAGCGCAAGCCCGAGCACTTCCTCGCCTTCGCTGCCATCTCAGCCACCCTCATATGCCACCGTAGACTCACCAACTGAAATGGCCTCTAAGGTGGATCACGTCGTGGCAGTTCGGGCACTCAGTCCCAGTGTCCGGTCGGATCCCGTCGTCGCAGCGCCGGTCCGAACATGCCTGTCGCTGTACGAGGCCCCGCCGGATCAGCCACCCGTACGGAGCAGTGACCAGGGCCTCGCCGCCGGTCTCCTCCAGCCGGTCGGTGAGTCGGTTGGCCAGTAGCCGCGGTGCGGCCTCTGGCTGCATCAGCAGGCCCGCCAGTCGGGTCAGCTCCGCCTTCGTGGCGGCCTCGACCTGGTTTTGCTGCCAGCCGGACAGTCGCTCCCGCATTCCTGAGACTGGCCCCAGGGCCACCCGCAGACGAAGATCAGGCGGAAGGCCCACCCCTCGCCGCTGTCGCGCCTTGTCCCAGCCCACGGCCTTTGGTCGGCCAGCGGCTCCAGCACCGGTAGCAAGCTGCCCATCCTGCTCAATCACCGGGGACTTCTTCGGCTTTGCCCCGCGCAGCGGGCCGTCCTGCGCCACCGGCGATCCGCCCGCAGCAACGGCGGTCGTGCCGTTGCTGCGGGCTGTCCTCGCGCACGCACGCGCGGTCCAGCAGATCCCGGACCCACCACGGCCTTCACCGGAAAAGTCACAAGAGAGAGCGGAGGAATAGGCGGCTTTCCTTGCCTTTACAGGCTCGGCTGACCTCCGCCGCCCCGCCTCACGGTCCGACCCGGGCCACCCAAGACCCGCCCAGCCATCCCGGCCGGGCGGTGCAGATCTGGGCCCTGTTCCCCGAGGCCCGCCCCGGTGCCCCACCCGGCGACCTTCCGGCCGCGCCCGCCCACGCCGCCGTCGGACTCCCCACCGACGAGGCGTACATGGCGCGGGTCTACGACCTGGTCCGCAGGCAGGAAGCCCTCCAGTATCTCCGCGCACAGTACTAGCAGGTGGCCCTCACCCCGGTTGACGGCCAGATCATGACGCCGGCGCCCACGCACCTGCTGCCGCGCCCCGCTCCGGCCGCGCCGCAGCGGGGCGGTGCTGGCGTTCGTGTGTGGAAGTACAGCGCCATCGCCCTGTCGACCGGCGGCGGAATCGCGCTCGCCGGAGTCGGCGTCGATGCTGCCGCTCCGACCCTCGCGCAGCTGCCCGCCATCCTCACCACGACCGGTCAGGCCGTGATGAGCATGGCCGGCCTGTTCGTGCTGATCTTCCTCGCGCTCGCCGTACGCGGAGCCTCGCGCGGCAGCGGCGGGGCGGCACCACGGTCAACATCCGCAAGGCGGTCTTCCGGCGCAACAATTTCCACGGATGAGCCGGGCTGCCTGCCCCGCCCCCGCCTCGCCCCGCCCGTTCCTGGGCGCCGGGGACGGGACAGGCCGCCCGGCCGGCACCACCACCGTCTCAACAAGGAGCAGCCTCACCTTGGCACCCAACGACCCGACCCTGGGCGCCGACAACGACCGGACGAAGTCGACGTCGGCGAAGAAGGAGTCCCGCCTGCCGAAGCCCGCACCTGGTGGAACGAGGCGTGGGAAGAGGGCGGCACCCTCTACACGCTGTGGGAGGACGTCCGGCGCGCACCTGACGCCGGGTGGCACGGCAAGGCGGTGCTTCTCCAGACTTCGACGTGTCTCATGAGACACGGAGTCGGGCCGTTCGGTGCTGCTTGTGCTGTCTGGGCGTTGTGCCCAGTGCAGTTAGGGAGCCGAGGTGCCCAGCAGGTTGGTCGCCCGTTCCGTGCGCAGGTGGAGAGCGGTGCGGCCCGTGCGCTGTGTCGACACCAGGCCAGCCCCGCGCAGCGCCCCCAGGTGTTGCGAGACTGCGCTGGGGGTGATGCCAAGGTGGCTGGCTAGGGCAGTTGTCGTCAGGGGTTCGGCCAGAGCTGTGAGCAGGGCTGTCCTCGTGCGGCCCAGGACCGGGGAGAGGCCCGCCGGCGTTGGCGGGGGCGCCTCCCAGAGCAGCCCGATCCCCACAGCCGGATAGCGGATCGACGCAGCCGTGACCGGTGACTTGTCGACGCCGACGTTCGGCCAATTGAAGACACTGGGCAGCAGGACCAGACCGTGCTGGCCGGTGTCCACCGTGTAGATCGCGTGCGGGGTGCGTCGGCCGTGCACGACGAGCTGGTCGCCGTCCCAGGCGAGATCCCGGTGCAGCTCGGTGAACAGTGCCTGCGCCCCGCCGTCCACCAAAGTGAGCGCGCGCCTGCCGATGTCGGCTTCCAGCACTGCGCGCATCCGGCCCCAGTGCGGGGCGATCAGCAACTCGTGGCAGCGGTGGAGCGCTTCCACCAGCCGCGGCAGCAGCGCCGTTGGCTCGGGGGTCTCCTCGCGGCCCAGAACCGCGCTGTACTCTCGCCGGAAGAAGGCCTCTTCCGTTGCCCGCAGCAGGCCCAGCTCCGTGGCCATGGACGGCAGCCGCTCCTGCGGCACCGGGAACAGGAACGACGGCATTGGCCCGGCGATCAGCGCCTGTAGCAGCGGCAGCTCATGCTCGCCCGCCAGCAGCGGCCGCGCCCTGAGCACCCACGGCTGATGCACCGCATGCCCGCCCGTGCCCAGCAGGATCCGCAGTGCCAGCACCGTCTCGCCCAGAGGCGAGACGGCGAATCGCACCTTCGCGACCGACGCCGCGGTGAATCTGATCTCGACCGCCATCCGTCCTCATCATGTAGCTGTAGCTAAACGATAGGCCGACGGCCTTCGCCACCTCCAGGGTGCCTGGCATGGAATTCTTCACCTCATACGACGGAACTGAGCTCGCCTACCACGTGGTTGGGGATGGCCCTGCCGTAATCTGCCTGCCTGGGGGACCGATGCAGGCCTCCGCCTATCTCGGCGCCCTCGGTGGCCTGTCCGCGCACCATCAGCTGATCATGCTGGACCTTCGGGGCACCGGTCAGTCGGCGCAACCGAAGAACCCCGGCACTTTCCGCTGTGACCAGCTCGTCGATGACGTGGAAGCCCTGCGCGAGCACCTCGGCCTCGACCGGATGGACCTGCTCGCGCATTCGGCCGGCGCGAATCTGGCGCTGCTGTACTTGAGTCGCCACCCGGAAAACGTTGAGAGGCTCCTGCTCATCACGCCGAGCGTCATGGCTGTCGGCGTGACGATCACGGGTGATGATCGACTCCGGATTGCGCGACTCCGTAGGGACGAGCCATGGTTCTCAGCCGCATTTGCGGCTCTGGAGACGATCGTCGCGGGGAAGGCGACCGCTGACTCCTGGCAGGCCATCGCGCCGTTCTACTACGGCCGCTGGGACGAGGCAGCTCGGGCCCATCGGGCCGCCGAGGATGGGCAGAAGAACACGGAAGCCGCGAAGATCTTTGCTGCCGACGGTGCCTTCGATCCGGACACCACCCGCAGGGCACTTGCACGGTTCAGGTCGCCAGTTCTTCTACTCGCCGGGGAGGTCGATCTGGCAGCACCTCCCGGCGCGATGGCCGAGCTCGCCGAACTCTTCCCGCATGCCGAGCTCGTCATTCAACCCAGGACCGGGCACTTCCCTTGGCTCGACGATGCAGAACAGTTTGTGACGAGGACCGTAGCGTTTCTGGCAGAAGCCACCGCCTGACGCCGTCCCCTCAGCCGCTAAAGAATTCTGGTGCGGTCCACTCGGAAGGGAAATACTGCCAAACGGCTGGTGCAGTGTTCGCGTGGAGAAGCGTTCTCCGCGAGGAGCGTCATGATGGCGGTCGCCGCGGCGTCTACCTGGTCCTGGAGTGTGCGGCACTCCTCGCGATCTGGATGCTCGGCCCGGCGCGTGATGAGAATGCGCAGCTTGCCGGCGAGCGCGGCAGGCACCCTCGAGTCGGCGCCGTAGACGGCGGGCAGCAGGCGGGTCCAGCCGGTCAGTGCCTGGGCGAAAGTCGGGCTCCGGCTCACCGAGCGAGGCCTTCACCGCGTGGGGAAGGTGGGCATCGACGTGCCGGCAGAACAGGGTGATGGCCTGGCGATACAAAGCCGCGGCGGTCGCCGACAGCGTCGCGGAGGCGGCTTTCTCCACCCACTCATCCGCCAGCTCGCCCGCGAGGCGTGAATAGGCGAAATCAGCTGGATCGAGCGAGGGGCTTTAGAGGCCATTTCAGTTGGTGTGATCTTGCGGCAGTCTGGGGCGATGACTGCTGCGCTTGTCGAGCGGATGGCGCCGGAGGACCTGTGGGAGCT
>NZ_JBFBAX010000068.1:0-4823 GCF_040682395.1 Streptomyces sp. NPDC051207 | reverse complement strand
GCTACGAGCGCAAGCCCGAGCACTTCCTCGCCTTCGCTGCCATCTCAGCCACCCTCATATGCCACCGTAGACTCACCAACTGAAATGGCCTCTAACAACCAGGAGCCTCGGACACCGTTCGGGGCTCCCAGCTCCGCCCTGGCTGAACCTCAGCCGACGGCGCGCCCTCAGCTTGGGAAGCTTGGGTGCTCTGGCCTCGTCTCCCTGGCTGACCTGCAGTGAAGCGGTGCCTGGGTCTGATCGGCCGTCGTACGACTCCCCGCTGTTCCCCGCACGATCTGGCACGCGTATGGCACGCCCTTCTGCCACCCTCCCGCGATCAATGCAGAGAATGAGGGAGCAGCGTGTGAACTTGCGTGGCATATTATGCGCATGGCAACCTACGCAGAGTCGGTGCGGCAGCTACAGCCTGTCATCCCACCGATCTTCAGCGCCCTTGAGAAGGGACTCAAGGGCGCCAACGAGCACCACACGAGCAACGGCTTGGTTCGGTCGGACGATCCTTGGCACTACGCCCACACGGCTCGGCGGATCGCCCTCGAAGAGCTACGGAGTCTGGGGCTTCAGGCTGAGACGGAAGATGGCCGGCCCTTGTACGCCATGTCGGGCCTGCTGCTCTTCTACAAGACCATGGCCGTGCGCATCCTGAGGCCTAGCGACGATGCTCGAACTGGCGGGGTGACCATCCCTCTACCTGGGCGTTCTAAGAAGCGGCAGGCGTTCTGGAGTCAGGATCCCGCGTCCGCGATCCCGGGCCTAGAGACAGACAACCTGCTGCTCCTTTGGAAGGACGACGCAGGTAAGTTGGTTGATCCGATGACGCTCGTGCGGCCTACTGGGGGCGGTCATCGGCGGAACAGCCTGCGCGTGGACTGGGTTGGCAAGCTCTCGCGGAGCATGGCCACACTTCGGGCAGCTGACCTGGATGAACTTGAACCGGACCAGCAGTACAAGCAGCTAGGAGACTAGGCGACATGATCCACGGCGAGCGCGTCAAGCAGGTGCGAGAGATGCACCAAATGACGCAAACTGAGCTCGCTGACGTGGTACCGGGGCTGTCGCAGTACCAACTGTCACGGATCGAGAAGGGTGGTACGCAGCCAGACGAGGAGACCGAGGCTCTTCTGGCTGCAACGCTCGGAGTCTCCGGTGACTTTTTTAAGCGTCAATCAGTAATAAACCTCGAAGCCCTTTCTCCTCAACTCAGGGCGCGCAACCGACTCACGCAACGCACAAAGAACGCCGCTATGCAGTGGGCGAAGCTCGTCTACGAGGAATACCAAAATCTGAGCTCTAGTGCTCGTTCAATTCCTTGTAGGATTCCATCAATGCACGGAGCTCGCCCGTCGGAAGCGGCCGCAAAGACGAGAGAGATTCTGGGCTTTACGCCTAGTGAACCGCTTCCCTATCTAATCCTCGCGATTGAGCGAGCAGGGATCACCGTACTAGGCCTTCCGTTTAAGACAGAAAACCTGGATGGCTTCTGTGCGTGGCACGGAAGTGAGCCCATAATTGCATTGCTTTCTGATATTCCCGGGGATAGGGTGCGATTCACTGTGGCCCACGAATTGGGTCACCTTGTGCTGCATGAGCCGGGACAGGCGGGCAGTGCGATCGAGGCCGAAGCGGATGCTTTTGCTGCGGAACTCTTGACGCCGCGTTCTGCATTGGCACAGGTGATGCCGATGCGCCCGACGCTAAGCTCACTCGCTATGCTCAAGACCCAATGGGGTGTGTCTATCAAGAGCTTGGTGCGCGGGGCCCGAGAGATCGGTGTGATCGATCAAGAGCGAGCGATTAGCCTGTACAAACAGATCAGTGCCCGCGGTTGGAATCGCCAAGAGCCCGGACATGTGCCACGCGAGAAGCCGCGCGCACTTAGAAAGCTAATGGAGATCCATTACGGTGATGGCTTGAGTACTACGGCTGTTGCGCGTGGCGCCGATTGGTCTGAAGAACTAGCTATGAAGGTTTTGGAGCAGCATGCTACAGCAGAAGAGCTGCCCCATGCCCCAATCCGTTCCGTATCCGACCACGGAAGTAATGTAATCCAGCTGCGTAGCCGTATCGCTTTCTAGCCAATTTGAGGGTTCCACGCAGTAGGCTGCAGTGGAACCCTCAAACGTCATGGCGTCTGCTGGCGGTACTCGGCCCACCACTGGTCAACAGGTTTCTCCTGCAGTGCTTGGCGCATGCAGTCCAACGCCTTAGACGAGTAACACCAGGTATGGAAGAACTGTTTTGCGAAATCTTCGCTCTCTTTGATTTGCAGTAGTTTAATCAGGGCCGTGGCCTGGTTGGTGGTAATTCTCAATTTCTTGGCAAGATCGCCGAATCGAAGGTTATAGTAATCCAGCTCCGAGACTCTTTTGACTGCAACTACGCTAGAGTCGGCTGATCCTTCAGGAACAAAAGTTACTGGGATTCCTTCGCGCTTCACTATTCGGAGATTTACGGAAGTTCCAGCTCCGTCGGCCTTGAATGCGACGGCCGCTATTCCCGGAAATAGTGTGCTGAGGTCGGTGACGCCTTTGCTGATTTGTTCACCAAGCTTGCGCAGTGCCGTTTCGCTTGGCTGCAGCTTCTCGCCCTTCATCGCACCATCGACAATGGAAAGTGCTCTAAGGCGAGCAGTCGCTTCCGCTCTACGACGTTTCCCTGGACTTAGGAGACGCGCAACTTCTTTGATCTCTTCCGTAAACAGAGAAATTGGATCCAAAGGGGCTACCGTGGCAATGGGCAGCACACGGTCAGGAAGTAGCTCATGCAGCGCCTCCTTGAACACCGATTTTAGGATATCGCGGTGCAGTGTTATCCCTGATTTTGCTTGCAGATACAAGTGTCCTTCGCTGATGTCGAGTAGATGATGCTGTGCCGCGTCGCGCAAGCCATTGATGGCCTGGAGCGCCAATGCTTGTTCCTCGTTGAGGAACTGGATAGCGGCTGTAGATAGTCCTCTGCGTACGCAGGCGTCGAATCCGATAGTGTTTTTCTCGCCCGGATCTCTGATCTTGCCACCGCGATGCAGGATGGCGGCTTTAAGAAGCATTTCAAATGAATGATCGAGGAGCATGAGAACGGCATCGGTGCGGCCCACGTCCCAAGGACGGTTGAAGTGTTCGATACTCAGGATCAGAGAGTTAAGGGATTTATGCTTGAGTAGTCTGGCCTCTTTCTTCATGTCGCATCTCGCCTCGCAGGTGCCTATTGAACCTCCTGTAACGTAGCTCACATCACATCTCGCGGAAAGTGCCTTGGTAGAGGAGGAGCCTCAAAAACTTCGTGAAGAGAGTCGATAAGGTCGGCGGAGCGGCTTTGGGCTGGAGCTGCTTTGGCGCGAGTGATCATGGCCCCGTAAGCTTCCGGCGCGTCGGGCAGTCTGTGGACCTGCCCGGTAAAGCACGACGTTGGGGCCATGATCTTCGAGGCTCGCGCCAAAGTGGCTGCGTAAAGCCGCGGAGCCGACCGTCCCAGCCACGAGGCATCCCTTCTCACGGCAAGCGGCTGCATGCTCTGCGCGCGGCACGGGCGCCGGCCGGGCTGGAGCGGGGCGGAGACAGGAGCGCAGGCCCGGCCGGGGGTCGGGCCGCGCGCGGGGAGCGGAGCGAGCCGCCTTGATGAAGTAGGGAAAGTTCTACCGCGCTCATGCTGGGTGTCGTCGTCGGTCGGTGCCTCCTCACGTGAGTAGGCAGACACTAGGCTTGTGTCGGCTACTCGACACGACGGCAGGAGAGTGCTCAACGGATGGGACCGAAGTCGGAGCGGGTCTACCGCACGATTCGTGAGTGGATCGCTACGGGCAAGTACTCGCCAGGTTCCAAGCTCCCGTCTGAGCGGACTCTGTCGGAGGAGCTGGAGATCGGCCGGACGGCCCTGCGTCAGGTGTTGGCCAAGCTTGTTGCCGAAGGTGTCGTTGAGGTTCACGGTCGTAGCTCCTACCGAGTGCCGGACCGGTCTGTGACGACCGAGGCGCCCGCCGACGTCGAGCCCTGGCAGATCCATGGCGAGCGGACGTTGTACGACAACCGCTGGGTGAAGCTGAGCCTCGTCGACGTCGAGCCGCCCGGGGTCGATCGCTTCGAGCATCATGTCGTCAGGCTCCACCATGTGGCCATCGCCGCGGTCATCGATGACCAGGACCGGGTGCTGATGATGTGGCGGTACCGCTTCGTCCCCGATGCCTTCGGCTGGGAGCTGCCCGGTGGCATCGTCGACCAGGGCGAGGAACCTCTTCAGACCGCGTTCCGGGAGGTCGAGGAAGAGACCGGGTGGCGGCCGAACGCCCTGGAGCATGTGGTCACGTACCAGCCCATGGTCGGCATGGTCGACTCGCCGCATGAGATCTTCGTCGGGCACGGAGCCAAGCTCGTCGGGGAGCCGACCGATCTGGAAGAGGCCGGCCACATCGCCTGGGTGCCTCTGACCGACATCCCCGGGTTGATGGCGCGGGGAGAGTTGATGGGGTCCGGCACCTTGGTCGCCCTACTTCATGTGCTGGCCTCGCGGGGTGCCGGCGCCTCGCCTACAAGCGCTGCATGAGCTGCTCGATGCGTCGTTTGTGACGCACTGACCTGGTCCGGCTCGCCACGAGTCGGGCTTGCCGCAGGTGCTTCTGCGCCTCGTCGTACTCGCGGCGAGCCAGGTGGGCTTGCGCCAGGTCGCAGCGGAGTCCCGCCGACGCCCTGATGAACGTGGGGTCGGCTGTTTCGAGTGCGCTGTAAAGGCTGTCCAGGATCCGGAAGGCGTCCACGTGTCCCTGCATGAAGGCTTCCTGGCCGGACGTGGAAAACACCCGGTGGACCGCCTTGCCCGAATACGACAGC
>NZ_JBFBAX010000067.1:0-4853 GCF_040682395.1 Streptomyces sp. NPDC051207 | reverse complement strand
GCTGTCGTATTCGGGCAAGGCGGTCCACCGGGTGTTTTCCACGTCCGGCCAGGAAGCCTTCATGCAGGGACACGTGGACGCCTTCCGGATCCTGGGCGGC
The DNA here is from genome assembly GCF_040682395.1 of Streptomyces sp. NPDC051207. Lineage (NCBI taxonomy): Bacteria > Bacillati > Actinomycetota > Actinomycetes > Kitasatosporales > Streptomycetaceae > Streptomyces > Streptomyces sp. NPDC051207. The sequence continues at coordinate 4,753 of NZ_JBFBAX010000067.1, read as the reverse complement.
ATCCCGACCCGGCACATCCGTTACGACAACCTCAAGCCCGCGGTGTCCCAGGTCTGCTTCGGCCGTTCGCGGGTGGAGTCGCAGAGGTGGGTGGCCTTCCGCTCGCACTACGGCTTCGACGCCTTCTACTGCCGGCCCGGCGTCGAGGGCGCCCATGAGAAGGGCGGCGGCGAGCACGAGGGCGGGCGGTTCCGCCGCTCTCACCTGGTCCCGGTCCCCGAGGTCGACACGCTCGCGGAGCTGAACGAGAAGATCGAGCAGATCGAGATGGCCGAGGACGTCCGGCACATCGACAACCGGCCCACCTCGGTGGGCTTCGACTTCGACTACGAGGCCCCGCTGCTGGCCCCGTTGCCGTCCGAGGAGTTCGACATCGGGCTGACGCTGACGCCGAAGGTCGACAAGACCTCACGGATCACCGTCCGGCAGAACAAGTACTCCGTCCCGGCCCGCTTCATCGGCACGAACGTCCGGGTCTCGCTGCGGGCGGACGAGGTCTGGGTCTTCGAGCGCAACAAGCTGGTGGTCCGCCATCCCCGGCTCGCGGGCCGTTACGGCTTCCGTGATCTGCTGGACCACTACCTGGAGATCCTGCGGCACAAGCCCGGCGCCCTGGAGCATTCCACCGGGCTGGCCGCGGCCCGCGAGAGCGGGCAGTTCACCGACACCCACGACGCATTCTGGGCCGCGGCCCGGGAGTCGCGGGGACGCTCGGAAGGCACCAGGGCCCTGATCGAGGTCCTGCTGCTGCACCGGCGGCTGCCCGACGAGGCGGTCGTCGCGGGCATGAAGGCGGTCCTGGAGGCCGGTTCCCTCTCGCCGGACCTGGTGGCCATCGAGGCCCGCAAGGCGGTCGCCGCGGCGGGTGGTCCGCCGCCGGTGGTGATCGCTCCGCAAGCCGCCGTCACCACGGTCGCGGCCGAGCCCGACACGACGGAGCCGACGGAGCCTGAACCGGAATCGGCGCAGGTCATCACGCTGCCGCAGCGGCGTCCTGTCCTGCCTCCGGACTCCCGGCCCGAACCCTCGCTGGCCGCCTACGGCCAGTTGCTCTCTATCCAACCGAAAGGCTCAGCATGACGCAGAGCACCGCCCCCGCCCCTGCGAACACAGGGCGGTGGGGCTCCTTCGGCCTGCCCGGCCAGCGCGGGCCGAACCCGTCAGAGGCGATCGACGCGGCCTGCCGGAGCCTTGGCCTGTCCGGGATCCGCGCACGCTGGGACGAGTTCGCCGCCCAGGCCCTGCGCGAGCAGGCGTCCTACGCAGACTTCCTCGCGGACCTTCTGGAGAGCGAGTGCGAGGACCGCGACGCCCGCCGCAAGGTCCGCCGAGTCAAGGAGGCCAACTTCCCCCGCCCGAAGCGAATCGAGGACTTCGACTTCTCGAAGAACCCGAACATCCCGCAGGAGGTCATCAACACCCTCATGCAGCCCGCCTGGGTCCAGGCCGGGAACCCTCTCTGCCTGATCGGTGACTCCGGAACGGGCAAGTCTCACCTGCTGATCGGCCTGGGCACGGCGATCGCGGAGGCCGGCGGCCGCGTCCGCTACACGACCGCGGCGAACCTGGTGAACGAGCTGGCCGAGGCCGCCAGCGACAAGCAGCTGGGCCGCACGATCAAGAAGTACGGACGGGTCGACCTGCTCTGCCTGGACGAGCTCGGCTACGTCAAGCTCGACCGCCACGGCGCGGAGCTCCTGTTCCAGATCTTCACCGAGCGCGAGGAACGACATGCGATTGCCGTCGCGTCGAACCGGCCGTTCACCGAATGGGACCAGACCTTCACCGACAAGCGGCTCTGCCAGGCCATCGTCGACCGGCTCACCTTCGAGGCCCACATCATCGAGACGGGCACCCAGTCCTTCCGCCTCGCCAGCACCACCGCCAAGCGGAAGGCGGCCACCGCCGCCTGATCTCCCTCTCACCACCTGCGGGCGGGCGCCACAACACGGCGCCCGCCCGTTCGCGTTCCTGTCAGGGGAAGCGGTCAGGCGGGCGTCGTGAATCACACGCTACCGCCACCAACCCGGGCCAACGGACACGATCCGGCTCCGTCCCAGGACAGCACGCAAACGTCACCCGATCGAGGGTGGGGCCAGAACAATCCGTTCCTCCCGCAGACCCCTCAGGGCGTTCACCCACACGGCCCAAAGGTGGGGCCAGAACAACTCGTTCAAGTGGGGCCACTACAGCCCGTCGAAAACAGAGGTAGCACTCTCAGGACTTATGACGATCGGCTCGCCACCGATCATTGATAAACCCATACACTGAACGGCGCCTTATGCCCCATTTGCCGGAATCTCTACAAGTCTCTGAAACCGTGCCTGCCCGGCTGTAAAGACGCAGGTCAGGCAGTCTGCTCCCCGCACCCGCGGGGGGTGGCCCCAGCGACTTGCCGCACTGGAGCCCGCAGGTTCACCGTCGCCAGCACCTGGTTGCGGTCGCAGGACTACTGCGCCACGGCCAGGTACCGGCGGTCCATGACATTGCTGTAGAGCAGGGCCGGGGATGAGCTGGCCGATGCGGACCAGGTGTTCGCCATACACGGCCTGTGCCGCTCAGCTGGTCACCCAGCCCGGCCACGGCTCCACTGCGTACGCTCGGTGCCGGATTATGTACGGCAGCTACCGGCCACCTGTGACATCAGAGACGGAGACGGGACAACCCTCAGGCGTGGGGGACGTGCGGCAAGTCGGCTTACGGGCAGACTGTTGGGCGGTCAGGTAAGGGTGCGTTAACAAGCATGAGGACGACGGGTCAGGGCTTCCACGTGCGGAGCATGGCAGCGATCCCGGCAGCGGTGGAACGCGGGCTGTTCAACTCGTGGACGAGGGCGGTCAGTTGCTCACGGGCCGGGTTGACCGGGATGTTGCTGGCTTCGAGGTACATGACGGCGACGGCACAGGCGATCGTCAGGTTGGAGCGCTCTAACCTGCGGCAGCGGCCGAGGGTGTGCACCAGGGCCGCAGCGCGGGGGTAGGGGCCGTCATAGACGGGGCGCTGGAGGAGTTCGCCGCGGTGGCGGGCGACCGCGGCGACCGGTACGCCGTAGTCGTCGACGCCCGGGTCACGGTGGCCGGCCCGTTCGGCGACTTCCAGGATCCAGGACTCGTCGACGTGCAGGATCACGCGGCGGTGCCCGGCTGCGGCTGGGTGTAGGGGGCGTCGAGCTGCTGCTCCAGGTCGTCGAGGAATGCGTCGTGCTCTTCGATGAGGCGCTGCGCGGCGGCCATGCCGGCGGCGCGGGCGCCGGTCGCGTCTTCAATGATCAGACGCTCGACGTAGCGGTTGAAGTGCAGGCCGCGGGCGGCCGCTGCGTCCTTGCCTGTGGCGAGGACGTCAGGTTCCAGACGGACCTGGGTCTGCTTCTTCGGGGAGACCATACGCAAAGGGAGCAGGGTGGTAGCAGGGGTGGCGGTGCCTACCCGGAAAGCCTGGGATCGGTCATGTCGATTCGATGTTTCCGCCCTCCGGCCCTGATCGGTTCACCACGAGCCGCTGCCCCCAGTCACCGCCGCTAGGCGCTGCGAGGTCTCCGGCCGTTGGTCTGACGGCGTCCGCCGCACCGAAGGCGCCAGCCTCCTAGGCCTCGAAGAGGCGGGCGGCGTATTGCGGGGCAGGGCGATGGTCAGGTGCCGGATGCGGTCCTTGGACCCTGGACTCGATCGGTGTGGTGTGGCCAACGCGGGCCCGGGTGTGACGACGATGCCGCCCGTGGCCGCCGCTGCCGAACTTGATCCGGTCCTGAAGACCTTCGACCACGGATTCGGGGTGATGGCGCGCAGGCATCAGCTAGTGGTTCGCGACACAATGAGTCGGTTGGTGAGCTCCACTGTTCCGAGGTACCACCAGAAGATCCAGTCCAGGAACGCTTCGTCGTAGTCACCGCGCGAGCCCGGGCTGCCGCACCACCTCACGCTGCCGAGCCGCGGCGGCGAGCGGCCTCCAATTCCTCCAGAAGCCCGCTGAGCAACACCTGTGCCACACGCAGGGCGGCCTCCTGCGCGGGCCGCTCCGTATCGACCTTGAGCCTTCGGGGGTGGCGACGCCGGTAGGCCGCATACACGACGCCGGCCTCCGCCGAGGCCGGCTCGGACCGAGCCAGCCGGCGCAGCGCCGACTCCCGGTGCTCATCCCGGATCCTCCGGGCCACCAGCGGCACGGTGTACCGCGGCAGCGCCGGGTCAGTGTCTGGACCGCACGCTCGCTCATACGTCGCCGCCAGCAGGGCGCGGATGTCTCTCTCGCACTGCTGGATCCTCCTCAACCGCGGTTGGGTTGGTGATATCGGCGCGTACGGCAACGGCCAGGGCGACGGCTTCCTGTACCAGGCTGTCGGTGCGGCGCCAGGAGGTGCGGGCGGGGCAAAATCCTGCCGCCTGGGACAGGCCGCAGTCTTCGCACGGTAGAGCGTGACGGGCCGCTTCCGCGTCGGCCGTGGCCGCACGTTCGCGCTCCGCCCGCTCACGGGCAACCGCGCGGGCGGCGTCGCGGCGGCCGCGCTCGGCTGCGGCCTGTTCGTGCCGCCGCACGAAGTCCTGTGCCTCGACGGCGGCCTGCTTGCGCAGCCGGTCCTCGAGCACCTGGCGGCGCTCGCAGTCACTCAGGCCGGGCAGTTCCCGGTCGATCTCCGCAACGATTCTCACGCGCCGGGCACGCCTAAGAGGCCATTTCAGTTGGTGTGATCTTGCGGCAGTCTGGGGCGATGACTGCTGCGCTTGTCGAGCGGATGGCGCCGGAGGACCTGTGGGAG
>NZ_JBFBAX010000066.1:0-5095 GCF_040682395.1 Streptomyces sp. NPDC051207 | reverse complement strand
TCATCAGGCACAAGATCATCCGACACTCACAGAACCCTGCCGCCCACCAGCCCAACTGCCAAGTCCCTGAGCCGAACTCATTCTGAAATGATCAGCAAGTTGGGCCCGCCCTGGCCGCGTAACTCGCGCCTGGTCCAGGCCGGCACCCGAATCACGCAGCTCGGCTACTCCGGCAGGGCGCGAGCTGGACGACGTGCGCAGCGCGGTAGAGGCCGAGGTGCTGGACGCACTGGCGACCCGCGAACAGACCGCCGGGTACGCCTACATCCGCGAGGATGTGCCCAGCTTCTGGGACGACCTCGATGCCCGGATGAAGGGCACTGGCACGATGACCGGCCTGTCCACCGGCCTCATCGACCTGGACGGGCTGACCAGCGGCTTACAGCCCGGCCAGTTCATCGTCATCGGGGCCCGCCCGGCCATGGGCAAGTCCACCCTCGCCCTGGACTTCGCCCGCACAGCCGCGGTCCGCGACGGCAAGACCGCAGTGTTCTTCTCGCTGGAGATGAGCCGCGGGAAGATCCTCCAGCGGCTCTACAGCGCCGAGTCGCGGGTGGCCCTGTACCACATCCGCGCCGGAACGGTCACCGAGGAGGACCTGGAGCGGATGGCCAAGCGCACGCCCGCCATCAAGCAGGCCCCGCTGCTAGTGGACGATTCCCCCGAGCTGACCATGACGGAGATCCGGCCCCGGGCCCGGCGCATCAAGCAGGCCCGGGGCCTGGACCTGCTCATCGTGGACTACCTCCAGCTTCTGCAGTCCGGCGCCTCCCGCCGGCCCGAGAGCCGTCAGCAGGAAGTGTCCGATCTCTCCCGCAGTTTCAAGCTGCTGGCCAAGGAACTGGAAATCCCGGTCATCGCGCTCTCGCAGCTGAACCGTGGCCCCGAGCAGCGCACCGAGAAGAAGCCCGTGGTCTCCGACCTGCGTGAGTCGGGCTCCATCGAGCAGGACGCCGACGTGGTGATCCTGCTGCACCGTGAGGACGCCTACGAGAAGGAGTCGCCGCGTTCAGGCGAGGCCGACCTGATCGTGGCCAAGCACCGAAACGGCCCCACGGCGACGATCACGGTCGCCTTCCAGGGGCACTACTCGCGGTTTGTGGACATGGCGCAGACCTGACCGGACAGCATGTAGGTTTCCAGATTCCGTGGCCACTTTCCATCAGCGATGGCCACTGCGTGGCCAATGGGACACGGGGATGGAAATCATGCTCCGTGAACGAGTAGTTCCCCTCTTCGTGTACAGGACCTCCCCAGTAGTCGTCATCACGCCTTGCCGGGGCAGGACCCCAGCGTTTGGCGGCTGACGGGCCGCCTCGGGAAACGCGGGGTAGGTGGTCCGATGGGTACAGCGGTGGCCGCGCCGGTACGACTGAGTGTCCGGCGCGGTGACGAGGCTGTGGTGGAGGACCTGCACTGGCCGTCGGTGCCGCTCGGGCTGCTTCGAGAGGCCCGGCCGTGGCGGACCTTCCGCTGGTACAAGGGGCAGCAGCACTATTCCGGCACGTATTGGTCGGCCACCGTGGGCGATCACGTGATCTACGAGTCGAGGCTGGAGCTGGGGAGGCTGCTGTTCGCCGACTTCGCTCAGGAGGTGCGGCACATCGTCGCCCAGCCCTTCCTGCTCAAGGCCGACCTGGACGGCAAGGTCCGCAAGCACATCCCGGACTATCTGCTGCTGACGGACGACGGCCCGCTGGTCGTGGACGTCAAGCCGCGCCACCGGCTTCAGAAGCCGGAGGTCGCCTTCACGTTCACCTGGACGCGGGAGGCGGTTATGTCGCGCGGGTGGCGGTATGAGGTGTGGAGTGAGCCGGATCCGCACGTGTTGGAAAACGTCCGGTTCCTGGCCGGCTACCGCCGCGCCTGGCTATTCGACCCTGACCTGGTGGCGGCCTTGCAGGCCGTGGATCTGGACGGGATGTTGCTGGGCGATGCCTTCCGGCTGCTGCCCGAGCGTCCCCGGCTGCTGGTGAAGTCGGCGGTACTGCACCTGCTGTGGTCCGGGCATGTGATGACCGCGCTGGACCAGCCGCTGAGCGCGGGGCACGTGCTGCGGAGGGCCGCATGAGTGGGGCGGGGGCGAAACTGGGCGTCGGGACGCACTTCCGGCTGGACGGCGAGACGGTCGAAGTCGTGGAGTTCGCCAGCATGGCCACGGGCATGGAGGTCATCCTCAAGGACGGACGCGACCGGCTGGCCCGAATGTCGCTGCGTGAGTTGCTGACTTCGGATCGCGCCGAGTTGATCCACGACAAATCGGGGCCGTCTTCCGCCGATGACGAGGACGTCGCGGCCGTGGTGTTGAACCGGCTGACCAAGGAGGAGAAGAAGGTGGCTTGAATCCGGAGAAGGACGCCTTCTTCTTCCACCACGAACTTGAGGCGATCATCCGGGAGTGGGTAGCGGTGGACTATCACCGCACGCCACATGAGGGACTGCTCGACCCACACCTGCCGAAGGTGGAACTGTCTCCGGCGAGGATGTTCGAGCACGGTCTCGCGCGGGCGGGCTACATCGAGGTGCCCCGGGACCCGCACCTGGCCTTCGAGTTCCTCGATGCCACGATGCGCACCGTCCAGCACTACGGCATCGAGATCAACAGCCGTCGCTACAACGGTCCCTGTCTCGATGGGCTGCGCGACTTGGCCGGCTCCGACATTGACCTGGACAAGCGGCGGCTGGAGTTCTTCGCTGATCCCGACGATGCCACCCGGATCCACTTCCGGGACCACGAACGCGTCTGGCACACCCTTGAGTGGGAGCATGCGCCCAGCCTGGACATGCCGCTGAGCGAGGAAGCGCTCCAGTTCGCCCGGCGTCTGGCGGCGAAGGAGTACGCCTACCCCGACGACCGGCTCGCCATCGCCCTGCTGCTGAAACGGTGGAACCTCGGCCTGGGCACTTCCCTGGTCGAACGGCGGATGGCCTTGCGGCTCTCCCGCGAACAGGCCGCTCTGGACCTCCCCGAGGCGCACGCCGACGCCGTCAGTTCACTGCCGTCGGTCGCCCGCGTGCTGTCTCTGCCCGCACAGGCCGAGCCGCCGGCAGCCGGATCCGCCCCAGTGGTGGAAGAGGGCGATGACGACGGGGACAGCCTCGAAGAGCTGGACGAGGAAATCGACTTCTACGCAACTGCCTTGAAGGACATCGATGACTGACCGGAAGCGTTCCGAGGATGATCTCCACGCCAAACTCGATCACCTCACGCTGTCCCGCAAAGAAGGCTTCCGGCGCCTGGCGGATGCTCCGTCGCGGCCCTGCCCCGAGCACCTCACACGCCGTCAGTTGTCTCTTCTGGGGGAGAAGGCCCGTGCTGACTACGACCGGCGCCGCCGCAAATGGCACGCGAGCCTCGGGCCCCTGCGCACCCCGCAGATGGAAGCCCTGCACGAGGACCTGTGGGACATCATCGACAGCAACGAGCAGGACGGTGACAAGGTCAAAGGCAGCGTCGCCATTGACGCCTTCCCCGGCCTGGGCAAGACCACGGCCGCCCTCGCCTTCGCCAAACTGCTCCACCGGCGTGTGATCGAGGAGGAGGGCGAGTACACCGATCAGGGGCATGAGCGGTGGCCGGTCTGTCGAGTGGGCCTGACCAGCAACACCAGCATGCGCGACTTCAACCGGGCGATCCTGGAGTTCTTCGCTCACCCCGGACGCTTCCGCGGCACCGCCACCGACTTCGGCTTCCGCGCACTCGACTGCGTCCTCTCCTGCGAAACAACGCTCTTGATCGTCGATGACCTGCACTTCCTGCGCTGGAGAAACCGGACCGGGATCGAGGTGAGCAACCACTTCAAGTACATTGCCAACGAGTTCCCCGTCACCCTGCTCATGATCGGCGTCGGCCTGCAGGCGCGAGGCCTGTTCGACGAGGGCGACAGCTACGAAGACGCCGTACTCGCCCAGACAGGATGAACTCCCAGGTTCTGCACGCGATGACGCTCGCGCACTTCGACGGCCGAGCACTCAAGATCAAACGGGAAACGAGACAGGTCAGCCGATGGCACCACTGGGGACGCCAGGCCGGATCACGCTTCTGCCCTGACTGCCTGGCCGAGACGAAGGGCCGGTGGAAGCTGAGCTGGCGGCTGGGCTGGATGTTCGCCTGCCTCGATCACAACCGCTTGCTCGCCGAGGCGTGCTCCCAGTGCGGTCAAATGCCTTGGAAACGGCTGCATCAGCAGCGCTATGTCCCGGAGCCGGGAGTGTGCGCCTTCCCGGGCCAACGCGACGAAGCCGACAGAAGGCACCAACGCTGCGGCTACCGGCTGTCCGAGGTCGCAAGCATCGAGCTTGGGTGCGGGCACACGCTGCTGACGGCACAGAAGCTGCTGACGGAGATCGCGGAGAACGATTCCGCAGAGTTCGGCATCTACGCGAGCACTCCACAGAGAATCTCCGCATTGGAAGCTCTGGCTGATCTTCGTGCCCTTTCCTCCCGGCTCCTGGCCGACGCCGCGGACAGCGGTCTGGCCATAGTCCTGCCGCACGACACGCGCGAGATCTATGAAGGAGTGAAGGGGTCCCTTCCCGAGGCCGTGGGCGCTGTTCCTGCCAGGCGCAGTCTGACCGCACCCGTCCAGGCCATCGGGATTGCCGCCGCCCTCCAGGTCCTCGGGCAGGCCGATTTCCATGCAGCCGGCCGCGAGCTTCGGAACCTCGTCGCCGCCGCAGACCCCTCAGAGACGCTCAAGCGTCTGACGGGCTTCCACAGGATGCACGGCATCACCCCGCTGCTGAGCGCCGTCCAGCTGACAGCTCAGGAACCGATGCTGCGACCGAGTGATCAGCTTCGCTACCGGCTTCCGGCTTTCCTCCCCTCCAGGCCGTCCCCTCGCGGAGGTCTGGCGGACCAGCGCGTTCACAAGATTCCCTCGTGCTTCTGGCCTGGTTGGTCCGTCCTGTTGTCGCCGCCGCAAGGCGCATACACCCGGACGTTCCGTCCTTGCCTGTCCGCTTCCCTGGCTTTGGTGGGCACACAGGACGACCTCAGAGCCTGACGCTGTCGGGGATCTTGAAAATCGGGGTCGTCCGGCGTGATCGACATGCTGAAGAAGCGATCCGTTTCCCCTGTTCAGGGCCTCGCAGG
>NZ_JBFBAX010000065.1:0-8116 GCF_040682395.1 Streptomyces sp. NPDC051207 | reverse complement strand
TTCCGCTTGAACCAGATGTTCGGAAACGCCAGGAACCGATGCCACGCCACACCCATGTTGATGTTCAGCGAGACCACGATCATCCAGATGAAGGAGACGCTGATCTTGATCATCGCGACCAGGTAGACCACGTTCTCCAGCGTGTCGGCGTCGAGCCCGGAGAAGGCGTGGACCAGCGGGTACGAGAAGAGGTACGAGGGTTCCCAGTGATCGGTCCCGGACAGGGCGCCCTCCAGGCCGCGCAGCGTCATGATCGCGAGGCCGATGGTGAGGATGACGTACTCGATGAAGTACGCCTGGCCCGCCTTGGACCCCGCGAAGCGGGACTTGCGGCCGGGCCGCGAGGGCAGGTTGAGCTGCCGGATCACGATGAGGACGGCGATACCGGCCACCGTCAGGGTGCCGATCACCTCGACGAAGAGCTCGTAGGGCAGCCAGTGCCCGAGCACGGGCAGCACCCAATCCGGCTTGAAGAGCTGTCCGAAGGCGTTGGCCAAGGTCAGCAGCAGGGTGTAGAAGCCGATGGCCACGAACCAGTGGGCGATGCCGATGACGCCCCACCGGTTCATGCGGGTGTGGCCGAGGAACTCCTTCACCAGCGTGACACTGCGCCGGTAGGGGTTGTCGGTACGGGTGCCGGCGGGCACCGGCTGGCCGAGCAGGAAGAACCGGACGAACTGGCCGATGGCGCGTACGAACAGCGCGACGCCGACCGTGGTCAGGACCAGCGACACGATGATCGCGGCGAGTTGCATGGCGGGCTCCTCGAACCTGCGGAAGCGATTCTACTAAGCGGTAACTTATGTCGTCGGTCTGAGACTACCCACTTTCGGGCTCCGTGACGAACAACCGCCCTATGGTCTGTGCCACCGAGGCCGGCTTGCCCGGCTGTCCGGCCTCCCCGGTGCCCGCTCCAACGGCCCTGGTCAGTATGCCGGTCGGCGCCGCGCGCGGGAGCGCTGCCTCGGTCGGCCGGCCCGTTGCGGTCGCGGACCGCGACATCGGCCGGACTCGACGGCCGCTCAAGCGGGCCGCCGGGCAGGGGCGGTGGACTTGAGCGCCGGTCGCACGGTCGCCCGTGCGCCTCCGGCCGGCTCTCAGCCCGCTTTCGAGCGGCACTTGAGGCCGCCCGGGGACGCTCGAACTCCACCCCGTGCGACCAGGGGTCGCAGCCAGAGGAGGGTGTCATGTCGGACGAACGGTCAGTGCGACTCCACTGCTTCGCGCACTCGGCAGACGGTGTCTCGGTCTTCGACCGCTGGGAGGCGAGCACCGGTCCCGGCGTGGAGGTGATTCCGGTCGCCCTGCCGGGCGGCGCACGGCAGCGGTCCGGCCCCCGGCCGACCACCCACGAGGCGCTGCTCGCCGAGACGCTGCCCCTGTTCACGGACCCCCGCCCCGGCCCGTACGTCCTGTACGGGCACGGCCTGGGCGCGATGGTCGCCCTCACGGTGACACGCGCGCTGCACGAGGCCGGCCTGCCCGGCCCCGCCCTCCTCGCCGTCGGCCCCGGCGCGCCGCCGTGCGCGCTCCCCGGGCTGGACGTCCGCACGGCGACCGACGCCGAACTCCTCGACGTGCTGGGCGGCAAGGGCGCCGTGCCGCCCGGCAGCGACGAGGGGATCATGCTGCGGGCCGCGCTGCCGGTGCTCCGTGCGGACCTGGAGCTCGCCCAGGCCCTCGACGAGGCGGCCGGCAAGCCCTTGGCCGCGGGCCCGCTCACCACGCCGGTCCTCGTCGTCACCTCGCGGGACGATCCGCTGGCGCCCCCCACGATCGCCGACGGCTGGCGGCAGTGGACCGAGGGACCCGTCTGGTCGCGCACCGTCCCCGGACGCCCCTTCTTCGTGCGCGGCGGACGCGAACTGCCCCGGCTGCTGGGACGGGCCTGCCGCGTCACCCGCCGTCTCGTCCAGGAGGCGGTGCCCGTCGGCTGATCCCCGGCCCTCCCCGGCCACCCGGCGCGGGCAGGCGGCGCCCGCGCATCCGGAACGCCGGCGCGCAGCACACCGGTCGACCTGCGTTCCGCTCAAGATCCAGCGGTTTTCTTCCGGCCGTTTGAATTCTGTTCGCGTCCCGGTCGGCGCAATACATGGAGGTGTTCAGGTGTCTGGTGAGCGTGTCGGCAGGGCGACGCACACGGTAGACGTGGCCGCGCCCGCCGGTGTGGTCTTCGCGGTGCTTGCCGATGCGACGAGACTGCCGCTCTACTTCTCCCCCAGCGTCCATGTGGAGCGCCTGCAGTTCGACGGTGAGCGGGAACGGCTGCGGATGTGGTCCCTGATGGACGGGCAGCTCAAGTCCTGGACCTCGTGGCGCCGCCTGGACCCGGTCCGGCGCCGCATCGAGTTCCGGCAGGAGCTGCCCGCGGCCCCCCTCACCTCCATGGGCGGCACCCTGGACGTACGGGCCCAGGGCCCGCACCGCACCCAGCTCGAGGTGCAGTACCACTACGACGCCGGCGGCCGGCCCGCCGACGAGGCGTGGGTCGAGCGGGCCACCGAGGGCAACACCCGCGTCCAGCTCGCCGAGCTGAAGAGCTTCGCCGAGCGGTGGACGCGCCTGGACGACCTGGTGCTGTCCTTCGAGGACTCGGTGCGCGTCAACGGCCCGGCGGAGCTGGTCTACGACTTCCTGTACCGGGCCGGGGACTGGCCCGAGTCGGTGCCGCACGTCACCCGGGCCGACCTCACCGAGGACACGCCCGGAGTGCAGCGCATGACCATGGAGACGCTGACCGAGTACGGCTCCCACACCACCGACTCGGTGCGGATCTGCTTCCCGCACGCGGGACGCATCGTCCACAAGCAGACGATGCCCCACGTCCTGCTGGAGGCGCACACCGGTGAATGGTCCGTGGTCCCGGACGAGTCGGGGGTGACGGTCCTCGCGCAGCACAACGTCGTGCTGCGCGAGGAGAACGCCGCCGCCGTGCTGGGCGAGGGCGCGGACCTGGCGCACGCCCGCCGGCATGTCCGTGAGGAGTTCGGCCGCAACAGCCGGGCCATGCTCGCCCACGCCAAGCGGCACGCGGAGACCGCCGTCCGCATACTGTGAACAGACGGCCGTCTCGGCCGAACGGCCCCGGCGTGGCCCCCTCCGCCGGGGCCGTTCGGCTGCGTGCGCCGACGCGGTCTGTCGCCGCGGGACGGCGGCCGTGCGTGCGCCGACGCGCTCCCCTGCTCGGGGGTGGCGGCCGTGTGTGCGCCGACGCGGAACACCTCCTTCCGCGCGGAGGCCCCGCGGGCTCGGACCCCGCTTGGGCGCCGCTGCACACCCGCTCGGGAAAACGGACTTCGCGTGCGTACGGCAACTAGCGTGGTCGGCCCGACCGTCGTGGACCGCCGACAGGAGGCGTCATGGAAGCGAGGCCGTACGGCACGGCCCGGACCCCCGTCCGCCGGGCGGTGCCCGCCACGCCCTCCCGGCGCACCGGGCCCTGACCCGGGCGCCTCCTGCACGAGGGCCGGGGACCGGCCCACCGAGAGCACGCATCCGACGCCGCCCGGGGCGGGCCCGCCCTGCGGGCGGACGACGGGAGGGCAACGAGGGACCAGGAGCCACCCACGACCCGAGCGAGTGCCGTCCGTCAGCTCACCCAGCAGAGAGAGGAGAGAGGGGACCGCGCCGGCCGCAGCGGACCGCCCGTCCCCGGACTCGCATGACTGTTCCCCCCTCCTCGCGCGAGGCGATCCGCGTGGTCGTCGGCCCCGGAACCGGCCCGGACGCGACCCTGTGGACTTTCGAGGTGCACGGGCCGCTCGACTCCGCCGCACTGGAGGACGTCCTGGCCGGTGTCGCCGCCGAAGCCCCGGGCCCGGCCCGCTGGCGGCACCACCTGGTGCGGCACACGCCCGACCACCACACGCTCCGGTTCACGGCGGCCGGGGGCGTACCCGACGCGTCCGTGCTGGGCCGCATCGCCGACCTGCTCACCGAGCCGCCCGTCGGCGACCGCCCGCTCACCCCCGCTCAGTACGCGGTCCTGGCCCAGGGCGGGGGAGACCGCTACGAGGCGATGTACCTCGAACCGGCCGGCGCGCTGGACGCGGACGCGGTGCGCGAGGCGCTGCTCGCCGTGCTGGCCGCACACCCCCAGCTCCGCCTGCGCCTCGATGCCGAGGGCGGCCGGCTCACCGGGCAGGACGCGACCGGAAGCGGGGCGGCAGGTGGCCAGGACCCGCTTGTGGAGGGGGAGTTCACCGACGAGGCCGGCTTCGCCGCGGCCGTCGCCTCCACCGGCCGCACGCTCGATGCCCGCCTCGGCATCCAGGTGCGGGCCCTGCTCGCCAGGGACCGGCGTCAAGCGGGACGACGCGCCGACCGGCTCGCCCTGGTCGTCCACGAACTCGCCGTCGACGCCGCGTCCTGGCGGACCCTGCTCGACGACGTGGCCGCCGCCCTCGGCACGGCCGCGGACGGAACCCCGGCACGCCCGCGGCGCGCGCCCGACGGCCTGGCCGGCTGGGTCGCCGGACTGCGGGAGCTGGCCCGCGACCCGGACGAGGTCCGCCACTGGACGTCCGTCGCCGACCGCAGGTCCCGGGCGGCAGCCGGCCGCCGCCCCGCCCCGGCGGCCCGGCCGACGGCGGGCCCCGCCCCGGCGGACGCCCGGGACGCCGGACCGGGCGCCGTCCGGCACACCGGCTTCGTCCTGGAGGAGGACGTGACCGGGCGGATCACCCGCGATCTCGCCCAGCGGCTCGCGCTGACCGCCGGGCAGGTGCTCACCGGCGTGTTCGCCCTGGCCCTCGCCCGCTGGCAGGGCACCGACGAGGTCAGCCTCGACGTACGCAGCGACCCCAGGGCCGGCCACGAGGAGCTGCGGCAGCACGTGGGCCGGCTCACCGATCCGCACCCCGTCCACCTCACCCTGGAGCCCGGCCTCGACCCGCTCGGCCAACTCGCCGCCGCGGCCGGCCCACTGGCCGCCGGCGCCGGCCGGGCGGCGGGCGGCGCGGGTTTCGGGGCCTGCCGGGAGTGGAGCCCCGACCCACTGCTGCGCGACGCCCTGCGCTCACTCGCCCCCGCCCCCGTCTGCCTGACCCTGCACGGTCCGGGCGAGCTGCTGCCCGGCTCCGCCCGCCCCGTGCCCGGCGGCGCCCGGAGCCGTTCGCCGCACCCTGTCCAAGCCCGCGTCCAGGTCGCCGGCGGCAGGCTGCACCTCGGCCTGGACTGGGTGCCCGACCACGCCGAAGGCCTCACCGACACCACGGTGGCCGCCCTCGCGGACCTCCTGCGGGAGCTGCTGCTGGGTCTGGCAGAGGCGGCCGACGCCCCGATCCCGTCCGCCTTCCGGGCCACCCCCCAGCAGCTGGCGCTGTTCACGGGCGGCGACGCGCGGCCCGGCACCGGCCGTCACGTCGAGCAGCTCGTATGGGTCTGGCACGGCCCGCTCGACGTGGAGCGCTTCACCGCCGCCTGGCAGTCCGTCTTCGACTGCGAAGCCGTCCTGCGCACCGCGTTCACCGGTGGCCCCGAACCGCAGCTCATGGTGCACAGCCGGGTCACTCCCGAGATCACCCGCCGCATCCACCGCGCCGACGACTGGTCCCCTCTCCTGGAGCGCGACCGGCTGCGCGGCTTCGACCTGCGCTGCCCCGGAGCGCTGCGCCTGACCCTGCTGGAGGCGGAGCGGACCAGGCCCGCGGACCCCCCCTCGCCCACCCGGATCGTGCTCACCTACCACCGGGCCCTGATCGACACCTGGAGCGCGCACCTCCTGCTGCGCGAGTTCTACCGGGCCTACCTCGCCGGCGGCACCCTGCCCGGCGGCGAGCGCCGTCCCGACCTGCGCGACTACACCGCCTGGCTCGCGGCCCAGGACCGGGAGTTCGCCCGGGACTTCGCCGCGCGCACCGCGCCGCCCGGCGAAGCGGCGTCCCGGCCCGGCCGGCCCGCCGGCACCACCGGGCTGACCGGCGTCGGCCGCGCGCGGCTGCGCCTGGACCCGGAGGAGACCGGCCGCCTCGCGCAATGGGCGGGCAGGTGGGGCGCCGCGGAGAGCAGCGTGCTGCAGGCCGTCTGGGCGATGCTGATCTACCGTGCCTCCGGCGCCCCGGGACCGGCGCCGGTGTCCTTCGCGGTGACCGTGCCGGGACGCGGCATACCGCTCGACGGGGTGGCCCGGATGCCCGGGCCGCTGCGCAACGCGCTGCCGATGTGCGTCGAGGTCGACCCGGCGGACACCGTGCCGGGCCTGCTGCGGCAACTGCGCGACCGCGCCCTGGACATGGCCGCCTACGAATGGGTCTCCGGCGACTGGACCCACCCCCCGGGGCGGTGCGGGCCGGGCGCCGCCGGAGCCGGTACCGTCATCGTCTTCGAGGATCCGCCGCACCCGGTGGAGGGCCTGCACGGCGAACTCGCCGCCCACGGGATCCGGGTCGAGTTCTCGGGCACCGTACCCGCCCGCTCCGTGCTGCCCATCGGACTGCTCGCCCACCACGACGACGCGGGCGGCCTGGTGTTCACGACGGTGCACGACCGCGCCCTGCTCGACGAGGAGGCCGCCGCCGAGCTGCTGGTGCAGAGCGCCATGCTGTTGCAGGAACTGCCCGTGTGGGCCGACGAGTTCACCACCGTCGCCGAGGTCCTGAAGCTGCTGGAGGGCAGGGCCGTACCGCGCATGGCGGACGCTTCCCGGGCCGGCCGGGACGATCCGCTGCGCACCCTGCGCGCGGCGGCGGTGGAGGAGGCGGGCACCATCTGCCTGATCCCGCCGCCGGGCACGCCCGCGACCTGCTACGACCTGCTGCCGCCCGCCCACCCGGGCCCTCAGGAACTCCTGGTGCTCACCACGGGTGCCGACGCCGCCCGGTCCGCCCTGGCTTCGCGCGCGACCGGCCGGTCCCTGCTGCTCGGCGGGTTCTCCGGGGCCGGCGCCCTCGCCTGTGCCCTCGCCCGGCGCATCGCGGCGGACGGCGGCGACCCGCCGCAGGTGGTGGTCGCCGGTGCGGGCGCCGACGAGGGGGAGCGCATCCGTGCCCTCGCCCGCGCCCTGGGGGACGCCGCCGTCCCGGGCGCCTGACACCGGCGCCCCGCAGGACGGAGCACCCGGGCGCCACGACGCCGGCCCGCTGTCCGCCGTACCGCGGTCCACCCGGTGGACCGCACGGCCACCGGGCCGGCCACGTCCCGCGCCGCCCCTCCACTGCTGTTCGCTCGTCCTTCGAGCGTGCCTCGTTCCGAGGTCTGCATCGTGGCTGTTGCACGGGTGACCTCCCCCTGGTCGCCGACGCCGCCCGCCCGTGCTGTGGGCCGCAACCGCCGCAACTGTCTGGAGAGCCATGTCCCGTCGCCTGTTCACCTCGGAGTCCGTGACCGAAGGGCATCCTGACAAGATCGCCGACCGGATCAGCGACACCATCCTCGACGCGCTGCTGCGCCAGGACCCCGCCTCGCGCGTGGCGGTGGAGACCCTGATCACCACGGGACAGGTGCACATCGCCGGCGAGGTCACCACCGAGGCCTACGCCCCGATCGCCCAGCTCGTGCGCGACGCCATCCTCGACATCGGTTACGACTCGTCGGCCAAGGGCTTCGACGGCGCCTCCTGCGGCGTGTCGGTGTCCATCGGCGCGCAGTCCCCGGACATCGCGCAGGGCGTCGACACCGCCTACGAGGCCCGCGTCGAGGGCGACGAGGACGAGCTGGACCGGCAGGGCGCGGGCGACCAGGGCCTGATGTTCGGCTACGCGACCGACGAGACGCCGAACCTGATGCCGCTGCCCATCGAGCTGGCCCACCGGCTGTCCCGCCGCCTCACCCAGGTGCGCAAGGACGGCACGATCCCCTACCTGCGGCCCGACGGCAAGACGCAGGTCACCATCGAGTACGACGGCGACAAGGCGGTCCGCCTGGACACGGTCGTCGTCTCCTCGCAGCACGCGAGCGACATCGACCTGGAGTCGCTGCTCGTCCCCGACATCCGCGAGGAGGTCGTCGAGTACGTGCTGGGGCAGCTCGCCGACGAGGGGATCAAGCTGGAGACGGACGACTACCGGCTGCTGGTCAACCCCACCGGCCGGTTCGAGATCGGCGGCCCGATGGGCGACGCCGGCCTGACCGGCCGCAAGATCATCATCGACACGTACGGCGGCATGGCCCGGCACGG
>NZ_JBFBAX010000064.1:0-8728 GCF_040682395.1 Streptomyces sp. NPDC051207 | reverse complement strand
TCGCCGCGGGCCTCGCCTCCCGCTGCGAGGTGCAGGTCGCGTACGCCATCGGCAAGGCCGAGCCGGTCGGCCTGTTCGTGGAGACCTTCGGCACCGCCAAGGTCGACACCGAGAAGATCGAGCAGGCCATCGACGAGGTGTTCGACCTGCGCCCGGCCGCGATCATCCGGGACCTGGACCTGCTGCGTCCGATCTACGCCCAGACCGCCGCCTACGGCCACTTCGGCCGTGAGCTGCCCGACTTCACCTGGGAGCGCACCGACCGCGTGGACGCGCTGCGCAGGGCCGCCGGTCTGTAGTCCGGTCCGTCAGGCACGTCAGGAGGCCCGGCACCCCTCGGGGCGCCGGGCCTCGGCATGTCCGGGTCCAGCGCGCGCTGAAGGGCTCGGGCGCGCTCCGATGTCAGCGGGCTTTGGTAAGAATGCAAGCGTGAGCAGCGAGAACGAACAGGCCGACGGCGGCGCGGACGGCGCGCCGCCCGAGCAGCTCGCGCTCATCCGGGAGAGCGTGCGCAAGGCGAGGACGCCGCGTGCCAAGCCGCGGACCTGGCGGGGCGCCGCGCTGGCCGGGGACCTGCCCGTCGCCCGCGTCCTGGTCGACAAGGGCGTGCTGCACCTCGACCGGTACTTCGACTACGCGGTGCCCGAGGAACTCGACGCGGACGCCCAGCCCGGCGTGCGGGTGCGGGTGCGGTTCGGGGCCGGGCGGCACCGGGTGCGGGACGGGCGGCGCGAGGGCGGCGGCCTGATCGACGGGTTCCTGGTGGCGCGGCTCGCCGAGTCCGACTACTCCGGGCCGCTGGCCGCGCTCGCCCAGGTCGTGTCGCCCGAGCGGGTGCTCAGCGAGGAACTGCTGGGACTGGCCCGGGCCGTCGCCGACCGGTACGCGGGCAGCCTCGCCGACGTGCTGCAGCTCGCCGTGCCGCCCCGCAACGCCCGCGCCGAGCAGCGGCCCTCACCGGCGCCGCTGCCGCCTCCGCCCGCACCACAGGCCGGATCGTGGGCGCGCTACGAGCGCGGGGCGGCCTTCCTTGAGTCACTGGCCTCCGGGGGCGCGCCACGGGCCGTGTGGAACGCGCTGCCGGGCCCCGAGTGGAGTGACGAGCTGGCGCGGGCCGTCGCGGCAACGCTCGCGTCGGGACGCGGGGCGCTCGTCGTCGTCCCCGACGGCCGGGCCGTCGCGCGGGTCGACGCCGCGCTGACCGCCCTGCTGGGCGAGGGGCGGCACGCCGTGCTCACCGCCGACGCCGGCCCCGAGAAGCGGTACGCGCAGTGGCTCGCCGTGCGCCGGGGCGCCGTGCGGGCCGCGGTCGGG
The DNA here is from genome assembly GCF_040682395.1 of Streptomyces sp. NPDC051207. Taxonomy (NCBI): domain Bacteria; kingdom Bacillati; phylum Actinomycetota; class Actinomycetes; order Kitasatosporales; family Streptomycetaceae; genus Streptomyces; species Streptomyces sp. NPDC051207. The sequence goes on along the minus strand of NZ_JBFBAX010000064.1, from coordinate 7,414 downwards.
ACCCGGGCGGCGATGTTCGCGCCGGTCCAGGATCTCGGACTGGTCGCCATCTGGGACGACGGCGACGACAGCCACAGCGAGCAGCACGCCCCGCAGCCGCACGCGCGCGAGGTGCTGCTGCTGCGCGCTGCGCAGGACAAGTGCGGCTTCCTGCTGGGCGGCTGGGGCTGCACCGTGGAGGCCGCGCAGCTCGTCGAGACCGGCTGGGCCCGGCCGCTCGTCGCCACGCGGGAGCAGGTGCGGGCCGCCGCCCCGCTCGTGCGGACCGTCGGCGACGGGGACCTCGCCCGGGACGAGGCGGCCCGGGCCGCCCGGCTGCCCAGCCTCGCCTGGCAGGTCGTCAGGGACGGTCTGCGCAGCGGGCCCGTGCTGGTGCAGGTGCCCCGGCGGGGGTACGTGCCGAGGATGGCGTGCGCCCACTGCCGGGCGCCCGCGCGCTGCCGGCACTGCGCCGGACCGCTGGAGGCGCAGGACGCGGAGGGGCTGCGCTGCGGCTGGTGCGGGCGCGAGGCGGGCGGCTGGCACTGCCCGGAGTGCGGTGGGTTCCGGCTGCGGGCGCAGGTCGTGGGGGCGCGGCGCACCGCCGAGGAACTGGGGCGGGCCTTCCCGGCGGTGCCGGTGCGCACGTCGGGGCGCGAGCAGGTGCTGGACACGGTGCCGGGGGCGCCCGCGCTGGTGGTGAGCACGCCGGGCGCGGAGCCCGTCGCCGAGGGCGGCTATGCGGCGGCGCTGCTGCTGGACGGCTGGGCGATGCTCGGGCGGCCCGATCTGCGGGCGGGCGAGGACGCGCTGCGGCGCTGGATCGCCGCGTCCGCGCTGGTCCGGCCGCAGGGCGCGGGCGGCACCGTGGTCGTCGTCGCCGAGCCGACGCTGCGGCCCGTGCAGGCGCTGGTGCGGTGGGATCCCGTCGGACATGCCGTGCGGGAGCTGGGGGAACGGGCGGAGCTGGGTTTTCCGCCGGTGTCGCGGATGGCGGCGGTGTCGGGCCCGCCCCAGGCGCTGGCGGCATTCCTCGGCGCCGTGGAACTGCCTCCGCAGGCCGAGGTGCTGGGCCCCGTCCCGCTGCCCGTCACACCGGCCGACCGGCAGCGTCGCCCCGGAGCGCCACCGCCGGGCGAGCACTGGGACCGTGCGCTGATCCGGGTACCACCGGGCACGGGAGCGGCCCTGGCCGCCGCCCTGAAGTCCGCCCAGGCGGCCCGTATGGCGAGGGGCGGCGCGGAGCCGGTGTGGGTGCGGATTGATCCGCTGGACATTGGGTGACGTGGCGTGACGCGACGTGGCTCGGTCGGGCGGGCCGGAGGCGCCCGCGGCCGATTCCGCCGGCCGCCGGGGGACGAGGCCGGTCGGGTCTCCCCGAAGGTCCAGGTGGCGCCCGAGGGTCCACGTGGTGCCCGGAGGGCCGGGCAATGCCCAAAGACGCCGCAGCCCTCCCAGGACGTTGCCGGGAGGGCGGAGCAGGCGGGGGTCGGCGGCGTCAGCCGTTGCGCGGGGCGGGGAACGGGGTCGCCCGGGGCTCGTCGCGCAGGGACGGGCTGCCCGCCATCGGCTGGGTCGGCATCGAGCGGGCCGCGGGGACCGTGGGCAGGCCGGAGCCCACGGCGACCGGCCGGGCCTCCGAGGGCTCCGGGGCGCTCACGGGCTCGGCCGCGGCCGGCTGCGGGGCGGGCCTGCGGGCGCCGTAACGGCGGTGCACCGCCTGCTTGGTGACCCCCAGCGCGGAACCCACGGCGTCCCACGAGAAGCCGAGCGAGCGGTCGAAGTCCACGGCGGCCGTGACCAGCGTCTCCACACTGTCCCGCAGCTCCTGCGCGAGACGGACAGTGGGGGCGGGCGCGCGTCCGTAGACGACGAAGCCCGTGGAGGGACCGGAGCGGCGCGGGCGGTAGACGTTGCCCAACTGGGCGGTGAGCGTGCGCAGTGCGTCCACCTGCCGGCGGACCCGCTCGATGTCCCGCACCAGCAAGTGCAGGCTGGCCCGAGCCTGGGCGTCGTGGGTTGCGTGGTCGGCCATGAACAAGCCTCTCGAACCGGCGTTGAAAGGAATGGGCCGCGATCGCGGCCCGAAGTGGTCAACTCTTTCTTGACCAACGCCCATGCGCTCCGTGGGTCACGGGTCGGGGGCGCGCGGGAACGCGCGTGCGCCCGCCCCCGGGCCCGCACCACCCGCCTCGGCGTAGGGCGGGGGCACGCGGACGGGCGCTCCCGCGCGGGCCGATCGCCGCCGGAGGCTTCCCGAAGTGGCTCGCCCTAGACTTGCCCTGCCCGCCGACCCCCGCCCGAGAGGCCCGAACCACCCCATGAAGCTCGTCTTCGCCGGTACCCCCGAGGTCGCCGTTCCCGCTCTCGACGCTCTGCTCGCCTCCGGGCGGCACGAGGTGGCCGCCGTCGTCACGCGGCCCGACGCGCCGGCCGGGCGCGGGCGCAGGCTCGTCGCGAGCCCGGTCGCCGAGCGCGCCGAGGAGGCCGGCATCGAGGTGCTGAAGCCGGTGAAGCCGAAGGACCCGGAGTTCCTCGCGCGGCTGCGGGAGATCGGCCCCGACTGCTGCCCGGTCGTCGCCTACGGCGCCCTGCTGCCCCGCGTCGCCCTGGACGTGCCCCGGCACGGCTGGGTCAACCTGCACTTCTCGCTGCTGCCCGCCTGGCGCGGCGCCGCCCCCGTGCAGCACTCCCTCATGGCGGGCGACGAGATCACCGGGGCGTCGACCTTCCTCATCGAGGAGGGACTCGACTCGGGGCCCGTCTACGGCACGGTGACGGAGGAGATCCGGCCCACCGACACCAGCGGCGACCTGCTCACCCGGCTCGCCTTCGCGGGCGCCGGGCTGCTCGCCGCGACCATGGACGGCATCGAGGACGGCACCCTGAAGGCCGTACCGCAGCCCACCGAGGGCGTCAGCCTCGCGCCGAAGATCACCGTCGAGGACGCCCGGGTGGACTGGGCCGCGCCCGCGCTGCGCGTCGACCGGATCGTGCGGGGCTGCACGCCCGCGCCGGGTGCCTGGACCACGTTCCGCGGCGAGCGCCTCAAGCTCGTCCAGGTCACGCCCGTGCCCGACCGGACGGACCTCGCGCCGGGGCAGCTGGCCGCCGGGAAGAACAGCGTGCACGTCGGCACCGGCTCGTACGCCGTCGAGCTGGTGTGGGTGCAGGCGCAGGGCAAGAAGCCGATGAAGGCGGCCGACTGGGCGCGCGGGGTGCGGATCGCCGACGGCGAGCGGCTCGGCGCCTGACGCGGGCGGTCCCGGCCGCCCCCGACGACGTAGGCTGGAGCGCGCACCTCATCTCACCACCGGAGCACCTTTTTCGTGAGCGACCAGCCCCGTCGGCCCCGCAAACCCGGCAAGCCCTACCGCCGTCCCCAGAAGGACCCCGTCCGCATCCTCGCCTTCGACGCGCTGCGGGCCGTGGACGAGCGGGACGCGTACGCCAACCTCGTCCTGCCGCCCCTGCTGCGCAAGGCCCGTGAGAAGGACGGCTTCGACGCGCGCGACGCGGCCCTCGCCACCGAGCTGGTGTACGGGACGCTGCGGAGGCAGGGCACCTACGACGCGGTGATCGCCGAGTGCGTCGACCGGCCGCTGCGTGAGGTCGACCCGCCGGTGCTGGACGTGCTGAGCCTCGGCGCGCACCAGTTGCTCGGGACGCGGATCCCGGCGCACGCCGCCGTGTCCGCCACCGTCGAGCTGGCCCGGGTCGTCCTCGGTGACGGGCGCGCCAAGTTCGTCAACGCGGTCCTGCGGAAGATCGCCCAGCACGACCTCGACGGCTGGCTGGAGCGGGTGGCGCCGCCCTACGACGAGGACCCCGAGGACCACCTGGCCGTGGTGCACTCGCACCCGCGCTGGGTGGTCTCCGCCCTGTGGGACTCCCTCGGCGGCGGGCGCGCCGGCATCGAAGGGCTGCTGCGCGCCGACAACGAGCGGCCCGAGGTCACCCTGGTCGCCCGGCCCGGCCGTGCCACCACCGCCGAACTGCTCGCCGAGGAGGCCGCCGTACCGGGGCGCTGGTCGCCGTACGCCGTGCGGCTGGCCGAGGGCGGTGAGCCCGGCGCCATCGACGCCGTGCGCGACGGCCGGGCGGGCGTGCAGGACGAGGGCAGTCAGCTCGTCGCGCTGGCCCTCGCCAACGCGCCCCTGGAGGGGGACGACAAGCGGTGGCTGGACGGCTGCGCCGGCCCCGGCGGGAAGGCGGCGCTGCTCGGCGCGCTCGCGGCGCAGCGGGGCGCGTTCCTGCTCGCCTCCGAGAAGCAGCCGCACCGGGCCGGTCTCGTGGCCCGGGCGCTGGACGGCAACCCCGGCCCGTACCAGGTGATCACGGCCGACGGGACGCGGCCCGCGTGGCGGCCCGGCAGCTTCGACCGGGTGCTGGTCGACGTGCCCTGCACCGGCCTGGGCGCACTGCGCCGGCGTCCCGAGGCGCGCTGGCGGCGCCGCCCCGACGACCTGGACGGCTTCGCCCCGCTCCAGCGCGGCCTGCTGCGCGGCGCCCTGGAGTCGGTGCGGCCCGGCGGCGTCGTCGGTTACGCGACCTGCTCGCCGCACCTCGCCGAGACCCGGGCCGTGGTTGCCGACGTCCTCAAGCAGCACCCCGGCGCCGAACTGCTGGACGCCCGGCCGCTGCTGCCCGGCGTACCGGACCTGGGGGAGGGGCCGGACGTGCAGTTGTGGCCGCATCTGCACGGCACGGACGCGATGTACCTGGCGCTCATCCGCAGGACGGCCTGACCGCGGGGTCCCGCACCTCGGGCGCGCCGTCCTCGCGGGCCCGGCCGGTGCGGCCACCACACCGGGCCGGCGTCCAGGAACAGGACGTCACCAGCACCGGCCGCACGACGGACGTGTCGAGCAGCACGCCGAGGGTGACCGCGAGGCCCAGCTGCGCGAAGGCGACCACCGGCAGCGTGCCGAGGGCGCGAAGGTGCCGGCCGGCACCGGGCCCGCCGAGGTGATCACCGCGCCGGTCCCGCGCTCGGCATCGACTGCAGCATGTTCCTGGCCACCCGCATCCGCGAGGAGGCGGCCCACCCGGGCACCCGGCCCGGTGTGATGACCGGCCCGGCGACGCGCGACCGCGCTGATGCCGAGCGCGGCGGCGCACGACAGGATCACTGCCGCCGACCAGCAGCAGCGGGGCGATCAGCGCCCGCGGCAGCACGCACGGGATCAGCAGGACGACGGGCGATTCTGCCGTCGCGCGCGTACACCGCGATTGCCGGAACCTGCTCCGGCCGGACCGCTCGGACGCCTCCAGCGCCTGCGTCGACTCGGCGGACCCCGGCAGCGAGGACGCCGTGTCGTTGCCCCGCGCATCGGCCGGCCGGGACGCGAACGGCGCCGCAACCGACAGCGCCACCAGCCACAACACCAGCACCAGCCACTACCCCGGTCGCCCGCGGACACGACGAACAACACCCGCCCCCCGGTCACGACGGTCCCCCGGCCACCACCCACCCCCACCGGCGCGGGGAACCGGGCGACAAGCCACGACGGACCGGCGCCCTTCGCCCGGCAACTTCCCCCGGGTACCGATGCCGCTCACCCCCGGAGGGCATGGCAGGCTTGGGTCATGGCCCCGCAGATCAACCCCAGCATCCTGTCCGCCGACTTCGCCCGACTCGCGGACGAGGCCAAGGCGGTCCAGGGAGCCGACTGGCTCCACGTCGACGTCATGGACAACCATTTCGTCCCGAACCTCACGCTCGGCGTGCCGGTCGTGGAGTCGCTCGCCCGTGCGACGGACACCCCGCTGGACTGCCATCTGATGATCGAGGCCCCCGACCGGTGGGCGCCCCAGTACGTGGAGGCGGGGGCCGGTTCCGTCACCTTCCACGTCGAGGCGGCCGCCGCGCCGGTGCGGCTCGCCCGGGAGATCCGCGCCAAGGGCGCCCGCGCCTCCATGGCGCTCAAGCCCGCGACGCCCATCGAGCCGTACGAGGATCTGCTCCCCGAGCTGGACATGGTGCTGATCATGACGGTCGAGCCGGGGTTCGGAGGACAGGCGTTCCTCGACATCATGCTCCCGAAGATCCGCCGCACCCGCGAGTTGATCGGCAAGCACGGACTGGAGGTGTGGCTCCAGGTCGACGGCGGAGTCTCGGCGTCCACCATCGAGCGGTGCGCCGACGCCGGAGCCGACGTCTTCGTCGCGGGATCGGCCGTCTACGGGGCATCGGACCCGGCCGAGGCGGTACGTGCACTGCGCACGCAGGCGGAGGGGGCGACGGCCAAGGCGTCCTGGGCGTGCGACCACTGAACCACGAGAACGTGAACGGCTCCCATCAGGGCTGATCAACCGCGCCGGATCTGCAAGGATGAACGGCGAATCCAGAGTGTGAACAGCAGTGAGGAGAACGCCGTGTCGGGTATGTCGGCGGGCCGGTCAGCCATGCGGATGGGACCCGCTGAGCTGGTGCAGGCGGCGGCCATGGCCCGCCGCTTCTACCTCGAGGGGAAATCCAAGATCCAGATCGCGGAGGAGTTCGGCGTCAGCCGCTTCAAAGTGGCCCGGGTCCTGGAGACCGCCCTCGAACGGGACCTCGTACGCATCGAGATCCGGGTCCCGGCCGAGCTGGACGCCGAGCGCTCGGACGCGCTGCGCGGCCGCTACGGCCTCAGACACGCCGTGGTGGTGGAATCCCCGGCCGACGCCGAGGAGACCCCCGATCCGGAGAACCTGGGGGAAGTGGCCGCCGACCTGCTCGGCGAACTGGTCAACGAGGGGGACGTGCTGGGCCTGGCCTGGGGCCGCTCCACCATCCACATGGCGGCGGCCCTCAACCGGCTGCCGCCCTGCACGGTCGTGCAGCTGACGGGCGTGTACGACGCCGGGACCGCCGAGCGCGGCTCGGTCGAGGCCGTGCGCCGCGCCGCGCAGGTGTCCGGCGGCGACGCGCACCCCATCTACGCGCCGATGCTGCTGCCGGACGCGGCCACCGCGCAGGCGCTGCGCCACCAGACCGGCATCGCCCGCGCCTTCGAGTACTTCGACAAGGTCACGGTCGCCTGCGTGTCCATCGGCTCCTGGGAACCGGGCATCTCGACGGTGCACGACATGCTCAGCGACGAGGAGCGGGGCCACTACGCCTCGCTCGGCGTCGCCGCCGAGATGTCCGCGCACCTCTTCGACTCCGAGGGGCGCCGGGTCGGCCGCGACCTGGGGGAGCGGTGCATCACCGTCAAGGCCGACCAGTTGCGGCGCATCCCGGAGGTCGTCGCGATCGCGGGCGGCCAGCGCAAGGCCGCCGCGATCGACGCGGTGCTGCGCTCCGGGCTCGTCACGAGCCTGGTCACGGACACCTCGGCCGCGGACTACCTGATGACGGCGGGCAGCACGCCGCGGCCCGCCCTCGACCGGGCCGACCCGGACGGGCCCTGACCACCGCGTGGGGCGACCGCGGCACGCCGCCGCGGTC
>NZ_JBFBAX010000063.1:0-8828 GCF_040682395.1 Streptomyces sp. NPDC051207 | reverse complement strand
TTCCCCCCCCCCCCCCCCCCCCCCACCCCCCCCCCCACCACCCCCCCCCCCCACCCCCCCCCGGTCGGGGCCGGGGGGGCGCCCCCGCGGGGGGGGGGGCCCCCCCCCCGCGGCGGAGCCGCAGGCCCGGGAGGGCCCAGGGACGGCCGCGGGGAGACAGGGCGTAGGTTCCTTCCTGCTCCCAGCGGACCGACGCGCACCGAGGTGACCGATGCAGTTCACGACCCGCCCGACCCTCCAGGGCACCTTCGGCATGGTGTCCTCGACCCACTGGCTCGCCTCCCAGGCGGCGGTGGCCGTGCTGGAGGACGGCGGCAACGCCTTCGACGCGGCCGTCGCCGGGGCGTTCGTGCTGCACGTCGTGGAACCCCACCTCAACGGACCGGCCGGCGAGGTGCCCATCCTGCTCGCGCCGGCCGGGGGCGAGGTGCGGGTGCTGTGCGGGCAGGGCGTCGCCCCCGCCGGGGCGAGCGCCGCGCACTACCGCGGGCTCGGCCTGGAGCTCGTCCCCGGCACCGGCCCGCTCGCCGCCGCCGTGCCCGGTGCCTTCGACGCCTGGATGCTGCTGCTGCGCGACCACGGCACCAAGTCCCTCGCCGACGTCCTCACGTACGCCGTCGGATACGCCGAACACGGCCACCCACCCGTGGAACGCGTCGGCGAGACCGTCGAGACCGTACGGGAACTGTTCGAGACCGAGTGGACGACGTCCGCCGAGGTGTACCTGCCGAACGGCCGCGCGCCCCGCCCCGGCGAACTGCTCCGCAACCCCGCCCTCGCCGCCACCTGGCGCCGGCTGCTCGCCGAGACCGCCCGCGCGGGCGACCGGGAGGCGCAGATCGACGCCGCGCGGGAGGTGTGGCGGACGGGCTTCATCGCCGAGGCCCTCGTACGGCAGGCCGCACGCCCCACCCTGGACACCAGCGGCACACCCCACACCGGCACGCTGACCGGCGACGACCTCGCCGCCTGGACCGCGACCTACGAGGCGCCGGCGACGTACGACTGGAACGGCTGGACCGTGTGCAAGGCCGGCCCCTGGAGCCAGGGCCCCGCCCTCCTCCAGCAGCTCGCCCTGCTCCCGCCCGAACTGCCCGCGTACGGCTCCGCCGACTACGTCCACCTGCTGATCGAGGGCTGCAAGCTGGCCATGGCCGACCGGGAGGCCTGGTACGGGGACGCCGCCGACGTCCCTCTCGACGACCTGCTGTCGGACCGGTACAACGCCGAGCGACGCACGCTCGTCGGGCAGCGGGCGAGCCACGAGCTGCGGCCCGGCAGCCCCGGCGGGCGCACCCCGAGGCTGTGCGCCCACGCGCGCGTGACGGCCCCGGCGGGCGCCGCCTGCGACGCGCTCGGCGTCGGCGAACCCACGGTCGCCAAGCGGCCCGCTTCCCCGGTGCCCGGCGAACCCGACGTGGGCGCCGACGGCCTCACCCGCGGCGACACCTGCCACATCGACGTGGCCGACCGCTGGGGCAACATGGTCGCCGCCACCCCCAGCGGCGGCTGGCTGCAGTCCAACCCCGTCGTCCCCGAGCTGGGCTTCCCGCTCGGCACGCGCCTGCAGATGACCTGGCTGGAGGACGGTCTGCCGAACACCCTCACCCCGGGCCGCCGCCCCCGCACCACCCTCACCCCGTCCGTCGCGCTGCGCGACGGCGTGCCCGTCATGGCGTTCGGCACGCCCGGCGGCGACCAGCAGGACCAGTGGCAGACCCACTTCTTCCTGGCGGTCGCCCTGCGCTCCCCGGTCCGCGGCGGCCTCGACCTCCAGGGCGCGATCGACGCACCCAACTGGCACAACGACAGCTTCCCCGGCTCCTTCTACCCGCGCGGGATGCGGCCGGGCAGCGTCACCGTGGAGTCCCGGTTCGACCCGGCAGTGATCGAGGAGCTGCGGCGCCGCGGGCACGACGTCGGCGTCGGCGACCCCTGGTCCGAGGGACGGCTGTGCGCGGTCGCGCGGGACCCGGAGACGGGCGTCCTCTCGGCGGCGGCGAACCCGCGCGGGATGCAGGGGTACGCGGTGGGCCGCTGAGACACGCGGCGCCGGTCCGCCGGGACCGGGCCCCGGCCGCCTGGCTCCCGCCGCCTGACCCCGGCCGCTGCCCCCGCCGCCGAGCGCCCGGCGCCCGGTGTCCGATCTGGGCGTTCATGGCGATTCCATCCGCAGTACACGGGCCGGGTGGGGATTGTCAGCGGTGCGTGCTCTCATGGAGACATGATCGAAGACACGGAAACCATCGAGGAGTTTCTCGCCCGCCACTCGACCGACGTGGAGGAGGCCGTCCGCAAGGCCGCGGCGGCGGAAATCATGCCGCGCTTCCGCCAGCTCGCCGCGCACGAGGTCGACCAGAAGAGCGGCCCCCACGACCTGGTCACGGACGCCGACCGCAAGGCCGAGCTGTACCTGACGGAGGCGCTCGTCGCGCTGCTGCCGGGCTCCGTCGTGGTCGGCGAGGAGGCGGTGCACGCCAACCCGGCGTCGTACGAGGCGATACGCGGCGACGCGCCGGTCTGGATCGTCGACCCGGTGGACGGCACCCGGCAGTTCGTGCACGGCGACGCCGGCTTCTGCACGCTGGTCGCGCTCGCGCTGGGCGGCGTCGTGCACGCCTCGTGGACCTACGCCGCCGCCCGCGACCAACTCGCCACCGCCGTCCGGGGCCAGGGCGCCTTCCTCGACGGGGAGCGGCTGCACGCGGGGGCGCCCGAGCCCGGCCGGGACCTCCAAGTGGCCACCTCCCACCCGGACTACACGACCGAGGAGCAGAAGCGCGCCCTGCTCGGCCTGCGCACCGAGGGCGTCGCGCCGCGTCCCTGCGGATCGGCCGGCCTGGAGTATCTCGCCGTCGCCCGGGGCGAGTCGGACGCGACCGCGTTCTCCTGGGAGGCCGCCTGGGACCACGCGGCGGGCATCCTGCTCGTCGAGGAGGCGGGCGGCACCCACCTCACCCGCACGGGCCGGCCGTTCCGCATCACGGGCGGCAACGACCTGCCGTTCACGGCGGCGCGGGACGAGGCGACGGCACGACGGGTGGCGGGGCTGCTGGCAGAGGGCACCTGAACGACGCCCGCCCCCGGCGACGTGGCCCCGCCAGCCCGCCAGGCCGCCAGCCCGGCAGGCCGCCAGCCCGGCAGGATGACCGCAGCCCGCCCCGGCCCGCCGCGGCACCCCCACGCCCACGCCCACCCCCACTGTCACTGTCCACAGGATGACCACCCGCCCCCCGTCACGATCCGTACCCGGGCCTATCCTGATCCCGAGTGGCCATCGGCTGACGAAGGGGTCCGAAGGTGCCGTCGATGCTCGATGCGGTCGTGGTGGGTGCGGGGCCGAACGGACTGACGGCTGCCGTGGAGCTGGCCCGCCGCGGTTTCGCGGTCGCCGTCTTCGAGGCGCGGGACACCATCGGCGGGGGAGCCCGCACCGAGGAGCTCACCCTGCCGGGCTTCCGGCACGACCCGTGCTCCGCCGCGCACCCCCTCGGCATCAACTCACCCGCGTTCCGGTCCATGCCGCTGGAGCGCTACGGCCTGGAGTGGCTGCACGCGCCGCTGCCCATGGCCCACCCCTTCCCGGACGGCACCGCCGCCGTGCTGTCCCGGTCGGTCGGCGAGACCGCCGCCTCGTTCGGACCGCGCGACGCGGGCGCCTACCGCAGACTGGTCGCGCCGTTCCTCACCAAGTGGGACACCCTGGCCCGCGACTTCATGTCCCTGCCGCTCACCGCCCTGCCCCGCGACCCGGTCACCCTCGCCCGCTTCGGGCTCGTCGGACTGCCCCCGTCGACATGGCTGATGCGCCGCTTCCGCGACGAGAGGGCCAAGACCCTGTTCGCCGGGCTCGTCGCCCACGTCATGGCCCCGCTCGGCGGTTTCGCGACCGGCGCCATCGGGCTGGTCTTCGCCCTCGCGGCACACGCCCGCGGCTGGCCGGTGGCCCGCGGCGGCTCCCAGTCCGTCTCCGACGCCCTCGCCGCCTACCTGCTGGACCTCGGTGGCACGATCCACACCGACTACGAGGTCAAGCGCCTCGACGACCTGCCGCCGGCCCGCGCCTACGTCTTCGACACCTCGCCCACCGCCCTCGCCCGGATCGCGGGCCTCGGCAGCTACTACGACCGCTACCGGTACGGCCCCGGCGTCTTCAAGATCGACTACGCGCTGGACGGGCCGGTGCCCTGGACCGCGCCGGAAGCCCACGCCGCCGGCACCGTGCAGATCGGCGCGGACAGCGCGGAGATCGGCACCGCCCTGCGCGCCGCCGCCCGGGAGGGCCGCGCACCCGACACGCCGTTCCTCATCACTGTGCAGCCCGGCGTCGCCGACCCCGGCCGCGCCCCGGAGGGCAAGCAGGTGTTCTGGGCGTACGGCCACGTCCCGAACGGCTGGACGGGCGACCTGACCGACGCCGTGGAACGCCAACTGGAGCGCTTCGCCCCGGGCTTCCGCGACCTCGTCCTCGCCCGCGCCACGGCGGGACCGCCCGAGATCGCCGCCCGCAACGCCAACTACATAGGCGGTGACATCGCCTCCGGCGCCGCGTCCGGACTCCAGCTCTTGCTGCGCCCCAAGCTGTCCCTGTTCCCGTACAGCACACCCCACCCGGCCGTCTTCATCTGCTCCTCGGCCACCCCGCCGGGACCGGGCGTGCACGGCATGTCCGGTCACAACGCGGCGAAGGCCGTCTGGCGACGGCTCCGCCAGACCTGACAGAGCCGCGACGGCGCCGACCCGTGTCGGGCGCCCCGTCCCGTGCCCCGTCCGCCTCCGGACAAGGCGTCATCCGGTCAGGCAGCTGACGCCGTCACTCGGCCGCGTCACTGAGCCCCAGCCGCAGGTGCTCCACGTGGTACACGGCCTGGTCGAGGAGTTCGGCGACATGGTGGTCGTGCAGCGCGTACACCACCGACCGGCCGCGGCGCTCGCCCACGACCAGGCCCAGGTTGCGCAGCAGTCGCAGCTGGTGCGAACACGCCGACTGCTCCATGCCGACCTCCGCCGCCAACTCGGTCGCGGGCAGCGGCCCTTCGCGGAGCCTGGCGAGGATCAGCAGCCGGGACGGCGTGGACAGGGCCTGGAGCGTGGTGGCGACCTTCGCGACGTTGCCCGCGTCGAGGCGGACCCGCTCGGCGGTGTCCTGCGCGGGGGTGACGGCTCCATGACCCATGGCGCCATCCTACCCACCCCACATGAACGAATGAACATATCTTCATCTGTTCCTGTATGGTGCCCGCGTGTCCACGACTTTCGCCCCCACCCCCGTTCCGGCGGCCGACCGCCCGGCGCCCCGCCGCCGCACCCGCGTGCTCGCCCTGCCCGAGGCCCGCTGGGCGCTCGCCGCGACCGTCGCCTTCCTGCTCGGCCTGACCCTCGACCTGGGCGGCGCCCCCGGCTGGGCGTACGGCCCGCTGTACGCGGTCGCCTACGCCGCCGGCGGCTGGGAACCGGGCCTGGAGGGACTGCGGGCGCTGCGGGAGAAGACCCTGGACGTCGACCTGCTGATGATCGTCGCCGCGCTGGGCGCCGCCGCCATCGGGCAGGTCCTCGACGGCGCCCTGCTGATCGTCATCTTCGCCACCTCCGGCGCCCTGGAGGCCCTGGCCACCGCCCGCACCGCCGACTCCGTGCGCGGTCTGCTCGACCTCGCCCCGGCCACCGCGACCCGGCTGGCCGACGGCACCGAGGAGACCGTGCCCACCGCGTCCCTCGCCGTCGGCGACCTGCTGCTGGTGCGGCCCGGCGAGCGCATCGGCGCCGACGGCCGTGTCACGGACGGCACCAGCGAGGTCGACCAGGCGACCATCACCGGCGAGTCGGTGCCGGTCGTCAAGCGCACCGGCGACGAGGTCTTCGCCGGCACCCTCAACGGCACCGGAGCCCTGCGCGTCCGCGTCGCACGCGACCCCGCCGACTCCGTCATCGCCCGGATCGTCGCCCTGGTCGAGGAGGCGTCCCGCACCAAGGCGCCGACGCAGCTGTTCATCGAGAAGGTCGAGCAGCGCTACGCCGTCGGCGTCGTCGCCGCCACGCTGGCCGTGTTCGGCGTCCCGCTGGCCTTCGGCGACAGCCTCACGGACGCGCTGCTGCGCGCCATGACCTTCATGATCGTCGCCTCGCCCTGCGCCGTCGTCCTCGCCACGATGCCGCCCCTGCTGTCCGCGATCGCCAACGCCGGCCGGCACGGCGTCCTCGTCAAGTCCGCCGTCGCGATGGAACGCCTCGCCGAGATCGACACCGCCGCCCTGGACAAGACCGGCACCCTCACCGAAGGCACCCCCGAGGTGACCGCCGTACGGCCGGTGCCGGGCTCCGGGCTCGACGAGGACGCGCTCCTGGCGCTGGCCGCCGCGGCCGAGCACCCGAGCGAACACCCGCTGGCCCGCGCCGTCGTGGCCGCCGCCCGCACCCGCGGCCTGCGCCCGGCGCCCGCCCGGGACTTCACGGCGCTGCCCGGCTGCGGCGTCACGGCCGTGGTCGGGGGAAGCGTGATCGAGGTCGGCCGGGCGGACACCCCCGAGGGCGACGAGACGACCGTCCGGGTCACCCGTGACGGCACACCGGTCGGCACCCTCGCCCTCACCGACCGCGTCCGCTCCGACGCGCCCGCCGCCACCGCCGCGCTCACCGCGCTCACCGGCGCCTCACCCGTCCTGCTGACCGGCGACAACGCCCGCGCCGCCGCCCGGGTCGCCGCGGCGACCGGCCTCACCGACGTCCGCGCGGAGCTGCTGCCCCAGGACAAGGTGACGGCCGTACGCGGCATCCAGGACACCGGGCGCAAGGTCCTGTTCATCGGCGACGGCGTCAACGACGCACCCGCCCTCGCCGCCGCCCACACGGGGGTGGCCATGGGCCGCGCCGGTTCCGACCTCGCGCTGGAAACCGCCGACGCCGTCGTCGTACGCGACGAACTCAGCGCGGTCCCGGCGGCCGTCCGGCTGGCCCGCGCGGCCCGGCGCCTGGTGGTGCAGAACCTGGTGATCGCGGGCACGTTCATCACCGTGCTCGTCGCCTGGGACCTGATCGGCCACCTGCCGCTGCCACTGGGCGTGGCCGGTCACGAGGGCTCGACGGTCCTGGTCGGCCTCAACGGCCTGCGCCTGCTGCGCGAGTCGGCGTGGCGGCGCGCGTCGTCGGCCTGAGCCGCGTACCCGCCCATCACCCCAGGGACGCGGGGAACCCCAGGCACGGCGAGGACGATGTCGGATTCTCGCCAGCCCTCGGGCCGCCGGTCGCCGATGCTGGACGCATGCAGAAGGCGATGCACACCGACACCGAGCGCTGCGTGCGCGCCGTGCGCTCGAAGGACGCGCGGTTCGACGGATGGTTCTTCACGGCCGTCCTGACCACCCGCATCTACTGCCGCCCCAGCTGCCCGGTGGTGCCGCCCAAGCCGGAGAACATGACGTTCTTCCCGAGCGCGGCGGCCTGCCAGCAGGCCGGGTTCCGGGCCTGCAAACGCTGCCGCCCCGACACCAGCCCCGGCTCCCCGGAGTGGAACCGGCGGGCCGACCTCGTGGCCCGCGCCATGCGGCTCGTCGCCGACGGCGTGGTCGACCGCGAGGGCGTGCCCGGCCTCGCCGCCCGGCTCGGCTACAGCACCCGCCAGGTCGAACGGCAACTGCTCGCCGAGCTGGGCGCCGGCCCCCTCGCCCTGGCCCGCGCCCAGCGCGCCCAGACCGCCCGGCTGCTCATCGAGACGACCGATCTGCCGATGGCGCAAATCGCCTTCGCCGCGGGCTTCTCCTCCATCCGCACCTTCAACGACACCGTCCGCGAGGTCTTCGCGCTCGCCCCGACCGAGCTGCGCACCCGCGCCCCGAAAACCCCCGGCAGCGCCCCCGGCGCCCTGTCCCTGCGGCTGCCGTTCCGCGCCCCCCTCACCCCCGGCAACCTCTTCGGGCACCTCGCCGCCACCGCCGTACCCGGCGTCGAGGAGTGGCGGGACGGCGCCTACCGGCGCACCCTGCGGCTGCCGTACGGGCACGGGCTCGTCTCCCTGGCGCCCAGACCCGACCACATCGCCTGCCGGCTCACCCTCACCGACCTGCGCGACCTCACCGTCGCGATCAGCCGCTGCCGCCGCCTGCTCGACCTCGACGCCGACCCCGTCGCGATCGACGGCCAGCTGCGCACCGACCCCGTACTCGCCCCGCTGGTCGACAAGGCGCCGGGACGCCGGGTGCCGCGCACCGTGGACGAGGCGGAGTTCGCCGTACGGGCCGTCCTCGGCCAGCAGGTCTCCACGGCCGCCGCCCGCACCCACGCGGCCCGCCTGGTCGCCGCGCACGGCGAGCCGGTCGAGGACCCCGAGGGCGGCCTCACCCACCTCTTCCCCTCCACCGGGGCGCTCGCCGCCGTGGACCCGCAGACGCTGGCGATGCCGCGCACCCGGCGCGCCACCCTCACCACCCTCGTCGGCCGGCTCGCCGACGGCTCGCTGCGGCTGGGCGTCGAGAGCGACTGGCAGCGCACCCGCGCCGAACTGCTCTCCCTGCCCGGCTTCGGCCCCTGGACGGCCGACGTCATCGCCATGCGCGCCCTCGGCGACCCCGACGCCTTCCTGCCCACCGACCTCGGCATCCGCCGCGCCGCCCGCGAACTCGCCCTGCCCGCCACGCCCGCCGCGCTCACCGCCCGCGCGGCGGCCTGGCGGCCCTGGCGGGCGTACGCCGTGCAGTACCTGTGGGCGACCGACAGCCACCCGATCAACTTCCTTCCGGTATAAGAGGCCATTTCAGTTGGTGAGTCTACGGTGGCATATGAGGGTGGCTGAGATGGCAGCGAAGGCGAGGAAGTGCTCGGGCTTGCGCTCGTAG
>NZ_JBFBAX010000062.1:0-9173 GCF_040682395.1 Streptomyces sp. NPDC051207 | reverse complement strand
CAAGAACCGACCGGCGCACTTCGATCGCCTTCCGCTCAGGCGGCAACGCACTGTCGAACGCCTGGCGCACGACCCGGCGATGCACCCCGTAACGCCCAACTGCAGCTGCGCCTTCTCGAGCGCGGCGGCCGGGACGCGTGAGCAGTCGGGCGCCGCCACGAAGAAAGGGCGGCTGCTTCGTGTCCGAGCACCATGGTGGCTGCGCCCCTGCTCCGGTTTCGCTCCACGATGAGAACCGCGCGGCGGAACACCGGGATTCCCGACGAAGACACCCGCACCGCTCCGACGAGAGTCTGGTGGCCCGCCCACGGCAACCGTGGGCGGAACTCGGCTCAGGGAGGGTGCATGATGAGTGGTTCTGACATTGCCGACCGGCGTGAGCGGATTCTGCGGGCGGCCGTACAGCAGGGTCTCCTGGAACCCGAAACGGCCGTACTGGCCGGGTTCATCGACCTCGACGGCGTCAACGAAACCGTCACGTCCCTGCGGAGCGCGTTCCCCGACTCCCTCCGGGTCCTGCACGCGTTCGCGGCCAAGGCGAACTGCCTGGTTCCCGTACTCGAGGAACTGCGCCTGAGCGGCATGGGCTGCGAGGTCGCCAGCGCCGGCGAACTCGCCCAGGCGCTGGAGGCGGGCTTCGAACCCGCACACATCGTGTTCGACTCCCCGGCCAAGACCCGGGCCGAACTGGTCCGGGCGCTGACCCTGGGAGTCGCGGTGAACGCGGACAGCTTCCAGGAACTCGCGCGGCTGGACGAGCTCCTGGCGACCCGCCGTTCCGACTCGCGGATCGGCGTGCGCATCAACCCCCAGGTCGGCGCCGGCTCGATCACCGCCATGAGCACGGCCACCGCGACCTCGAAGTTCGGCATTCCCCTGGAGGACGAGGGCAACCGGCAGAGACTGCTCCAGACGTACCGGGACCGCCCCTGGCTCACCTGGGTGCACACGCACGTCGGCTCACAGGGCTGCCCGCTGGACCTGATCGCCCGGGGCATCGCGAGGGCGGTGGAGTTCGCCGAGGAGATCAACGCCCGCCTCGGCCGCCGGCAGGTCACCGGCATCGACATCGGGGGAGGACTGCCGGTCAACTTCGACAGCGACGAGACGACGCCCGGCTTCGACACCTACGTGGACCATCTGCGCGAGCACGCACCGGCCCTGTTCTCGGGTGAGTACGAGATCGTCACCGAGTTCGGCCGCTCCGTGCTGGCCAAGAACGGGTTCACCGCCGCGTACGTCGAGTACACCAAGAGCGTCGGTGGGCGTTCCATCGCGATCACCCACGCCGGCGCACAGGTCGCCACCCGGACCGTGTTCGCTCCGGACGCATGGCCCCTGCGGATCGAGGCCCACGATCCCCACGGCCGGGCCAAGCACGGCCGGCCCGTGCCGCAGGACATCGCGGGCCCGTGCTGCTTCGCCGGTGACCTGCTGGCACGCGACCGTGCGCTGCCCCTCCTCGATGCCGGCGACCTCGTCGTCGTCCCGGACACCGGCGCCTACTACTTCTCCACGCCCTTCCACTACAACAGCCTGCCCGAACCCGCCGTGCACGGCGCCCGCGTCGACGCCGACGGCCGGGTCACCTTCCGGCTGCTGCGCCCCGCACAGGAGGTCCACCCGGTCCCGACCCTCGCCGGACGCTGATCCTCGCCCTCTGCGTGGCCCCACCAGAACGCCGACCGCAGCGACGTGGGCCGGCGCGGGCCCGAACGAGCACCCCCCGGCTGTCCAGTGAAAGTCCCCACTTCGAGGAAGGCAGGTGCAACCGCCATGAAAGTACGATGCGCCCGGTCAGGGTGCCCCACGGAGCAAGCGACGCCCCCGGGCCGATGGGGGCCCATCGGACGACGGCTGTCCGCCACGGGGATGCGCTGTGGCCGGGCGACGTGTGATGCCGCGCGGTGGATCTCCCGCCGTCGGCGCATCGCGGCCGACCAGTTCCTCCGGGGAGCGTGCTACGGGACGGGTACAGCCGTAGTGGGTCTGCTGGCGGTGTGGGCGCAGACTCGCTGACGACAAAGAAGCCCCGGACCACTGGTCCGGGGCTCTCTTCGTCGGAGGGGCGGCCGAACAACTCGGGGCGGAGACGGGTCTGGCCCGGGCGACGACAGCTCGATCCGGTTTCACCCTCGGGCAAACGCTGTGGCGCTCTCTTCCGTCTAGCCAACAAGTAAACCCCCAAGTCTCTGACCTGAGGGCTTCACATGGAGCGGGTGACGACAATCGAACTCGCGCTCTCAGCTTGGGAAGCGACGGCCCTTGGGCGGGCGTTATGGCTCTGACCAGTGTGGACGCCTGGATCTTGGGGTGACTGCGCGAGCTGGATCGCACCGCTGTTGACCATGGTTTTCCACACTTACGGGCACGTGGAGGGCACGAAATCTCGAAAGGGGAAGGCGGTGCCACCTGCGGGCGGCTCGACATGGGCCGTCCCCTGCGGAGACCAGCTGCTGAAGCGGCGTTGCGCTGCACAGCTCCCACCAACCTCCGACGCTGACTCCCTCGTCGTCCGGCCGGAATCCCGTGCACTCGCCATGCGCTATGCCATTCTCAATGGCATACTTGAGGTGTGACTGATGACGACGTGGACTTCCTGCCCGGCGATGGCCCCACCAGTGGTATCTCCGTCACCCTGAGCGCCGGAACTCTGCAGGCGATCCGTGAGCGGGTCGGCAAGCGAGGCGTCTCGGCCTACCTGGAGAAGGCGGCTCAGCGCCAGATCGAGCGCGACAACCTGGACGAGTTGATCGCGGACTTCGACAAGGTGCACGGCCCGGCCGACCCCGAGGCCGTGGCGGCCAAGCGCGCCCGGCTGACCGGCGGCGCCTCAAACGCTGGGGCAGCCGCGTGAGCGGTGCCCTGGTCCTGGACAGCGAGGGCCTGGCTAAGGCCGTACAGCGTGATCGGGAGATCCACGAGTGGCTGACGGCGGCTCGTGACGCGGACCTGCCAGTGATCACCTCAGCCGCCGTGCTGGTCGAGGTGATCCACCCGAAGATCAACGACGCCGCGCTGAAGTGGACCCTGTCCCGCCTGGCCGTCGAGCCGGTGACCCAGACCGTCGCGCAATCCGCTGCCGCCTTGCTGCGCGCAGCGGGGCTGCACGGCCACAAGTACGCCATCGACGCCATGCTGTGCGCGACCGCCCTGCAGCATCCCGGCCGGGTGACGATCCTGACTTCCGATGTAGAAGACATCGGGCTGCTCACCGCCGAGCATCCACGCGTGAGCGCGGAGAAGGTCTGAGCCGAGGCGCCTTGTAAAGAAGGTGCTCGCTGTACGGACGCTGCCCTGAAGTGACCGAGCTGGTGGTTCCGCTTGTCCTCACCCCCGCTTCTGGGTGAGCGTCGAAGAGGTTAGGACGAAGGCGCCTCCTTGGCCGGCACCCGCAGACGGGTGAGCGCCAAAGCGCGACGCAGGGTCTCCAGCACTTCGCGCAGGGCGAGGTTCACCGACTCCTTCCTGGTGCTGGTGCCAGGGCCTTGATCATGTCCGTGACCAATGGGTCGCACCTCTCCATGCCTCACGGTAATAGGTCGACACTCCTCCGTGCCGGTACCCCTTGCGCGGGCCTTCCTCACCGCGGGGCCGATGTCGCCACAGGCTGTCCCCTCATCCGAAAGTGTTAACGCCTTATCCATCCTTAGATGGCGAACCGGCGCCGAGGCGAGAGTTGAGAAGGCCAAACATGCACAAGAACTGGCGTTCTCCTCTTGCCTTGTTCGCAGGTGCGCCTGGAACGAGCATCTGAGTACTTGAAGTACTCATAAGGCACCAGCGCGACGACTGCCCTAGGCTCATGCGCCAACGAACGCCCCTCCAGGGCTACTTCGAAGGGATACCGAGGCGTCATGAAGAACAGAACGGGCATGTCTGACGGTGATCGCCTTCTGACGCGCACGGAGATTGCGGCCATGGCAGGCGTGACACGCGCGGCGGTCACCACATGGGAGCGGCGGGCGGCCGACTTTCCCACCCCCCGACGTACCGCCGGCCAGGATTACTTCGACGCGTCCGAGGTCCTCGGCTGGCTCGACGGAAGACGGGTGCCGTCGCACCGCCGGGAATCAGGGGAGGGCGAACTCACCACCTACGGAGACCGGGCGCGACGGCACTGGCCCGGCACCTCCGTCGCACAAGAGGAGACAGCGCGACAGCACGCCGGGCTCTCGCTCGGTCCCGGGCAAGGGCCGGATCCACGGGATTCCGAGATCGTCCGCAAGCTCATGGGGCCCTTGGCCGAGCGGGTGGGAGGCGCGGACCAGGCGGTCGCCTATCTGAGCCTCCTGGCCGCGTTGCTCTTCCTGCGCGAGACGAGACAGGGCTGCTGGCAGAAGGTACAGGCGTACGTTATGACCAGTGCCGAGCCGCGGTCCAGCATCTCCCTACTGAAGCTTGTCGGCTCGGAAACGGACGCGGTGCTGCGCGGCATGGGATCGCTGCCCGAGATGCAGGATGCGCTCGCTCGCCTGGAGCCCCGGCGGTTCCAGGATCTCGCGCAGGTCGTCCGACTGGTTGGTGCGCTCGGCCCTCATGCCTTTCAGTTGTTCATCGAGGACTACGAGGAGCGCGCGCAGCTGCGCAGCCGCGAGTTCTTCACACCGCTCCCGGTGGCGCGCCTGATGGCGGCGTTGGGGCGGGCGGCCAGGAAAAGCCCCCCGAGCAGCGTGTACGACCCGTACTTCCGTGGTGGGGAACTCCTCGGCGCGGCAGCCGACACTGCCAGGTGGGCGAGAGGCAGGCCCGGCGCCGCCGACGCTCCACTGCCCAGACTGCTTGGGCAGACGCCGAAGCGGGCGACGTTGTCGTTGGCCAGTATGGGCCTGGCATTGCGGGGAGTCCCGTTCGCCCTCCAGCTGAAGACCCGCGGGCGGCCCTGGGAGGAGAAGTGGCCCCAGGAGTCGGTCGATCTGGTTCTCACCAACCCGCCTTTCAACATGAAGGACACCTCGCAGGAGACCACGCGCACCGGGAACTGGCCCTATGGGGCCCCTCCGGTAGGCAACGACAACCTTGCTTATCCCCAGTACGCCTTGTCCGTCCTGGCCGAGGGCGGGCGCGCGGCGGTGGTCATGCCGAACAAGGCGGGCAACTCCGGGAACGCGGCGGAGCGGGCGATCCGTCAGGCACTGGTGGAGCAGGGTGTCGTGGAGTGCGTTGTCGCGCTGCCCGACCGGCTCTTCTCCGGCACCCCGGTACCCGTGTGCGTGTGGCTGCTGCGACACCCGGCCGACGCCGGGGACCATGTCCTGTTCCTGGACGCGCGTGACCTGGGCGTCATGCGACGCGGCGGACGGAGGGTGCTCGCCTACGACGACGTCCAAGCCGTCCTCGACTCGTACCTGGCTCTGAGCCCGGGGGGAGGACCCGCCCGACCGCATGACCCTCCTCCGGCGACCGTACCCAGCGCACGCGTCGACAAGGAGGGGCTACGCCGCAACGACTACTCGCTCAATCCGATCGACCACATCGGCCGGTCCTCGGCCCTGGACTCTGGAACGGCCGGTATGGCGGAGGTGGAAGCCTGGGCCGACGTCTCGCTACTGAGGGAGAGATGCGCAGTCCTGGACGAGCGTACTACCGGCCTACGCGCCGAGCTGAAGACCGACCGGGTGCGTCAGGCGCCTCGGCGCAGGGCGACGCTCGCGGAGTTGTGCGAGATCCAGACCGGCCCGTCGCACGGGCTGCTGGCGCCCCGGGACCGGACTCCGTACGGCGTGGTGCCGGTCGTCTTCCCCAAGCACCTGCGCGATGGGCGGGTGACCGACAGTGCCGACGAGTGCGTTTCGTTGGAGCTCGCAGAACGGCTGACGCGCTACCGCCTCGCGCCTGGTGACATCGTCTGTGTTCGCTCGGGCGCCATGGGCCCGCCGGCCATGGTCTGCGGGGACCAAACGGGGTGGCTCATGAGCTCCAACGTGATCAGGCTCCGCTGCCGTCAGGATGCCGGGGTCCTGCCCCACTACCTGCTCGCCGTGCTGAGCCGTCCGGACGCCGTGAACTGGGTCAGGGATCGAGCGGCCGCCACTGCGGCCCCGTTCATCACCAAGAACGCACTGGGACGCCAGGAAGTCCTGCTTCCCCCTCTCGACGTGCAGCACGAGATCGCCGAACTGCTGATGCTCCTCGGGGAGCGGTCTGATGCCCACAGGGAACTGGCGGCAGCCATCACCCACGCACGAGGACTGCTTCTCGACCAGCTGACGAGTGCCTCGCCCTCCTCGCGAGACAGCGAAAGGAAGCTCCGATCATGACCGCCCCCGACACCACGCGCCTCTCCCGGTCCGTCGCCTGGGCACTCTGGCTTCTGGTCATCGTGCTCTTCTCCATGCTGGTCGCCGTGTGTGTTGCCGCTCTGAAGCACGCGACCGGCGCGGGGATCGCTGAATTGATCCTTTACGCAGGGGGCGCATTCGGTGCAACGGCAGCGCTGTGCTTCGCCGCGGTGGGAGCAGTTACGACGCTACGGAACTGGACCACGACGGACGACCACACGAACCGGCCTACTGGCTCCGGCTGACGGCATGGCTGGGCCGGTGTCCCAGCCATGGACTGTCTAGAGCGGCACCCAACCGCTCTAGACAACAAAGAAACCCCAAGCTGCTGACCTGGGGTTTCGCATGGAGCGGGTGACGAGAATCGAACTCGCGCTCTCAGCTTGGGAAGCGACGGCGCTCGGGGAGCCGGGTAGCTCCTGACCTGCGCAAACGTCCTCTGGTGTGGAGCCCGTAAGGGCAGGATCGCACCGCTCTTGACCGTGGTTTACCCGTCTTATGGGCACGCTATGGGCACGGCGTCGCGGGATGGCTGAGTGTCGTGTCTACGTCACTTTCCCTATGCCCGGTACTCGTCGACACGTAGGCCGACCGAGGGGACGCGTCGCGACTGCACATGGATGCCCATCAGTTGCCCCTGGTTCGGAGGATCACAAAAAGCTCGCTTTGCTGTGCAGCCTTCGATCTCCATGACGGGCAGCCCGCTCAGCTCGCTCACCATCAACTCGGCGTCCTCGGCTCCGCGCCGCTGGCAGCGGCTACGTCGCGCTGCACGTGCTGCTCTCGCAGTTGCGTGATCCGACATCAGTGGTCGAGGAAGGCTTTGACAGCAGGCGGCAAGTGGCGGCGAGCGCGAGGCGTTGCAGGAGGGATGTTGCCCGCTATGCGGGGCTGTACGAGCTGCCTTAAAACGGCGGATCCATCCTCAGGGGTACTGCTAGCGTCACGTTCATCACATGGGCATCTAAATGCCCCACCAGTACCAGACACCCAGGACGACCGTGAAAATCAAGCGCGTTCGCATCGAGAACTTCTGTTGTCTGCACAAGGTGGACGTGTCCTTCGAAGACATCACCTCCTTCATCGGGCCGACCGGCGTCGGCAAGTCCACCGTGCTGCGCGCGCTCGATTGGTTCTTCAACGGCGAACGAGGAGTCTCGCTCAGCGACGATGACGTGCACTCCGGGTCCGTTGACGGCCGTATCACCGTGGAGGTG
This sequence comes from Streptomyces sp. NPDC051207, assembly GCF_040682395.1. Lineage (NCBI taxonomy): Bacteria > Bacillati > Actinomycetota > Actinomycetes > Kitasatosporales > Streptomycetaceae > Streptomyces > Streptomyces sp. NPDC051207. Next base: position 1,675 of record NZ_JBFBAX010000062.1, on the reverse strand, counting down.
GAGTTCGACGGGCTCACCGACCACGACGGGCAGGTGCTTGGCCGGTACGCGCCTGAGGGCGCACGGAGTGTGAGCATCTGGCGGACGTGGCAGAACGGCGAGGACAAGATCACCGGCAAGGCGCTGGCGTACGGGCCGTTCGAGGACGTACGCAAGAACGAGAAGGCCATGGATCTGCGCCGCGCCTACGACAGGCTGCGGGAGAGCGACCCCAGCCTGGGTCTGCCAGCCGCCGGAAGCAAGGACAAGGCCCTGGACGCCATGCTGACCTGGGAGTTGGCCAACCGGGACCGCCTCACCGAGGCCGAGGTCGAGGATACCCATTTCTTCGGCTTCGCCGGGCAGAGTCGGCTCGCCCAGCTGATCGATTTCGTATTCGTCTCCGCTGACTTGCGGGCGTACGAGGAGGCGGACGACCAGAAGACGACTGCGGTCGGCCGCATCCTTGACCACGCCGTGGACCGCTCGCAGGCGAACGAGCAGCTCGGCGAGATCGAGGAGAACGCCCATCTGGCACGCCAGGAGCTGCACACCAAGGTCTACGGTCCGGTGCTCGACGAGGTGTCGGCCGCGCTGTCCGCCGAGGTCGCCAAGTTCACTACCGGGCGTGAGGTGGTCGTGACCCCAACGGTGCACGTGCCAAAGCCGGCCCGGACCACCTTCCAGGTGAGCATCCGTGACGGTGCCGCCCAGACCTCGGTCTACCGACAGGGCCACGGCTTCCAGCGCGCGCTGATCATTGCGGCACTGAAGTACCTGGCTGACCGCAGGAGTTCGGCCGGTGGCGTGCGGACGCTGTGTCTGGCCATCGAGGAGCCAGAGCTCTTCCAGCACCCGCCGCAGGCACGGACGTTCGCGAAGGTGCTGCGCGAGCTGGTCGCGACCTCGCCGCGGGGACGTACCCAGATCATGTACGCGACCCACAACCCCGTCTTCATCGACCCGAAGGGCTATCACCAGATCCGCCGGCTCAGCCGCGACGCCGGCGCCGAGCACCCGGTCACCGAGGTGTGGCAGGCCACGGAAGATGACCTGTGCCGGGTCCTCGACGAGCTGGTCGACAAGCAGGTGATCCGGAGCCGGACCGAGGGCACGCTCAGCGGTGCGCTGGCCGAGGGCTTCTTCGCCCATGCCGTGGTGCTGGTCGAAGGCGGTGGTGACGAGGGTGTGATCACCGGTTGCGCGGAGCGGTCGGGGATCAACCTGGGAGCGGAGGGCGTTAGCGCCATCCAGGTCTCGGGCAAGGACAACCTCATGCTGTCCGATGCGCTGTTCAGCGCTCTGGGAGTGCCCTGCCACGTCGTATTCGACGGTGACGCAGGCATGGAGGAGCGCAAGCGGGAGTCGGTGAGCCACCGCGACCCACACGAGCGCGAGAAAGCGGAGCGGAAGATCGAGGAGCAGGCCCGGCACAACCGGACCAAGAACGCGAACCTTCTCCAGTACCTGGGCGCGATGCCCAACCCTCAGCCCGCCGACGACTCGACCGGCCGCTACACCGTCTTCGGGGACACCCTGGAGACATACCTCGGTCAGTACTGGCCTTCTTGGGAGGAGCGCAGGAAGGAGCTGGTGCGCACCGGCTAGGTGTGCTGTCCCGGGACGTTGGTGACACGCGTGCTGGGTGCTTGAACGGGTGAGGGCCTTCTGGGTTCGGTGTGGATTGCGACATCTG
>NZ_JBFBAX010000061.1:0-10468 GCF_040682395.1 Streptomyces sp. NPDC051207 | reverse complement strand
TCGTCCGGCCGTCTGCTGCCCCGCCCGGACCGGGGCAGCAGCGGCTGCAGGAAGGCCCACTCGCTGTCGGACGGGTCATGGCGACGTATCACCCGACCACGATCCCCGAGCGAAGATCATTTGACGACAGAGCCTAGGACACGCCCTGGGCGAGCTGGACCTCCGCCCGGTGTACGGCTCCCAGGGTGCCCGGTGTGACGCGCAGGCGCAGGGCGTTGCCGGTGCCCTGTACCTGGACGGACGGGTCGGCGGAGGTCACCGATGTCACGGCGCGGTTCCAGGTGAGGTCGATGGCCGTGCCGTCGCGCAGTGGGCCGGAGACGCACACCGTGGCCGTTGTCCCGCTCTGGCGGATCATGACGGAGGCGGGGGCGTTCGCGGTGAGGTCGCCCACGGTTCCGCCGAACCAGAAGTTGACGCCGGTGAAGCCCAGCGAGGGGACGCGCACCCCCTGCTGGTCGTTGCTGTTGGCGAGCACGGTGAGCCAGCCGGTGTCGGCGGCGCGGGCGGCCGTCCGTTCCGCGGTCGCGCCCGGCATCAGGACGTACGCGTACGTCGCCCAGGTCGGGTCCGTGCCGTGGTCGAACCACAGGGTCAGGTAGCGGCGGGTGACCGGGTCGGTGACGGCGCCCTTGTTGATGTCCGACCAGGCGCCGGTACGGGCCTCGCGCAGTGCCTTCACCGTCGCCCCGCCGGGGAAGACGTACCCGGCGTGTCCGGCGAGGTGGGCCCAGCGCGCGTCGGTGAGGATGGCGCTCCAGCCGGGGGTCGCGGACTGCGCCGAGCCGTCGACGGTGAAGCCGTGGACGCCGGCGGCGCCCAGGTTGCGGTTGTCGACGACCGACTCGACGCCCGTGCCGTCCCGGCCGTGGATGCCCGCGCCGAGGCAGACCACCGCGTCGTCGAGGAAGAACCACGATTTCTTGGCGAGGAGCGTGGACGACAGACCCTTGAGGTACTGGCCGACGGCGGCGTACGTCCCGTCGGTCGCGCCGCCCACCCAGCGGACGTCGGGGCGGGGCGCGCCCCAGGTGCCGCCCTCTCCGTCCGCGAGGCGCTTGCGGGAGGCGGTGGTGCCGGGCAGCCGGTACGGGTCGACGGTCGGCCAGAAGTCGTCGCTGTACTGGCCGTTGGCGAAGTCGTCGCCCCACCAGTAGAGCATTCCTGAACCGGTGTGCCAGCCGCGCAGGTTCTCGCCGTTGCCGTTCTCGTAGTGCGTGATGCGGTGCGAGGCCATGGAGACGGCGGCGGCCCAGCCGGGGCGGCGGTGCACGGCCCGGTCCATGCCGGGGAAGAGGCGGTGCCCGGACGGCTCGGGGCTCGCCGGTGCGGCGCTGTCGGCGACGGCCTTCAGCCGGGCGAGCTGGGCGACGCCGAGCGAAGGGCTGGAGAGGACCGGGCGGTAGTAGTCGCGGGCGATCCATCCCTTGACCATGGCGTCCCAGCGTGCCTTCTCGGCGGCCGAGGCGCTCTGTGCGAGCAGTGCGACGCAGGCGATGATGCCGTGGCCGCGCAGGTGGTCGTCCTGGTGGATCCGGCGGGTGTCGGACTTCTGCACCCCGCGGCTGATCGCGCGCCCCGAGACGCCGTCCATCGCCAGGCCGTTGAAGAGGAAGGGCGCGTACGCCTTCTCGACCGAGTCGAGGACGATCTGCCGACGGGTGTCGGTGACCTCCCAGGCGGAGCCCTTCAGCAGGGCGAAGAGCAGGGAGAGCCCGCCGAGCATGACCGCCCCGTACGACCCGGCGTAGGGAACGTGGGTGTGCTGGAGGAAGCTGCCGTCGGGGTGGAGGCCGTCGCCCTGGGTGACGTACGGGAAGACGGGGGAGAGCGCGTCGCGGGCCAGGGTGAGCTTGGCGGGGTTCTTGCCGAGGACGCCGCGCAGGGCGAGGACGCGGCACAGGTCGACGCGGTTGGCGCCGGTGGAGGTGCCGGTGTAGGAGGCGACCGCGCTGTCGGGGACGAAGTGGTCGACGGCGGCGCAGTGTTCGCCGACTCGGCCGGCGCCGAGGTGGTCGTACAGCAGGACGTCGATGTCGAGCAGCGCCTGCGGGATGCCGATCTGCCAGTTGTACCAGTTGCCGTAGCGGGTCCGGCCCGCGTGGTACGCCTGGTCGTGGAGGTGGTCGAGGCCGGCGAGGATGTCGGCGCGCAGGCCGGGGTCGCCGGTGAGGCCGGTGCCGGGCTGGGCGTGGGCCTCGGCGAGGGTGCGCAGCCGGTTGAAGCTGGTGCCGAGGTTGCCGGAGTAGGTGTAGGACTCGGCGTCGGTGTCCGGTTCGGGGTCGGCGTAGGGCAGGTCGGGCCAGAGGGAGCCGTCCGCGCGTGTCATGGTGGCGCGCAGGTCGCGGGCGGTGGCGCCGAGGGCGGCGAGCCGGCCGGCGTACGGCTCGGCGGTGGGCGTGAAGCCGGTGCCCAGCAGCAGGTCGCGCCAGCGCAGCCGGAGGGTGTCGTGGGCGTCGGCGGCGCGGGCGGGGGAGGCGGTGGACGCGACCGCCGAGGCGGCGCCGGCCAGGGCCGCGGCGGCGCGCAGCAGGGCCCTGCGGGAGAGGAGGGGGAGGGGAGCGGCCGGGTGGGCCGCGGGTGTCGCGGAGGGCATGCGGAAGGAACCTCCGGAGGAGGGGGCGCGTCGTCGCACCCGGGAACCACGAGGGGCGAGCGGTTTCTAACACGAGCGTGCAGAGACCGGCAATGAATCACGCACAGCCCTACGGAACTGATTGTTCGCACAGAAACGTTCATATACGATCGCCGGGCGGTGAGACGTCCGTTCGGACGAGGCAGAGGGAGACCGGGACACATGCATGCCGAAGAGAGGCACCAGGCGATCCTGCGCAGGCTCCGGGAGCACGGCTCCCTGCGGGTCACGGAGTTCGCCGAGGAGTTGCAGGTCTCCCCGGTCACGATCCGCCGGGACGTGGAGGCCCTCGCCGAGCGGGGGCTGGTCACCCGGGTGCACGGCGGGGCGCTCCTGCCGGACGGCCCCACGGCGGCGGTGCCGGACGGCGCCCCGGCCGCCCGGACCCCCGCCCGTGAGCTGGTCGTCGGGCTGATCGTGCCGGCCGCCGACTACTACTACCCGGAAGTGATCAAGGGCGCCCGGGAGGCCGCAGCCGAGCGGGGCGTCCGGCTCGTCCTCGGCATCTCCCAGTACGACCACGGCCAGGAGCGGGAGCAGGCCCGGCGGATGCTCGCCGACGGCATCGACGGCCTGCTGATCACCCCGTGCGGCGGGGCCGGCGAGTCCTGGCTCACCGCGCTCGGCGTGCCGTACGTCCTGGTCGAGCGCCGCCCCGGGGACGAACTGCCCGGCGCCGAGCACGTGGTCACCGACCATGTGTACGGCGCCCGGCTCGCCGTACGCCACCTGGCCGAGGCCGGGCACCGGCGCATCGCGCTGCTGCTGCGCGACGACAGCCCGCACGGCGCGCCGGTGCTGGAGGGCTACCGCGGCGGCCTGGCGGCGGCCGGGCTGCGAGAGCCGGAGCCGTCGCCGCTGCGGCTGCCCCCGCCGGCCGGTGACGCCGCCGGACGGGAGCGTGTGCTGGGCGAGTTCACCGACGCCGTGGCCGACGGCCGGCTGGACGCCGCGCTCGTCCACAACGACCACGACGCGCTCGTGCTGCTCCAGCGGCTGCGGACGCACGGCATCGACGTCCCCGGCGACCTCGCGCTCGTGGCGTACGACGACGAGGTCGCCTCGCTCGCCGACATCCCCCTCACCGCGGTCGCCCCGCCCAAGCACGCCGTCGGCGCCGCCGCGGTCGGCCTGCTGGCGGAACGGATCACCGACCCCGGCCGGGCCCGCCACCGCCTGGCGATCCTGCCGGAGCTGCACGTGCGCGCGTCCAGCTCCTGACCTGACCTGACCTGCGGTGCGCGCCGCACCCGTACCGACGGAGACCCCTCAAATGTTCCGCGTATCCCCCGAGGGGTTCTCCCTCGACGGCCGTCCCCTGCGCCTGCTCTCCGGTGCCCTGCACTACTTCCGCGTCCTGCCCGAGCAGTGGCCGCACCGGCTGCGGATGCTGCGCGCCATGGGGCTCGACACCGTGGAGACGTACGTCCCGTGGAACCTGCACGAGCCACGCCCGGGCCACTACGACTTCACCGGCCTCGCGGACCTCGACCGCTTCCTGCGCGCCACCCGTGAGGCCGGGCTGCACGCGATCGTCCGGCCCTCCCCGTACATCTGCGCCGAGTGGGAGAACGGCGGCCTGCCGTGGTGGCTGCTCGCCGACCCCGAGGTGCGGGCGCTGCGCTGCCGGGACGCGGCGTACGAACGCCACGTGGACCGCTGGTTCGACCGTCTGGTCCCGGTGATCGCCGCGCACCAGGTCACCCGCGGCGGCAACGTGCTGATGGTGCAGGTGGAGAACGAGTACGGCTCCTACGGCACCGACACCGGCCATCTGGAGCACCTGGCCGCCGGGCTGCGGGCGCGCGGCATCGACGTGCCGCTGTTCACCTCGGACGGCCCCGACGACTTCTTCCTGACCGGCGGCACGCTCCCCGGCCACCTGGCGACCGTGAACTTCGGCAGCCGCGCGCGGGAGGCGTTCGCGGACCTGGCGCGGCTGCGGCCCGGCGACCCGCCCATGTGCATGGAGTTCTGGTGCGGCTGGTTCGACCACTGGGGCACGGAACACGTCGTGCGCGACCCCGGGGACGCGGCGGCGACACTCGAAGAGAGCCTGGCGGCCGGGGCCTCGGTCAACATCTACATGGCGCACGGCGGGACGAACTTCTCCACCTGGGCCGGGGCCAACACGGACGACCACGTCACCGGGGAGGGCTATCTGCCGACGGTGACCTCGTACGACTACGACGCCCCGATCGACGAACGCGGCGGTGTGACGGAGAAGTTCCGCGCCTTCCGCGAGGTGCTGCGGCGGTACGCCGACGGGCCGCTGCCCGAGCCGCCGCCGCCCGCCCCGCTGCTGCCGCCGTCCCGGCTGGAGCTGACCGGGTCGGTACGGCTCCTCGACGTCCTGGACACGCTGGCGGGCGAGGAGGTGACGGCCCCGATGCCGCCGTCCTTCGAGGAACTGGGCATCGGGCACGGGCTGGTGCTGTACGGGACGCGGATCCCCGGCCCGCGCGGCCCGCACCCGCTGAGCGTGCGGGGGCTCGCCGACCGCGCGCACGTCCTCCTCGACGGCGAGCCCGTCGGCGTACTGGAACGGGACCGCGCCGAGACCCTGGACGCCGTCGCCGTGCCCGGCCCGTCAGCGCGCCTGGAACTGCTCGTCGAGTCGATGGGCCGGATCAACTACGGAACCGGGATCGGCGACCGCAAGGGCGTGCGGCGCGTCCTGCACACCCGCCAGACGCTGCACGGCTGGACGGCCCGGGCGGTGGAGCTGGGACACGGCACGCCCGACGGGCTGCCGTGGGGGACGGCGACCGCGGGGCCCGGGCCGGTGTTCCACCGCGGTTTCCTGGAGGTCGCCGAACCGGCCGACGGGTACCTCGCCCTGCCCGGGCTGCGCAAGGGCTACGTCTGGGTCAACGGCTTCTGCCTGGGGCGGTACTGGGAGGAGCGGGGCCCGCAGCGGACCCTGTACCTGCCGTGGCCGCTGCTGCGCGCCGGGCGCAACGAGATCGTCGTCCTGGAACTGGACGGGGTGCGCGACGGCGACGGTGACGCCGACGGCGGGCGGCCGTTCGTGGAGCTGCGGGGGGCCGCCGACCTCGGCTGACCGGGGCGGGACGGGGCGAGGCGACTGCCGTATCCGGAGGTGGCCGCCGTGCCGCGCACGGACGCGTCGTTTCCGGATCGATATCACTCATTGACGATCGTTTGTTCATTCGCTCTTGACTGCGATCGTTTGTGACCGAAAGATGTGCGTCAACCTCACGGCCTCTGGAAGGCCCCGCCCGTAGGAGCACGCGCACATGAAGCCCACCTCCCGCACGTCCGCCGTCGCCCTCGCCGCCGCCACGGCCTCCCTGGCCCTCCTCGCCACCGCGTGCGGCGGCTCCGGGACCGGCACGGCGGACACGGGCACCGGCACCGCCGCCGAGCCCGTCGAGATCACCTACTGGTCCTGGCAGCCGGGCACCAAGGAGATGACCGAGGAGTTCAACCGCACGCACGAGAACATCAAGGTCGTCCACTCGGAGATCCCCGCCGGTCTCAACGGCGGCTACGACAAGCTCGCCAAGGCCGTCAAGGCGGGCAACGCGCCCGACGTCGTCAACGTCGAGTACCAGGCCATCCCCGACCTGGTCACCCAGGGCCTGCTGCGCGACTCGTCCGCCGAGCTGGGCGCGGCCGTGAAGAAGACCCCCGAGTCCGTGCGCAGCCTGGTGACCCTCGGCGGCAAGACCTGGGGGGCGCCCTACGACGTGGGCCCGCAGTCCCTGTACTACCGCACCGACCTCTTCGAGGAGTACGGCATCGAGGTCCCGCGGACCTGGGACGAGTTCCGGACCGCGGCCGAGAAGGTGAAGACCGCCTCCAAGGGCAAGGCCCGCATCCTCGACTTCTGGGGCGACGACGTCGCCACCTGGGCGGGCCTCGCCCAGCAGGCCGGCGCCCACTGGTACGGCACCGAGGGCGACGCCTGGAAGGTGAACATCGCCGACACGTCCACCCGCAAGGTCGCCGACTACTGGAAGGACCTCGTCACGAACGACCTGGTCCTCAACCACAAGGGCTGGAGCCCGGAGGCCACCAAGGCCGTCACCGACGCGAAGGCGATCGCCCTGATCGGCGCCTCCTGGAGCGCGGGCTCCCTGAAGACGACGTACCCCAAGCAGGCGGGCAAGTGGGCCCAAGCCCCGCTGCCGCACTGGGGCACCCCCGCCACCGGCGCGGTCGGCGGCACCTCGTTCGCCCTCACCAAGGACACCGAGAAGGCCAAGGCGGCGGCCGAGTTCGCGCTCTGGGCGACCACCGACGCCGCCGCGGTGAAGGCACGCCTCGCCGCCGGCACCTCCAGCGCGCTGCCCGCCGACGAATCGCTGCGCGCCGCCGCGAAGGAGACCTTCGACACCGAGTACTTCGGCGGCCAGGACCTCTACGCGGTGGCCTCCGAGCAGGTGCCCACCATCACCGAGGGCTGGACCTGGAGCCCGGTGCACAACTCCACCTCGCTGTCCCTCCAGAACGACCTGGGCAAGGCCATGAGGACCGGCGAGTTCTGGCCCGCCTTCCAGGCGGCGCAGACCGCGGCCGAGAAGGGGATCACCGACCGGGGCCTCAAGCTCGCCGAGTGACCCGGCGGCGCGCCCGCCGACGCGCGGACGCGCCCCCCGTTCCGCCCCGGGCGCGGGCGTGTTACCTCCCCGGGCGGCCGGGGAGGTCCCTGGCACCCCGCCACCTCCCGGCACCCCGCCCGGCCCTTCTACGTCATGGAGTCACCGCCGATGGCATCCCGGCTCGTCCGCGGGCAGCGCAGCACGCCGGCCCTCTTCATCGCGCCGTTCCTCGTCCTCTTCCTCGCCACCCTCGCCGCCCCCATCTGCTACGCGGTTTGGATGAGCCTGTTCCGTGAACAGGCCGCCTCCGGACTCGGCTTCGGCGGTACCGAGACCCTGTTCGTCGGCGCCGACAACTACCTGCGCGCCCTGGACTCCCCGGCGTTCCGCCGCGGCTTCCTGCACATCGCGCTGTACTGCCTGGTCTACATCCCGGTGATGGTGGGCGGCGCCCTGGCACTGGCCCTGCTGGTCGACTCCGCGCTGGCCCGCGCCAAGGCGTTCTTCCGGCTCGCCTACTTCCTGCCGCACGCCGTGCCGGGCCTGATCGCCGCCATCATCTGGGGCTTCCTCTACACCCCCGGCCTCAGCCCGGTCATCGACTTCCTGGAGGTCTTCGGCGCGGACGCCGACCTGCTCGGCCCCAACGCGGTGATCTTCTCGCTCGCCAACGCCACGGCCTGGCAGTGGACCGGCTACAACATGGTGATCTTCTACGCCGCGCTCCAGGCCGTGCCCCGCGAGACCCTGGAGGCGGCCCTGGTGGACGGCGCGGGCCACCTGCGTACGGCCTGGTCCGTGAAGCTGCCGATGATCCGCTCCGCCGTGGTCCTCACGATGCTGTTCACCGCGGTCGGCGCCATCCAGCTGTTCAACGAGCCCGAGGTGCTGCGCAGCAGGACCAGCGCCATCTCCACCGAGTGGAGCCCGGTGATGTTCATCTACCAGGCGGCCGTCAGCCGCAGCGACTACGGCCTCGCGGCGGCGGCCTCGCTCCTGCTGGCGCTCCTCGGCGCCGCGCTGTCCTTCGTGATCACCAAGTTCGGCAACCGCTGGAAGGACGCGTGACCGTGACCCTCGACATCGCACCGGCCCCCGCCGCCGCCCCGGCCGGACCGCCGCCACGCCCCGCACCCCCGTCACAGGGCCGGGGACCGGGCACCGCTTCCTCCCGCGCCTCGCGGGTCACCGTCAACACCCTGCTCGCCCTGGTCGCCGTCTACACCCTGATGCCCCTGACCTGGCTGCTGGTCAACGCCACCAAGAACAACGGCGACCTCTTCGGCCGCCCCGGCTTCGCGCTCGGCGACTTCAGCCTCTTCACCAACCTCGCCGACATGTTCACGTACCAAGGCAGCGTCTTCGGCCGCTGGCTGGCCAACAGCCTGCTCTACTCGGTCGTCGGCTCGGTCGGCTCGACGCTCCTGGCGCTGCTCGCGGGCTACGCCTTCGACAAGTACCCCTTCCCCGGCAAGGAGAAGCTCTACGGGCTGGTGCTGCTGGGCATCCTCGTGCCGCACACCGTCGTCTCGCTGCCCATGTACCTGATGGCCTCCGACATCGGCCTGGCCAACACGTACTGGTCGGTGCTCATCCCCTCCCTGGTCAACCCCTTCGGCGTCTACCTGGCCCGGGTCTTCTCCGAGGGGTACGTCCCCGCCGAGACCCTGGAGGCCGCGCGCCTCGACGGGGCGAGCGAGCTGCGGATCTTCCGCTCGGTGGCGCTGCCGATGCTGTCCCCGGCCTTCGTCACGATCTTCCTGTTCTCCTTCACCGCGAGCTGGAACAGCTTCTTCCTGCCGCTGGTGATGCTCAACGACTCCTCGCTCTACCCGGTGGGCCTCGGCCTGTTCAACTGGAACGCGGTGCTCCCCCAGGAGCCGCACTACTACGCGTTCGTCGTGACCGGCTCGCTGGTGTCCGTCCTTCCCCTCGCCGTCGCCTTCCTGGCGCTCCAGCGCCACTGGCGCTCCGGCCTGACCGCGGGAGCCGTCAAGTGACCCGTCCCCCTCACCGTCCCCGGACCGTCCTCGCGATGGACCCGCCGGTCCGCGAGGCGCTGTTCGACGCGGAGACCCTGGAGCGGCTCACCGCGCTGGCCGACACCGATCCGGCGGTGGTGGTGCGGGACTTCACCGACCCCGGGCACGCCGTGGCGCTGCGCGAGGCGGAGGTCCTGTTCACCGGCTGGGGCTGCTCGCCGCTGACCGCGGAGGTGCTGGCCCGGATGCCCCGGGTGCGGGCCGTCGTCCACGCGGCCGGTTCCGTGAAGCACCACATCACCGACGCCTGCTGGGAGCGGGGCGTCGCGGTCGCCTCGGCGGCCGGGGCCAACGCCGTGCCGGTGGCCGAGTACACCGTCGCCGCGGTCCTCTTCTCCGGCAAGGGCGTGCTGCGCGCGGCCCGCGTGTACGGCGAGAAGCGCGCCTGGGTCAGCCCCCTCGATGTGATCGGCGGCGGGAACTTCCGCCGCACCGTCGGCGTGGTGGGCGCCTCCCGCATCGGACGGCGGGTGATCGAGCTGCTGCGCCCCTACGACCTGACGGTGCTGCTGTACGACCCGTACGTCACCGGTGACGACGCCGCGGCCCTCGGCGTACGCACCGTGGACCTGGACACCCTCGTCGCGTCGAGCGACGTGGTGACGATCCACGCGCCCGAACTGCCGGGCACCCGGCACATGTTCGACCGGGCGCGGCTGGCGCTGCTGCGCGACGGCGCCACGCTGGTCAACACCGCGCGGGGCTCCCTCGTCGACACCGAGGCGCTGACCGCGGAGCTGGTCACGGGCCGCCTGCACGCCGTCCTGGACGTCACCGACCCGGAGGTGCTGCCCGCCTCCTCGCCGCTGTACGACCTGCCGAACGTCCTGCTCACCCCGCACGTCGCCGGTTCGCTGGGCAACGAGCTGAGCCGGATGACCCACGCGGCGCTCGACGAACTGGAGCGGTACGGCCGCGGCCTGCCGTTCGCCGACCCGGTGCGCCGCCGGACACTGGACCGCTCGGCCTGAGAGGCCGCTTGCGCGAGGACTCTTGTGCAATTCCTGTGGACCCCTCAATCTTTCGGCTGACGCACCGGTGCGGCACAGCCCTCTCATGGGCATGAACCTGCCCATTAAGGGCCGTGTTCCGCACTCGCTCGGGGATCATGGTCGGGTGATACGTCGCCGTGAACTGTCCGACAGCGAGTGGGCCTTCGTGCGGCCTCTGCTGCCCCGGTCCGGGCGGGGCCGGTCCGGGCGGGGCCGCAGACGGCCGGACGG
>NZ_JBFBAX010000060.1:0-11750 GCF_040682395.1 Streptomyces sp. NPDC051207 | reverse complement strand
AGTTCTACCCTGACACAGCGCCATCGTGGGGACCGGCCGTTCAGCTCGATGATCTTCTAGAAAGACGCTCGACCAAGATCCCCGACAGCGTCAGGTACTGAAGCCCGTCCAGGCGCCGTCTCCGGCCCCGGCGGTCACCCGCGCGACGAAGGGCTCGAGCAAGGCGCAGCTGGCCTTCCAGCGCGGCCTGGCGGCCCTCGCGCAGTGGGTTGAACGAGAAGGCGCCCACCGGCCTGTACCGCGCGGCCACACCGAGCAGATCGCCGTCGACGGCGAGGCGGAGCCGGTGGTCATCAAGCTGGGCGTATGGATTTCGAACACCCGGGCGAGGTGGGACAAGCTCACCTCCGAACAGCAAGCCGCCATCGCCACCTTGGGCGTGTCCTGGGCGAAGGCAGCGGTGCCGGCCCCGTCCAGCCCGGCATCGGTGGACGACGGTTCCGTCCAGCCCGCGCCGTCGGCGCAGGCGCAGGAGGGCCACGACCAGGGCGACACGGTGGCGGAGAACGCGACCCAGGCGGCGCGGGGCAGTGCGCGGGTGCAGCGCATGAACGAGTTGATGCGCAACCACACCAAGGCCGAACTGCTGCGCATGGCATACGCGGGCGGCCTGGTGAACCACAACTCTCCCGAGAAGTGGCGCAAGGACGAAATCGCCTCCGCCGTCGTGGACATCGAGTTCCGTGCCGCCGACCGGCCCGCCCCGGCCCGGCCCGCCGCAGTCACCGCGCGTCCCGCTCCGAAGCCCCAGCTGCTGACGGACCACCATGACGAGTGCGACAAGAAGGCGTACGAGGGCGGCACCTGCACCTGCGACCTGATCGAGCAGTACGGACCGCCCTCCGAGCGGGACGACTACTGAGACGGCCCCCGGCCGCTCCCCCACCGGACCCCGGGCCTGTCGAGGCCCGGGGTCCGGTGCGTTCACGGGGTGAGGCGGTGCCAGATAAAGACGGAGCTCTCCAGGCTGGCGAGTGACGGCCGGCGCAGCACGGACCGGATCCGCTCGGGTCCCACCAGGACGACGGGCATCCGGCGCTCACGCTCCTGCTGGGTCGTGTGCCCGGCCGGGCAGGTGATCGAGGTCAACGCGCCACCCGCGAATAACCCACACAAGCGACGACAGTTCGCGTCACCCGACGACCCTGCGGGTCGGCACCAGCCCAGCCAAAGAGGACAGCCGACACCCATAAACGTGTCCTTACGGACAATAAGTGGATCATTTTTTTAAATTCGCTTACAAGGCGAATCGTTCCGCTTGGGGAGCTTTCCCGTTGCATCACTTCCAAGCGGAGAGGAGTCGGCAACATGGCCGACTGGAAGCAGATCAGCGGCGGACTGGTACGGATCGCGGCGGGGTCCAGGACCAACGTGTGGGGTGTCAACGCGGCCGGGAACGTCTACCGCTACACCAACAGCGACGCCAGCCCGTGGGTGCAGATCCCCGGAGGCCTCACCGACATCGGCGCGGGCGCCGACGGCACCGTCTGGGGCGTCAACTCCGCCGGCAACATCTACCGCTACACCGGCGACCTGCCCGGCTGACCCACCCCGCCTCACGAAGTCACCAGTGCGCCGCGCAACGCCCTCAACGGCACCGCGGCGCACGCTCAAGCCCACGGCGTTGCCAGTTCTCATCGACATTGCTAGGCGCTGCCTAAACCGTCGCCGAACGCTCCCACCGACAACCGGGGGTGCCCAGGCCATGGTCGGGCCCATGGTCGGGCCTGTGGTCGGGTGCGCATGCGCCACCCGATTTGCGGACGGACGGGCGCGGTGGAAGGCATGGGCTGTGACGTGGACGCTGCCGGAACCGATGCTCGCCACCCCCGTGCCCGACCCGATGGGGCCGGCGTTCCCGGAGGCCGTGGCCGGGTCCGTGCAGCTGCCGGACGCGACCGCGATGGACGGCGAGCTGGTCGTATGGGACGCCGCGGGCCACCTCGCCTTCGAGCGGCTGCAGAACCGGCTTGCCCGGCGTGGTGCCGGGGCGGTCCGGGCGGCGCAGGAGTGGCCGGCCCACTTCGTCGCGTTCGATCTACTGCGGCTGTCCGGGACGGACACGACCTCCTGGCCGTACCGGCGGCGCAGGGCCGCGCTGGAGTCCGTGTTCGCCGCCCGCCGGCTCATCGCGCCGCGGGCACTGTGCCCGTCGACCACCGATGCCGACACCGTGCGCGAGTGGCTGACGTGGGCATCGGTCGGAATGGAGGGCGTGGTCTTCAAGAGGTTGGACGACGCCTATCGGCCGTCGGCGAGGGGCTGGAGGCGCTGTCACGTTGGTTGACCGGGTGGGATGATCTTCTGGTTGATCGTGCTAGAGGCGGCTGTTCGTGGGGGCCGTGTCGCCGTCGTACAAGGGGCACCGGTACCCGGTCGAGGTGATCTCCCACTGTGTGTGGCTGTACTTCCGCTTCCCGCTGTCGTTGCGCGAGGTCGAGGAGCTGATACTCAAGCGCGGGATCGTCGTCTCCTACGAGACGGTGCGCCGCTGGTGCGCCAAGTTCGGGCCGGCCTACGCAGGCGCGCTGCGCCGCCGGCAGCCTCGGCCTGGGGACAAGTGGCACCTGGACGAGGTCTTTATCAAGATCAACGGGCGGTTGCAGTACCTGTGGCGGGCGGTCGACCAGGACGGCAACGTCCTGGACATCCTCGTGCAGAACCGGCTGGACAAGGCCGCGGCCAGGCGCTTCTTCCGCACGCTGCTGAAGAAGACCCGCACGGTGCCGCGGGTGATCGTCACCGACGAGCTCCGCTCCTACGGCGCCGCCCACCGCGAGGTCATGCCCTCCGTCGAGCACCGCCAGTCGAAGTACCTGAACAACCGGGCCGAGAACAGCCACCAGCCCACCAGGCAGCGTGAACGCGCGATGACGGGCTTCCGCTCCGTGGGCGGAGCACAGCGGTTCCTGTCCGCGTTCAGCGGCATCTCACCCACTTCCGGCCCCGCCGCCACCTGATGACCGCTGCCGCTCACCGAGCCGAGATGAGCATCCGCTTCGCGATCTGGAACCAGATCACCCGGCGCTGCCGACTGGCCCACCACGGCCTGACGACAGGCCCGGCTCTCAAGCCCACCCTGACCCGACGCGCCGTCAGGCAGTCACGCACCCAACAACGTGACAACGCCCGTCCGCGTTAGCGGGCGAGGGCATGTGCGTGCGCCTCGTCGAGCAGTTCCCGCAGCGTCGAGGTGGTGGGTGCGACGGCGGTGGCGAGCAGTGCCGGGCCGCCCGCCAGCGGTGCGAGGACGGCACACCCGTCCTTGGTGCCTTCGCCGAGCAGTACCGGGTCTCTTCGGACGTCGAGGCGCGGGTCCACGACCAGGAGCTGGCCGACGGCGCGGTGCCCGTTCAGGACGGCTGGGCCATCCCAGCCGGGTTCCGGGGCCCCGTACGCCGTCTGCTGGTCGAGCAGTGGACGCCCGGCACGGTGGACCAGGATCCGGCTGACGAGGTGGCCCGGTTCCTCGTCAGCCCGGCCCAGGTATTGCTCTTCCCGCAGTACCAACCGTGCGGTGGCGGCGAGTTCGACGGTGTACGTCTGTCGCAGGTTGCTGCCGGCGGCGCTGATCAGGGGCTGCGGCAGCCAGCGCAGATGGGCGTGTTCCCCGGCGGTGAGCCGCACGTCGTAGGTCGCCGCGTCGGTGGTGGGGCCGCGCAGGGCGAGCGTGGCGGCAGCCGTGATGACCTCCAGCTCGGCCCGGTCCTCGGCGGTGATGTCGAGGGTGAGCCGGTCGCCACCGAGCGGGGCGCACATCGCGCCGATGATCCCCACCGTGGCGGCGCTGCCGTCGGTGCGCATGCGCCGCAGGTAGAACGGGCCGTCGCTGCGCAACTGCGGAAGGGTGGTGACGCGTCCGTTGTGCGCGGCGCGGATCCGGGCCGTGGCACGTACACCGTGCGGGTGCCCGGCCGGCTCCTGGGCGTCGGCTGAGAAAACGTCGCGGTCGGATGTGGCCTGGAGAGCGGCGAGTTGGGTGGGTGGGCTCATACGGCTGCCCCGGCACGCCACTGGGCGAGGTGGCCGGTGACCCAGTCGGCGACGTCGCGGATGCCGCCGTCGGAAGTGAGGCTGGTGAAGAGGACGGGAAGGTCGCCGCGCTGTCGTTTCGCGTCGGCGGCCATGGTCTCCAGGTCGGCACCGACGTACGGGGCGAGGTCGGTCTTGTTGATGATGAGGAGGTCGGCGGTGGTGATGCCGGGGCCGCCCTTGCGGGGGATGTCGTCGCCGCTGGACACGTCGATGACGAAGATCTGCACGTCGACGAGGCCCTTGGAGAAGGTGGCGGTCAGGTTGTCGCCACCGGACTCGACGAGCACCAGGTCGAGGGGGTGGAGGGCCTCTTCCAGCTGCTCTACGGCTTCCAGATTGGCGGAGATGTCGTCGCGGATCGCGGTGTGCGGGCAGGCGCCGGTCTCGACGGCGGTGATGCGCTCGGGCGGCAGGACGGCTTCGCGGCGCAGATACTCGGCGTCCTCGCGGGTGTAGATGTCGTTGGTGACGGCGGCGATCTGCCACTGGTCGCGCAGGGTGCGGCAGAGCGCGGCGACAGTGGCGGTCTTGCCGGAGCCGACAGGGCCGCCCAGGCCGACGCGGAGGGCGCGGCGGCTGCCGTCGGGACGGAGCGGATCGGCGCTGTGTGTGTGCCGCTGGGGGAAGGTCTCAGAGTGGTCGAGGTGCATGTCAACTCCAGTGCGGGGTGTGGTTAGGGGGTCAGGAGGCGAAGAGGCGGACGGTCCAGGCGGCGTGCTGCTCCCCGGTGATGTCCAGCAGGGGCGAGGAGGCCGACGGCAGGACATCGAGGCCCTCGGTCAGGGCGCGGGTCGCGGCGTCGGCCGCGGCTTGGGCGACGTCGTCGGCCTCGGGGCCGAGGCGGGCCAGCAGCCCCGAGGCGTCGAGCGGGTCGAGGCTCAGCAAGCGCACCGCTGCGGTGGCCGGGCCGCCGATGTTCTCGTACGCGGCGGCATAAGCGGCGTCCACCGGGGCGAGCCCGGCGGCGCGCGCGGCCAGGCCCAGAACGACGGGCTGGTGGGCGCCCTGGGGACGCACGGCGGCCAGCTCTTCGAGTGCGGCCGAGGGGAAGGTGGCACGGGCCGCGCGCAGCATCTGCCGGCCGAGCCTGCGGGCGACGGCACGCAGTGCGGGGACGGGGGTGCGCGCGTCGGCGGCGTCATCCAGCAGTAGCGGGTCAAGCCCGGCGGCAGCTGCGGCTGCGAGGCCGGCCGTCGTCAGGCCGGTGGTGTGCAGACGCCCGCGGCAGAACGCCTCCAGGCTGTCGGTGTCGTGTACGGCTTTGTGGGCGACCGCGGCCTCGACGCCGCCGGAATGGGCGTGCCCACCGGCAGGGAAGCGGCCGTCGGCAAGGAGGAGCAGGGCTGCGCGGCTCATGGGCGAGCGGCTGCCTTTCACAGGGTCGGATAGTGAGGCGGTACCCCGGAACAGGCAACGCCTTGCCCGCCCGGGACCCGGCCGTGGCGGCTGCGCCGAAGGCCGGGCGGGCATCGGATCAGAAGAGGAAGTATCGCTGTGCCATGGGCAGTTCGCTGACGTAGGCGCGCGGCACGGTCACACCGTTGATCTCGGTGCGGGAGTCCCCCGTCGTCGCGCCGCCGATGGTGACCTCGAAGGTGTTGTGGTCGACTTCGAGGTCAACCCCGTTATCGGGGTCAACCGCCTTGGCCTTGGCCACCTTGTTGTTCAGCAGCATGTTCTCCTTCCTGATGTTCCGGGTGTCCGTGATCGCCACGAACTCCTTGTTGAGACCGACCGTTCCCACCGTGCCCTGAGCGGCCTGAGCGGCCTGGGCGGCCCGAGCGGCCTCCTTGGCCACACCGGCCAGATCATCCGCGGCTTTCTTGGCCTTCTCGGCGGCATCGGCTGCCTGGCCGGCCTGACCGGCCTTGGCATCCGCAGCGTCCTTAGCCTTCCGGGCGACCTCAAGGGCCTTTTTAGCCTCAGCGGCCTCAACGGCCTTAAGGTCCTTATCAGCGCCATCGGCCGCTTCCGTCGCACTCTTCGCGTTGGCCTCAGCGGTCTCAGCGGCCTCAAATGCCGTTTGGGCCGCTTTGGCCGCATCATTCGCGTTGATCTTGGCGGCCTTCGCGGCCTCAAGGGCCTCTCCAGCGGCAATGGCCGCATCGGCCAGAGCCTTCGCAGCGTTATCGGCGGCCGCAGCATCCCTGCTGCTCTGGGTGGCGCCGAATCGCAGGTTCAGATTGGCGACCTGCGTTGAGGCGGCGAAGTTCACCGAGTTGCTTCCCGGGGCGTGGCCGGTGGAGCCCCAGACCGGCCGCGGCAGGTAGGGCTGCGGTGTCGTGATCGAGCCATTGGCGTCGCCGGTCTGCGCGTAGGCGATCTGGCCGCGCTTGAGGATCCTGTGCGGCTTGACGCCGAAGAACTTCGGCTCCCACAGCACAAGGTCTGCCATTTTCTCCGGCTCCACGGAGCCCACGTGCTTGTCAATGCCGTGCGCGATCGCCGGGTTGATCGTGTACTTGGCGATGTACCTGCGCGACCGGTAGTTGTCGTTCGGCAGCCGCACCTCCGGATCCTCCTGGAACGAGTGATCCCCCTCACCCTGATTGGGCACCTTCTTCGGGTCTCGGGTGTTCTCGGGATCGATATCGTCTGCGATCGTTCGGATCTTCGCGTAGGCCCGGTCTTCGGGCAGTGTGCCGTAGCGGCTCTTCATGACGTGCGCGGTCTGCCAGGTGCGCATGATCATCTCGCCGATGCGCCCCATCGCCTGGGCGTCCGAGGACATCATCGAGATGACGCCCATGTCGTGGAGCAGGTCCTCCGCCGCCATAGTGGACGGCCGGATGCGGGAGTCCGCGAAGGCCATGTCCTCCGGAATATCGGGGTTGAGGTGGTGGGCCACCATCAACATGTCGATGTGCTCCTTGACGGTGTTCACCGTCAAGGGCCGGGTGGGGTTGGTCGAGGCGGGCAGGACGTTCGGCTCCTTGGCCAGCTCGATCATGTCCGGGGCGTGGCCTCCTCCGGCGCCCTCGATGTGGAAGATGTGAACGGAACGGTCCTTGATGGCGTCCTTGGTGCTCTCCAGGAATCCGGCCTCGTTGAGCGAGTCGGCGTGCAGGGCGACCTGGATCTCGTTGCCCTCGCAGAATTCCAGCGCCTTGTCGATCACCGCGGGTGTGGCACCCCAGTCCTCGTGCACCTTGAGGCCGATGACACCGGCCTCCAACTGCTCCTGCAGCGCAGCAACGTTCATCGTGCTGCCCTTGCCGAGCAGTCCGATGTTGACCGGGAATTCGTCCAGGGCCTCGAAGAGCCGGGTGATGTGCCACGCGCCCGGGGTCACGGTGGTGGACGCGCTGCCCTCGGCGGGGCCGGTGCCGCCGCCGATGAGGGTGGTCACGCCCGAGGCCAGGGCCTCGTGGATCTCATCGGGACAGATGAAGTGGACGTGGGTGTCCACGCCGCCCGCGGTGAGGATCCGGCCGTTGCCGGAGATGACCTCGGTGCCCGGGCCGACCACGAAGTTCTCCGGTTGCCAATCCGACGGCGCGACGTCATCCGGCACCAGATCACGAGTGAGCTCATCAGCGAGCG
This sequence comes from Streptomyces sp. NPDC051207, assembly GCF_040682395.1. Taxonomy (NCBI): domain Bacteria; kingdom Bacillati; phylum Actinomycetota; class Actinomycetes; order Kitasatosporales; family Streptomycetaceae; genus Streptomyces; species Streptomyces sp. NPDC051207. Next base: position 4,172 of record NZ_JBFBAX010000060.1, on the reverse strand, counting down.
GCCGGAAGTCCCTCGGGTTCATCGTCTCGGGGTTGTACGCCTTGCCGATGGCACAGATGTTGCCGCCCCTGATGCCGACATCGGCCTTGACCACACCCCACCAGTCGAGGATCAGCGCTCCCGTGATGACGGTGTCCACGGGAATGTAATCCGGGTTGCCGGGCTGGTCCTCCGGGTCGTCCGGGCCCTTGCCACACGAGTCGAAGTGGGACATGCCCATCGACTCCCGGACCATCTTCCCGCCACCCCAGACCATCTCGTTGCCGCTGTGGTCCGGCCCGCCGGCCCAGTCGGCTTCGATCTCGACGGTGAGGTCGGTGTCGGCCAGGCGGACACGGTCCCTGGCGGTGGGCCCGTACAGAGCGGCGTAGTCCGTCCGCTTCAGCCAGTTGCCCAGCCTCTTCTTGTGATTCGGACCGTTCTGACCCGACGCCGGCTGGTCTGTCATTGCGTGACCTTCCCCTTGCGCAGTCCGTGAATCTGGTCAGTGTCGGTCGCGGCTTTGCCCTTGATCTTCACCAGCTCCACGACGCACTCGTCTCCTGGCTCGAATCGCACGGACTTGCCCGCGGCGATGTTGAGCCGCCGCCCCTTCGCCTCGGCGCAGTTCCGAAGAAGTGGGTCGGAGGGCTCTTCCCAGCGAAATGGGCCGTCCGGGGGCGTGCCCTTGCGGATCTTCAGCACCGTGAGGCCGGGGTTGACCTCGGCGAAGTGGTAGTGGGAGCCGACCTGGATGGGACGGTCGGAGGTGTTCTTGACCCTGATCTTCTTCTTGTCGTCCTGCAGGTCCTCGTTGAACTTGATCGGGTCGGTCCAGGCCGCCTCGTCCTCGCACTTGTCGCAACAGCTGTGCGAGCCGGTGTCGCGGCCGCCCGGGCAATTCGGCTTGCGCTGCGGTTTGGGGTGCTCGATCTTGCCCGGGTGGACCTGTCCTTCGGCCTTCACCGCGGCGTCCGGGATGGGGTCGTGGATCGTCACCAGCTTGGTGCCGTCCGGGAAGGTGGCCTCCACCTGGACGACGTCGATCATCTCCGGGACGCCGGTCATCAGGTCGGCGCGGGTGAGCAACTGCCGGCCCGAGTCCATGACGTCGCTGACCGTCTTACCGTCGCGCGCCGCCTCAAGGGCGTGAGCCGTCAGCAGAGCCATGGCCTCGGGGTAGTTGAGGAGCAGCCCCCGGTCACGACGCTTAGCTGCTACGTCGGCCGCGACATGGATCAGCAAGCGCTCCTGCTCATGCGGAGTCAAATGCACGATGACTCTCTCTGTTGTCGGATGATGCGTGCGACCGGGCATGCCAAAGCGACAGACAGCGTTCCCCCGGAAGGCAACGGCCGCTCCCCCAGCATCAGCGAGGAAGAACGACGAAACGGTTAAACGGTGGCTTATCTGCACGATCCGGTGAATCCGTGGGGCACACCGTTTTCACCCCGCCCCGTCGGGCATCAGGAGCCCGTTCCTAGACCGTGGACGAATTCGGTGAGTTGGGTATCCGCCTGGGACTTCGTCGATCAGTCCTCGTCCTCACAGGCTTCCGTACCGATCGCGTGTCTCGGCGACGGTCGAAATCGGCCGTCTCACGGCGCCCCGTGGTCCCCGTGGGAGAGGGCGCTGCACCTTGTTTAGCGTGCGCGCCGCGCACGTTTGAGTGAACGACCGGTGAGTGGCGCGCACGCCAGCTGACGCAAGGGCGACCATCCAGGAGCGGTTCATCCGAGGGAAAGGGCTTTTCTATGCGTCGTGCGCTGATCATCGTCGATGTGCAGAAGGACTTCTGCGAGGGCGGCAGCATTCCGGTGAAGGGCGGCGCGGGCCGGGCCGCCGCCATCGCCGAGCTGGCCGGGCATGCCGACGGGCAGTACGCCTTCGTCGTCGCCACCCGTGACCACCACATCGACCCGGGCGAAGACCGGTACGCCGGCGCGGAGCCGCACGACTCCATACACCGGGCCCCGGGGATGTCTTCACTCCCCGGGGCCCGCGGTGTGTCCGGACGCGGGTCAGATCCCCCCAACCGCCGTAGCAGTGAACCAGCCGACGGCTTCGGCCTCGGTCATCAGCACCACCTGAGCCGGGTGGGCGTCGCCGTCCTGGACAGCGTGGATGCGGCCAGGGAGCGGGCTGCTCTTGCGGGCGGGGTCGACTATCGGGGCGAGCCGCTGCCACATGCCGGCGCTGACCCGGGCGAGGATGACGGTGGCGAACTGCTCGCGGGCACCGGGGATGAAGCGGCTGCCGGTAGTGGCGGGTCCGTCGTAGATGACGTGGATGCGGGCCGCGCGCCCGAGCTGGCCGCGGGCGGCTTCGAGGGGCCTGGTCTCAAGGACGAACTGTGCGGGGAGGCCTGACCGATCCTGCGCGCCATGCTCCGCGAGGGCCGGCTCACCCGGATCGCGCTGAAGTGTGCGCGGAGCGGGGCCTCCCGTTCTGGATCCACCCTGGCCGACCGGGAACGCGTTCTCGGACTCGACCATCCCGACACCCTCACAGCCGCAACTACCTCGCCGCCTCGCTGTACGCTCTTGGCCGATACCAAGAAGCCGCCGACCTGTTCGGCCGCAACCTCGCCGACCTCGAACGCACGCTCGGACCCGACCATCCCGACACGCTCAGTAGCCGCAACAAACCTGTCAGCCGCGGAGGCAGCCGTCGCACGGGCAGGAGGGCGGTGGTGGACTCTGCACCTCCGCAGCCGTAGGTAGAGCGCAGACATGCTTGCATCGTGACCAGCTCTGCGCCCAGTGCGCCCAGGAGCAGCAAGGCACGCACGCGGTCAGGGTTAGGTGCGCAGTACAAGCGACGGTCGTGTCGGCGGTGCAGGCGGGGTCGCGGTGACCGTCTTCTGCCGTCGGCGGCTGACGTTACTGGCCGGGGTGGACGGCCTGGACGCCGGTGCCGGCGTACGCCTTCGGGGTCAGGGTCAGAAGAAACCGCCCGGCGGGGTGGGCGGCGGAAGGGCGGGCGGCGTGGATGGCGTGGACGGCGGCCCAGGAATGCCCGAAGCGCAGCAGTTCGGTGGCGGTGACCGCGGCGTCGGTATCGAAGGCTTCGATCCTGATGAAACGCAGCCCTTTGATGTAGCCCAGCAGCCCGGGCCGCTCGGCGTCACCGGCGGTCAGCGACAACACCGGCGCATACAGATCACCGAGTCCGCCGGATGCCTGCACGTAGAACGCGGCGACCGCCTCATTGAACGGGTCCTTCGGGTCGTACAAAGCGGTGGCGGTCGTGTGGTCCAGAACGACCGAGATCATCGCCACTACGCGGCCGCCTGCGAGCCATGGTGCGCCCCGCCCAGGCGTTCCAACAGGGCCCGGGCCTTCGCCTCAGCCTCCGGGCTCGGCGCCTGGCCCAGAGCGGAGGCGAGCTCGGCGCGGGCCAGCTCAGCACGCTCGGCGTACTCGGCCCTGGTCGGTGTGTCTTGCGCCAGCTCCTCCACCAGGTTCCGGATCGTCGTGCCGTGCTCAGCGGCCAACTGCGCCAGCCTGTCCCGCGCCGCCGTGCTCACCTTGATGCTCGTCTCATCTGATGCCATACGTCTTACTGTACCGCGCCCCTCTACTGCCGGTAGAGGAATGGGGACCGAGATGGATGTGAGAGCTGACGGCCCCGGTCCGACAGGCCCTGGAGCCGTGCACATGACCGCTGCGAAGGGCGCGCTCCTCGGCCTCGCCGGTCTTCGGCGAGCGGTTGTGCTCGATGGGCCTGCCCAGCCCAGTCGCTCGCCGCGCCTGCGCCGATCCCGCGAACGCGACACCGCCCAGGGTGAAGCCCGCGAGCAGCACCGACAGGGCCGTCCTGAGAGAACGTCCGGCACCGCGCCGCCCGCGGGGGAGCCAGTCGTCCCGGCGCCGGGTGCGGGCCCGGTGCGCACCGTCCCGGGCCGGACGCGGTGCGCATCCGCAGCCGTCATACGCGCGTGGTCCGGCGTACGGCGGCCCGCGCCGACCAGGCGGCGGTCGGCCACCGGGCGATTCCGGTGTGCAGCACGGCGTGCCCTGGAACACCAGCCTCTGCGGATGCCTTCCCGCCTTGAAGCCCTAGGTGTGCTGTTCGGACAGGTTGGTGACGCGGCTCGCTGGTGGGTGGCCGCCGATGCCGGTGTGGGGTCGGTGGTAGTTGTACCAGTCCAGCCAGTCGGGAAACGCTGCCTGCCGTTGGGTGTCTGAGGT
>NZ_JBFBAX010000059.1:0-12641 GCF_040682395.1 Streptomyces sp. NPDC051207 | reverse complement strand
GATCTCGCGGAGCGGGTCCCCTCCGGGCTGCGCCCGGAGACAGCGAATCCCCGCGCTGCGCGCGGGGATTGCGCTCCCGCTCCGCGCGAGCGCCTGCGGGACGCTGCGCGTCCCGCCCATAGGCCCAGCTGCGCCGGGCCGATGACGCTCCGTCCGCTGCGCTCCCGGAGCACGGGGGGGCTGCGGCCCCCGCAAGGGCGGCCTTCGCTGCGCTCCAGCCACCCAGGCCGCCCCGCTCCGCGAGACGGCCAACGGGCCTACGGCCCGAGCAGCAACAAGCAGGAGCGGTAGCTGGGGGTGGTGACCCTGCATCAGGTGAGGCAGCATGTTGCGTTGGCAGAACCAGCCCACACCCTGCATCAAACTGCACCCCCAGACTAACTCTGGCAACAACACACCCCACCAACCGAATCCGAAAAGCAGCGGACCGGCCAAAACAGGGCACGCCACGACCATTCCTGACCCTGCATCAAAAACACCCGCCAGACCAACACTGGAATCGGTATCCGGCACCACCCGTATTCCGCTGGAATAGCTCAGATTGCAGCGGTGATCTGTGCGCGCAATTCAGGCCCGGAAGGCAATACAACCGTGCCGGTCAGGGCGTATCGCCGGACCATTCCCAGCGGGTCCGCTCGCCGGGCCCGGGATTCAGACCCTGCCGTCTGCCACCAGCTCGTCAACAGCGTCGGTGACAGTGTCATACACCCGCACGATGGTGTCCACCCTGGTCATGTTCAGCCTCCGCTGAACCTTCGGCGGCACGCAGGCCGGGACCAGCACGACACCGGCCTGATCCGCCTGCCGCCAGCCCCACAGCAGTACATTCAGCCCGGCCGAATCGCAGAACGACACCGCCGACAGGTCCAGCACCACCCGCCGCTGTCCGCCGGCCATCTCGTCCAGGAGACGCTCACGGAAGACCGGAGCGGTCACATAGTCCATTTCCGCTGAGCCGCACGATCAGGGACGTTCCGAACACCTTCGCCTGGACTGAAGCCATGGCCGCGCTGACGGCCGCCGAGCAGGAGCACACCCGTCACACCCACGAGGTCGAACTGCTCCGTACGGCCCTGATCGAACACCGACACAGGGTGCAGCAGGCCGCCGAACGGCTGCAGGCAGCCCTGCCCTCGCTTCACGCACACGCTCTGCGGCTGGCAGCCCAGACGGCTCACCCCCAGTCGGCAACGTATGTCAAGGAGATGGAGGACACCGCCGCGACCGCCTTCTCCACCCTCGCCGACCCCGCCACACCGGCGGACCACCGGGAGGCGACGCTGCACGCTCTGCTCAGTAAGCCCCGCGACCGGCCAGCCTTCGCCGGAGATCGCCGACCCGATCGAGGCCCCCTACCCCACCACCGAGGACGCCCGCTACCTGGAGGCACTGCGCGCCGAGCTGGCCCGGGACCCGGACAACCCGGTGCTCGCACTGCTGGACCGGCCCGCGCTCACCACCGCGGTCACCGACGGCCTGGCCGCTGGCGAGAGCGTGCGGACCAGCGCCGAACTGGTACGGGCGCTCGACCTCTGGCTGCGTTCCTACGACGTCCGGACTTCTGTGTCCCAGGCCCCCCCGCCACCGGCGGAGCGGGCGGCGGCGGAACGGTGCCGGCGGCCGTCATGAATGCCGGGACGGACCTGCTGCCGCGTTTTCCGTGTTCAGTCCGAGGGCCCGGTTCGCGCCATTTTCGAGGAGATGCCGCTCGCGGCAGTGTGAGGTACGCCACGATGGCGAGCGAACTCCCGTTCGCATCGGACAACCGGTCAGAAGGAGCGCTCGTGACTCACGCCGTACCCCTTTTACCCGTGGTCGTCGACGACCCGGTCGTCAAGTTCTCCAGCGCCCCGCAGCGCCCGCCCCTGCGGCATCTGGGCAGGCCCTCCCTGCGCACCTCGGTCTCCGGCGCCCGGCGGCGCGCCCGCGGTGAGGCGCCCCGCGTTCTGCTCGTCGTGCCCTCGTACACGCGGGTCGTGGAACCCTCCCCCGAGCGCAGCAGCTTCCGGGCGCTCGGCCTGAACACTTTCGAGGTGATGAAGCGGGCCGGCACCCCGATCGGGCTTCTGCGCATCGCGGCCAACGCCCGCCTCGCCGGCTTCGACGTCCGCATCGTCGACTCGCCCTTCGCCGGCTGGGAGCAGGAACGCCGGCTCGTCGACCTCGGCGGCGGCAGCAGCCTGGTCCGGTACGGCCTCGACGACTCTCAACTGCGTGCGGTCATTGAGGAGTTCGAGCCTGACGTCGTCGGCATCCAGTGCATCTACACGGTCCAGTGGGGCAACGCGCGCGCCCTGGCCGACCTGGTCAAGGACATCGACCCGGCGATCGTGACGGTCACGGGCGGCGCCCATCCCAGCGGAGACTGGCAGTTCGCCGTACCGGACTCCCCCTTCGACCACGTCGTCATCAACGAGGCCGACCAGACCTTCACCGCGCTGCTGCAGGCGCTGACCGAGGAGGGCGGCGACATCGACGCGGTGCCCGGCGTCGCCTACCGGCGGGCCGACCTCGCCGTGGTGCGGACCACCGCCAAGTCGCCGTACATGCGCATTCTGCCGAAGCGGCAGGGGCTGGACCAGCGGCTCGGCATGATGCCGCTGCCCGACTTCGGGATGCTGGACATGCGCCAGTACGAGCAGGCGTACCACTCGTCGGGAAAGCGGGTGCGCGACCACGGCTCCTGGGCGCAGATCTTCTCGACCATCGGCTGCAACGTGGGTTGCGACTTCTGCTACATCCCGATGGTGAACGGCCCTTGGCGGGCGCTCGGCCTGGACTGGTTCGACCTGCACCTCGCCGAGATTACCAAGCAGGGGGTGACCGAGGTACTCATCGAGGACGACCATCTGCTGCACGACCCGCTGTACGCGATGCGCGTCTTCGAACTGCTGCGCAAGCACGACCTGCCGTGGGTGGAGGAGGGCGGCCTGAGCCTGTTCAATCTCGTCCTGCTGCACTTGGGCGAGGAGTTCGCCAACGGCATGGACGACGCCGAGCGGCGCAACCCCAACTTCCGCAATGTCCTCTCCGCAATGCGTTCCGGACTGACCTGCCGCGATCTGATCAGGGCGATGGCCGACGGTGGCTGCTACAGCGTCTACCTCGCCGTGGAGAGCGCCAACGAGGACAGCCTCGAGCAGTCCGGCAAGCCCCGTCTCAACGCCTTCCAGGCGGCCACCGGCGAGATCGTGGAGATGTTCACGGAGTACGGTATCCAGGTCACCGGGGGTTTCATGCTCGGCTTCGTCAACCCGCCCGAGCGGCCCGGGGGCGAACCGTACATCGAGTCGCTGGAGCAGATCGAGAAGACCATCGACTACGCGGTCACGCTCATGGGCCACGGGATGGCGTACGCCAACCCCTTCATCGTCACCCCGCTTCCGGGCACCAAGATGTGGGACTTCCAGAAGGACTACGTCGTACGCCACTACGACAACGGCTGGTCGCACGAGAAGGCGACTATGGCGACGGAGAAGTGGAGCGCGGAGGACATCGAACGCATGCGGCTGGAACTGCTGGTGCGCGCGAACGGCGCCGACAAGGTGACCGAAATGGTCCGCCGCGGGACCTGGCCCGTGGACGCCTGACGGGTTCGTGACGCGGTGGCGACCGGCTCAGCCCCGGCGGCGCGCCGCACGCAGCGCGTCCGCCGAGGCAAGCATGGCGCCACCGGTGATCAGCACGCAGGCGGCGGCGACGGGCCAGCTCGCATCGGCCCGTCCCGTCGCGATCAACAGGGCGGTGGACAGCAGCGGGGCGAAGTACGACAACGTGCCCAGGAGCCGGATGTCGCCGTGCTTGGTGCCGTGGTCCCAGATGTAGAACGCTCCGCCGACCGGCCCGAGGCCCAGCGCGAGCACCGCGAGCCACTGGCCGCCGTCGGGCCGGACCGTGTCCTCGAACAGCAGATGACAGACGGCCGCGAGCACCGCGGTGGCCAGGCAGAAGAACGCCACCATGTCCGTCGGGACCTTCGGATACCGCCGGTTGGCCACGGAGTACGCCGACCACACCACCGCGCAGACGGCGGCTGCCGCGTACCCGAGCAGGTGCTCCCCACGGAACTGGACGCCCTGCCCGCCCGTGACCAGCAGGAAGGTACCGCCGAGCCCCAGCACCGCGCCCGCCGCGTGCCACCAGCGCAGCCGTTCACCCGGCAGCAGTGCGGAGAACACGACGATCAGCAGCGGCCACAGGTAGGCGATGAGACCGGCGTCGACCGCGGGGGCGTTGCGCAGGGCCACGAAGTAGAAGAAGTGGTAGCCGAACAGGCCGCCGACGCCGAGCGCCCAGGCCCCGCGGGGTACCGCGCGGACGAGCGCCCCGCCGCCGCGCAGCGCCCGGGGCAGTCCGAGGACGCCGCCCACCGCGAACGCCATCGCGGTGAGCTGGAACGGCGGTATCCGCCCGGTCAGCGTGGTGAACAGGGCCAGCGACGCCCACAGCAGCACGGCCCCGGCGCCGATCGCGGTGGCCGTGAGCTGGTGCGCCGGATGCGTCGCGGCGTCGTGCTCCTCCCCCGGCGCCACGGCCCCGGCTCGCGCGTCCCGAGCGTCCACATGCCCTCCAGCCCACCGCCGACGTATGACGGCCCGTCAACCTGCGACCACACAGGGACATCGTAGGGAGGCGCGTCGCGCGGACCCGCGCTTTCCGGTCAGCGGGCAGGATCAGCAGGGCGGCCGGCCGGGCCCCCTCCGTCGGCGGTCGACCCGTCGGCCGGGCGCCGACCAAGGGCGGCCGGCCGGCATCCGCACGGGGTGGCGGGCGGGTGCGCAGCCACGCCCGCCGCCGCTCGGCCAGAGGGAGGCCGACCGCGGCGTCCGCCGCGGTGGGCTCGAGATCGCCCGGGCCAGGAGCGGCCCAGGAAGGCGGCCGTCCTCCCGAAGGTGGTTCCAGCTCAGCTCTCCCACTGCTACGCCCGGGCCGGGGCCGACCTGCGGCCACGGGAACATGACCGGTCAGCACCGGCACCGAGTCATCGAGGATGCGGCTGTTCCCGATGTGACGACGGTGCAGTTCACCGGGGCGAGCCCACCCTGCATCCGGACTTCACCGGCCTGGTGGAGTACGGGGTGCGGGCCGGGCCGAGGGTGTGGGTCCACTCCCACCTGTTCGGTGTACGTGACGGGCACTGGCGTCTCCACGAGGCCCGCGGGTGAGCATCGCCACCCGTATTGCGGCGATGAGGCGGGCGGGCATGACGCGAACCCCAGGGGCGCACAGTCACTTGTTTCGCGGAGTCCGGCGACCGCGTTCTTCGATCGACTGCACGATGGCGTATGCGGTTCCGGTGAACCTCTCGACCTGCTCCGCCGTCAGGCTCAGGCACGCGGGCCTGACCGGAAGCAGCTCGGGCAGCCGGTCGCACAGCCGCTCCAGCGCCGCCCGGTCCGCGGCGTCGAGCGCCTCTCGGACACGTGGCTCACCGGGCCAGCGCAGCAGACGGTGCTGGGCGAAGAACTCGCACCCGTCGTCCGCCCAGGTGTTGACCTGCCGGCGACGGCCCAGCCAGTTGTCCCGGTGCCAGCCGAACCGGGGGTACCGCGTGGTGGTGTGCAGGTGGGCGAGCGCATGAGCGAGCTGCTCCCAGAAGGTCTCGGTCTCCTCCCGGGGCCGCAGCACGGACAGCACCAGCAGGTCGCGGACCGCGAGGACGATTTCGGACGTGGCGATGCCGCCCGCCTCGCGCAGCACGGTGAGCCCTTCGGCCTCCGCGGCGAAGACGTCGTCCGACGGTGGCTCGCCCAACGCCTTGACGAACACCGACGCGCCGTCGACGCGCTGCGCGAGCCCCGCGGTCGCGGCGAGGCCTCCGGCGGCCTGCTCGACCGCGACGACGTCCGTCAGGTCCGCCGCGTGGAGGCGCTCGAGCAGGAAGGATCTCGACTCTGTCACGGATGCGCTCCCCTTTCGTTCGTCATTACGAACAACGGCCGCTATCTCGGTAACGATTGCACAACTTGCGAAAACTTATGGTTGCCCTTGATTCATTTTCGACGGTAGACCTGCTCCCACTTCGCGGATGGCCCATCAGTTTGCGCAAAACATGAGCAGTTAGATCACTGGCGACACATCAGGGAGCTTCACGATGACGAGGAAGACCCGCAGCGCGACGGCTGCCGCGATCGGTGTGTGCATCGCACTCGCCGCTGCCGGCTGCGCCGGTGGCGACACAGGCGGCGGTGCGTCCGGTGGCCGGGGCACGGTGACCCTCTGGACGAACGCGATGGAAGGGCGCGGGGTGCAGTTCTGGAGGGACGCCGCGAAGGCGTACCAGGCCCTGCACCCGGACGTCACGATCAAGATTCAGTCGGTCCAGAACGAGGACCTCGACGGCAAGCTGCAGAACGCGCTCAACTCGAACTCCGCGCCCGACATCTTCCTCCAGCGCGGTGGCGGCAAGATGCAGGCCATGGTCGACGCCGGCCAGATCCAGGCACTGGAGCTGACCGACACCGACAGGGCGAACGTGGGCGAGGCGGCCCTCGAAGGCGTTTCGATCGACGGCAAGGTCTACGCGATGCCGCTCGACACGCAGCCCGAGGGCATCTACTACAGCAAGGACCTGTTCAAGAAGGCCGGCATCGCCTCGCCGCCGACGACGATGGACGAGCTCGAGGACGCCGTCGCGAAACTGAAGGCGATCAAGGTTGCGCCGATCGCGGTCGGCGCCAAGGACGCCTGGCCGGCCGCGCACTGGTACTACAACTTCGCTCTGCGCGAGTGCAGCCAGGAGACCATGCAGGAGGCCGCCAAGTCGCTCGCGTTCGACGACCCGTGCTGGACCAAGGCCGGCGAGGACCTCGCCGGTCTCCTGGGGACCGAACCCTTCCAGAAGGGTTTCCTGACGGCGACGTCGCAGCAGGGCGCCGGGTCCTCGGCGGGCCTGATCGCCAACCACAAGGCGGCCATGGAGCTCATGGGCAACTGGAACCCCGGTGTGATCGCCGATCTGACCCCGGACAAAAAGCCGCTGCCCGACCTGGGCTGGTTCCCCTTCCCCGGCGTGCCCGGCGGCAAGGGCGACCCGAGCGCCATCATGGGCGGCGCCGGCGGATACTCGCTCTCCAAGAACGCGCCGAAAGAGGCCCTGGGTTTCCTCCAGTTCGTCGTGACCAAGGAGCAGCAGGAGGCCTACGCCGAGGACTTCGACACCATTCCGGTGAACAAGCAGGCCCAGGGGGTTGTCACCGAGCCCTACAACATCTCGGCCCTGCAGGCCTTCAACAAGGCCGCCTACTCGATGCAGTTCCTCGACACCGTGTACGGCCAGAACGTCGGCAATGCCATGAACATCGCCGTCGTGAACCTGCTGGCCGGAAAGGGCTCCGCCGCCGACATCGTCAAGGACGTCAGGGCTGCCGCCGAGAAGGGCTGAGCAAACAGACATGAGCGACACCCTGGGTACCGACACGGCCGAAGGCCGCACGTCGCAGGGCACGTCCGGAGCCGGGGACGCGGCCACGGCCGTACCCCCGGCTCCGCTGCGGGCGGCCACGCATCGCCGAGGCCGTGCCAGGACGCGACTGGAGATCGCGGTCCTGTCCGCGCCGGCGATCATCACGTTCCTCGCGTTCGTGATCTTTCCGGTGGCACTCGCCGCCTACTACGGCTTCTACCAGTGGAAGGGCTACGGAGAGCCCACCGACTGGGTCGGCCTGAACAACTACGAGCTGATTCTCACCGACCCAGCGTTCCACGACGTCCTGTGGCACAACGGCCTGATCCTGGTGCTCTCACTGGTCATCCAGGGTCCGCTGGCCATCGTCCTCGCGCTCCTGCTCAACCGGAAGATTCGCGGCCGCTCGGCCATCCGCGTCCTGGTCTTCGTGCCCTACATCATCTCCGAGATCATCGTCGGCACCGGCTGGAGCCTGATGCTCCAGAGCAACGGAGCCGTCAACGACCTGCTGCACCGGATCGGCCTGGGCTCCCTGGAAGCCGACTGGATCGCCGACCCGGACCTGGCCATCTGGACGCTGCTGGCCATCATCACGTGGAAGTACATCGGCTTCGCGGTGATCCTGATGCTCGCCGGCCTGCAGTCGATCCCCGAGGAGATCTTCGAGGCCGCGCAGATCGACGGCGCCTCCTACTGGCAGATCCAGCGCCGCATCACGCTGCCGCTGCTGGGGCCGACGATCCGTATCTGGGCCTTCCTGTCGATCATCGGCTCGCTGCAGTTGTTCGACCTCGTCTACATCATCTGGGGCCAGTACGTCTCGGGCACCGCGGGCACCTCGACCATGGCGATCTACATGCTCGCCCAGGGCCGCAACGCGGGCAACTACGGCTACGGCAGCGCCGTCGCGGTCGTGATGTTCGTGATCTCGCTCGTCGTCGCGCTGATCTACCAGCGCTTCGTCCTGCGCCGCGACCTAAAGGGCGCCGTCACCGAAGGGACCGTGTGATGAGCGCGAAGACCACCACCTCCCGGACGCCTGTCACCTACTTCGTCGCACTGCTCTTCGTCGGTGTCTGCGTCGCACCGGTGCTCTACATCGTGCTCGGCGGATTCCGCACCAACTCGCAGATCACCAGGGACCCGGCCGCCCTGCCGCGCCCCTGGGTGGCCGGCAACTACACCGGCATCCTGAAGTCGACGGTGTTCTGGGGCGAGTTCGCCAACTCCCTCATCGTCGCGACCGCCAGCACCGTCGGCATCGTCGCCCTCGGTCTGATGGTGAGCTTCGTGATCGCACGCTACGACTTCAGGTTCAAGGGCGCGATGTACTCCCTGTTCGCCGCGGGTCTGATGTTTCCGATGGTCATCGCGATCACTCCGCTGTACCTCGTCATCAAGGACCTCGGCCTGGTCGACAACCTGCTCGGCGTGATCGTCCCGCAGATCGCCTTCGGTCTGCCGACGACCGTCATCATCCTCGTGCCGTTCCTCAGGGCCATCCCGAACGAGATCGAGGAGGCCGCCGCGATCGACGGCATGAGCCGACTCGGGTTCTTCTTCCGCATGGTAGTGCCGCTGTCGCTGCCCGGTGTGGTCACCGTCGGCATCCTGGGCTTCGTCGGCAGCTGGAACAACTACCTCCTGCCCCTGTACGTCCTCACCTCGCAGGCGAACTACACCCTGCCGCTCGGCGTCCAGGTGTTCTCCTCGCAGTACTCCACGGACACCGCGAAGGTTCTCGCCTTCACCTCACTCGCCATGCTGCCCGCGCTGGTCTTCTTCTCGGTCTTCGAGAAGCGCATCGTCGGCGGCCTCACCGGCGCGGTGAAGGGGTGACAGGTGGCGACGACCGCACTGTGAGGAGACCGGCCGGTGACGCCTGCGCGCGTCACCGGCCCGACGCCGCCGGCGCCGGGGCGGGTCCGGTGGAGGCGCGGACGACCAGTTCGGTGGCCAGCTTCATGCGGCCGGCCGGCCGGGCACCGCCGTCCTCGCCCCGGGAGAACTCGATCAGGAGCTTGACCGCCGCGGCGCCCAGCTCGGTGCTGGGCTGTCTGACGGTCGTCAGCCCCGGGGTGATGTACTGCGCCTCGGGCAGGTCGTCGAAGCCGATGACACTGATGTCCTGGGGAACCCGCAGGCCCCGTGCGCTCAATGCGTCGTAGACGCCGAGTGCCATGGAGTCCGCGCAGGCGAAGATGCCCGTGATCCCCGGGTCGCCGTCGAGCAGGGTGTGGGTGGCGGTCGTCGCCTTGGCACGGTTCCAGCCGCCGTGGGCCACCGACACCGCGGCACCGCCGGCGGTCGCCGTGTCGGCCGCCGCCCGGAAACCGTCGACGCGGGCCCGGCTGAAGAGATGGCGGGCATGGCCGGCGACCACCCCCATCCGCACATGGCCGAGGGACAGAAGGTGCTCGGCGGCCATACGGCCGCCTTCCCAGTTCGCCACGCCGACGCTCGCCACCCCTGACGGCGGTGTGCTCATCGGGTCGATCAGCACCACGGGGACACCCGCGGCGAAAAGCGCCCCGAACTGCGCCGAGGCGGGATCGACCAGCGTCCCGATCACGCCGAGGGTGCGCCGTCTCAGAACCCTCGACACCCAGTCGCTGTGCGGGTCGGCGAGCGTCAGGCCGACATCGAGCCCCGCAGCCGCCGCCTCTCGCCCGACCCCCGCTATCAGCAGGTTCGCCCACGACCCTTCGAAGTGGGTCACTACCAGGTCGAGCATGTGGGACCAGCCGTTCTCGTCCCGCGCGGCCTCGCCCTTGGACCCGGCCCGGCGGGTGTAGCCGACGGCCCGCACGGCTTCCATGACCCTCGCGCGCGTCTGCGCCGAGACGTCGGTTCCGCCTCGCAGCACCTTGGACACAGTGGGCACGCTCGTACCGGCGGTCTTGGCCACCAACGACAGTGTGGGGCGCGATCCGGCTGGTCGGGGTGGCATGGGGGACAGATTAGCCCAACCGGCACGGAGGCCTTCCCGGATCCGGGGAGGCCCCTCGACCGGGATTCGGGCCGGCTGCGGGCGGGTTCCCTCGGGGCGAGGCACCCGCGCGTACCCCAGGCGTCACACACGAGGCGCCGGGGCGTACTCGAACCAGTCGAAGGCGACCGTGCCCTCGGTGGCGTACATGCCGATCACCCGGCCGGTGAAGCCGCAGGTGACCTCGGTGGACAGGTAGCGCCCGTCCAGTTCGGCGAGCGGCCGGGCGTCCGGGGCGCCGGGATCGCCGAGCCAGAAGGCGATGGTGTCGGGGCCCGTGGCCCAGCCGTCGATGAGTTCGGGCGACGCGGGCACGAGCCCCGAGGTCCGGATCGTCACGGTGAGGGGCAGCGGCCCGGCCGGAACCGGCAGGCGGGCCACGGTCTGGCGCAGCGGCCCGATCCGGGCGACGACGGCGATCTCACCCTCCCCCGCCTCCACCTCGTAGTGGTGGGCCTCGTCCAGGCGCACGCAGAGACCGCCGCGTCCCGTGCCCGGGTCGATCAGGGCGGTGACGCGGCAGTCGTGGTGCTGCTGGCGGCGGCCGACGAAGGTGTACCCGGGGCGGTCGAGGGTGGGGCCGGTGGCCTTGAGGACCAGCCGCCCGGGGCGCTCGGTGAGCGACCAGGAGCCCTCCGGGCGGGCGAACGGCGAGATCCAGTGCGGCGCGAGAGCAGGACCGTCGAAGTCGTCGCGGGCGGGCGGGGCCGGAACGGGGTGCCAGGCACCGCCCGGGGCCGGGTGGCTCTCGGGGACGGGCGCGACGACGGGCCAGCCGTCCTCGTCCCACTCCACGGGGGTCAGGAACGTCTCGCGGCCGAGCACGTGCACGTCGGGCGTGAAGCCGCGGGGGCGGACGCCGAGCAGCACCATCCACCAGCTGCCGTCGGGGGCCTCCACCAGGTCGGCGTGGCCGGTGTTCTGGATGGAGCGGTCGGTACCGCTGTGGGACAGCAGGGGGTTGGCGGGTGCGCCCTCCCAGGGGCCGCGCGGCGAGCGGCTGCGGGCGATGGACACGCTGTGGCCGCGTTCCGTGCCGCCTTCCGCGATCAGCAGGTACCACCAGGCGCCGATGCGGTGGAGGTGCGGCGCCTCGGGATACTTGAGACCGCTGCCCGACCAGGTGGGGAAGGGCCCCTCCAGCACCTCGCCCTTGACCGGGTCGATCCTGGCCATGTTGATGCCCCCTGCGGGACCGGAGAAGGCGCACCAGCAGGTGCCGTCCTCCTCCCACGCCAGGTCGGGATCGATCCCGGCCAGGTCGATCCACACCGGGTCGCTCCACGGCCCCTCGGGCCGCTCGGCGGAGACGACGAAGTTGCCGCCGCCGTCGACATTGGTGGTGATGACCCAGTAGCGGCCGTCGTGGTGACGGATCGTGGGGGCGTAGAGGCCTCCGGACGCCCTGGCGCCGGGGAGGGGCAGCGGCAGTTGCCCGGGCCGGTCGAGCACGTTGCCGATCTGCTCCCAGTGCACGAGGTCCTTGCTGTGGAAGAGCGGAAGCCCGGGAAAGTACTCGAAGCTGGAGCACACCAGGTAGTAGTCGTCCCCGACCCGGCACACGCTCGGATCGGGGTGGAACCCGCTGATCACAGGGTTGTCGTAGATGTGCACGGAAATGTCCTCCCCTCGGGCGGGGTGGAGCCAGGATGGTCCTGGCTCCACCCGAGGTGCCGGGCGCCCTCTGTGACAGGCCTCGTCAGGTACGGGTCCAGCGCTGGTTGCTGCCGTTCGAGCAGGAGTAGAGCTGGATCAGGGTGCCGTTGGCCGTGCCGGCTCCGACGGCGTCGAGGCAGAGGCCGGACTGGACGCCGACGATGGAACCGTCGGAGTTCAGGCGCCACTTCTGGTTGTTGCCGCCCCAGCAGCTGTAGATCTGGACCTTGGCGCCGTTGCCGGTGCCGGCCGCGTCCAGGCACTTGTTGCCGTAGACCCTGAGCTCGCCGGCGTCGGTGGCCGTCCACTGCTGGTTGGTGCCGCCGGTGCAGTCCCACAGCCGGACCTGGGTGCCGTCGGTGGTGCTGGAGTTGGGCACGTCCAGGCAGCGGCCCGAGGCCACGCCCTTGATCTGTCCCGAACCCGTGGGGGGCTGCGTGGGAGGCGTGGTGGAACCGCCGTTGAGTGCGTTGAGGACGGCGGTGTAGGCGGACTTCTTGCTGCCGTCGTTGTTGAACAGCAGCGGCGTGTGCTCCGGCCGCCAGGAGTCGGTGTCGCGCACGCCCCAGACGGTGATGCCGAGGCAGC
>NZ_JBFBAX010000058.1:0-13097 GCF_040682395.1 Streptomyces sp. NPDC051207 | reverse complement strand
ATCGATACCCTCCCCAAACGACGTCGGCTCCCAAGACCACAACCAGGTCTTGGGAGCCGAAGTCACGAGAGGATCCGAATTAACCAACGGCATCCTGCGGGGGGCGCGGCCCTTCGTCGTGTGCCGGGGCCGCGGTTGTCCGTCCCGCGGCCGGTGGCTCAGCTCTTGGCGCAGGTCGTGCCGTTGAGCGTGAAAGAGGCCGGGGCCGGGTTGGCGCCCGTGGAGGAGGCGCTGAAGCCGAAGCTCACCGAGCCGCCCGCCGGGATGGTCTCGGTCCAGGGCTCCGGCGTGGCCCGGACCTGCTTGCCGGACTGGGTGACCTTGGCGTTCCAGGCGGACTTCACGGTCTGCTCACCGCCGAAGGCGAAGGCGAGTTGCCAGCCCTTCACGGCCGCGGTGCCGGTGTTGCGGACGGTCACGTCCGCGTTGAAGCCGCTGCCCCAGTCGTTGACCCGGTAGGAGACGGCACAGCCGCCGGTCGGAGGGGTCTCGCCACCCCCGGAGAAGACGCTCGCCTCACGGGACGTCTGCTTGATGCCGTTGGCCCCGTTGAACATCCGCTGACCCCACGGGGTGAGCCGTGAGGCGTCGAAGCCGGTGGCCATGTCGAGGTACTCGACACCACCGCCGTTGCCGCTCCAGGACCAGCCCAGGTAGCCCAGGCCGAGCCGCTGCGTGGTGGCCATGATGGCGTCCTCGTCCGGGTTGCCGTCCGAGTGGTCGTTGCCGAACTCCCCGACGACGATCGGCAGTTTCCTCGTGACGAACCGGGTCAGGTAGTCGGACACCTCCGCCGCCGTGTCGAAGACGCCGTACATGTGGATCGAGAACACCGTGTTGCGGTCGGGGTCGGCCGCGAACACCTGCTCCGCGTTGTCCCGCATCGTGAACGACCAGTCCTGGCCCCAGTTGGGGGCGTCGACCATGAGGGTGTGGTCGAAACCGGCGTTCCGCAGCCGCACGATGGCGTTCTTCGTGTCCGCCGTCCACGCGCTGTAGTTGGTATTGCCGTACGGCTCGTTCCCGATGTTGACGACGACGTACTTCTCCTGGCCCTTGACGGCGTCCTGGACGGACAGCCAGTAGTCCACCGCCCGGGCCAGGGTGGCCGCGCCGCTCTGCTCGCCGTAGCCCGTGGTGTCGTGCACCTCCAGGACGCAGACGAGCCGGCTGGCCTTGCACTGGGAGACGACGGAGGCCACGTCCGCGGTGTCGTTCTTCGTCCAGCGGTCTCCCGAACTGAGCACCACGCGCACCGAGTTGGCGCCCAGCGCCTTGATGTCCTTCAGCGCCTGCGGGGTGCGGGAGGTGTACCAGGTGTGGGCGTGGTTCACGCCGCGCATCACGAAGTCGCTGCCGTTCGCGTCCAGCAGTCGGCCGTCGCGGACGTGGAACCCCGGCTCGGCGGCCTCCCTCGCCTGGGCGGCGGGCGGGGTGGCCAGCACCGAGGCCGCGACGGCCAGCAGCGCTCCCGCCGCGGTGGCCAGTCTCATCTTCATTCCTGCTCCCAACGTGGTCGCACGGGTGCCGGGAATCGCGGTCCGTTTCCGCGCAGGGGAAACGGACCGTCGTTCCGGCGTGGATTCCCGCTGTCGACCGGGCGTGAGGTGCGGCTCACCCGGGACAGCGGGACGGCAATGCGCCGAAGGAAGTCCGCCGTTCATGCCTGGCACAGCGAAAGGGCGGTCGTCGTGCGTGTTCCGATCGGCGACTGGGAGAGAGGCTAGGGCGAGAATTCCGTAGTGACAACCGCTCCAGCCAAACCGGTTAAGTTTAGCTCGAGTTCAGTGCCGGATGCCGTGTCGGGACGCCCTTCGCGCGCGCCGCCCGTCCGTACGCCGCTCCGGCTGGGCTCTCGTTCACCGGACGGCGGCGGGGGAGGGTGGCCGGTGCCGTGTCGCTGATTGGCGTGATTCCTCTGCCGCCATGCCTTTACAGAACCGGTTTAGTTCCCCTGGGGCGTCGTCGGGTCGGACAGCAGGGGCGACCAGATTTCCCGCACCGGCCGCAGCGGGTCGCTCTCGGTGCGGGGCGTGTCGTCCCAGATCCGGGTCCGGCGCTCCGGCACGGTGTGGCGGGGCCAGTCGGGTCCGGGGTCGAGGTCGCGCACGAAGGCGACCCACGCGCCGTGCACGGCGTCGGCCAGGTGCTGGGGCGGGTGCGTGCCGAGGACGGGTACGACACCCTCGGCGCCGAGCAGGTCGAAGGCGAACGGCAGGTCCGTGCAGTGGTGCGCGAGGCCGGCGAACGCGGGCGCGGTGGACGGCCACCGGAACTCGTAGAGCCAGGTGGGCCGTCCGCGCCGGGCGCGGGCGTCGGCGACGGCGGCGGCCGGGAAGCGGAAGGCGGTGTCCGTGACGGCCTGGTTCAACTGGTCGCCGGGGCCGCCCCCGTAGGTGTCCAGAAACCGCCGGATGCGCGCCTCGTCGAGACCGTGCGCGGTGAGCATCACCCGGACGTCCTCGGGCGTGGTGTCCGGCTGCGGCATGCCGTTGAACTCGTGGGCGGTGCAGCCCAGCAGCAGCGGAACGTCGGCCCCCGCGTCGCCCGTGACGAGGGCCTCCGGCACCGGTTCCGGGACGAGCATGCCGTCCGGGAACGGGGCGAGGGCCAGTATGGGGAGCGCGGTGCGTTCCGGTCCCGGCGCGTTCAGCCGCTCCTGGTGGTCGAGGAGTTCGGCGTCGGTGAGGTCCCGCAGTGCGGCGGCCGTGGCCGGGATGCCGGTGCGGGCGGTGAACAGCCGCCGTACCGCGTCGGCCACATCGGGGCCCTGCGGCCGCATCACGGCGCCGGACGCGGAGATGCCCGCCCGGAACAGGCCCCTGGCGGAGGGGGTCGCCAGCAGGGTGAGGACGGCGCCGCCGCCCGCCGACTGCCCGGCCACGGTGACCTTCGCCGGGTCGCCCCCGAACGCGGTGATGTTGTCGCGCGCCCACTCCAGAGCGGCGATCCAGTCCCGCACGCCCCGGTTGTCCGGCGCGTCCGGCAGGCGCAGGAAGCCCTCGACGCCGAGCCGGTAGCCGACCGTCACGACCACGACGCCGTCCCGGTTGAAGGCGGCGCCGTCGTACCAGGGGCTGGCCGCCGACCCGGCGACGAACCCGCCGCCGTGGATCCACACCAGCACGGGCAGGCCCGCGCCGGGGGAGGGGTCGGGCGTGAACACGTTGAGGTTGAGGATGCCCGGGCCGGGGACGGTCGGCTCCGGGATCGCGGTGACGTCGGCGGACGCACGCCGCTGCGCGGTCGGCCCGTACACCGTCGCGTCACGCTCCTCGGTCCACGGCTCCGGCGGCACGGGCGCCGCGAACCGCAGCGGACCGACCGGCGGCCGGGCGTACGGAATGCCGAGGAAGCGCACCCCGGTGGCGCGGCGCTCGCCACGGACGGGGCCGTGGGCCGTGCGCACGACGGGGGGCGCCGGGGCGGGGGGCGGGGTGCGGGGGGTCATGGGGGCCTTCCGGGTGGGGGTGCGGCGCGGCACGGGGTGCCGAGGTGATCCTTCCCCCGTGACGGGACGGTCATCGGTCCGTGCGGTCGGCCGGCGGTCATCGGTCCGTGCGGTCGGCCGGCGGTCGCTGCACCCGCTTCTGCCGTAGGGGGCGGCCCCCCGGCCCCCTTCAGTCCTCCCGGAGATCCTTCACCCGCCGCAGCTTCCCCACCGACCGTTCCAGGGTCTCCGGGTCCACGACGGTCACCTCGACGCTCACGCCGACGCCGTCCTTGACGCCCCGGGCGATGGCGACGGCCGCCGCCTCCCGGTCGGTGGGCGTCGCGTCGGGCCTGGCCTCCACCTGGACGGTCATGTGATCCATGCGGCCCCGCCGGGTCAGCCGGATCTGGAAGTGCGGGGCGACGCCGGGGGTGCGCAGCACGATCTCCTCGATCTGGCTGGGGAAGAC
The DNA here is from genome assembly GCF_040682395.1 of Streptomyces sp. NPDC051207. NCBI lineage: Bacteria > Bacillati > Actinomycetota > Actinomycetes > Kitasatosporales > Streptomycetaceae > Streptomyces > Streptomyces sp. NPDC051207. The sequence continues at coordinate 9,195 of NZ_JBFBAX010000058.1, read as the reverse complement.
GTTCACCCCGCGCAGGATGATCATGTCGTCGCAGCGGCCGGTGATCTTCTCGATGCGGCGGAAACCGGGCCGTGCCGTGCCGGGCAGCAGCCGGGTCAGATCGCGGGTGCGGTACCGGACGACCGGCAGCGCCTCCTTGGTGAGCGTGGTGAGGACGAGTTCGCCGCTGTCGCCGTCGGCCATGACCTCGTCCGTGACGGGGTCGACAATTTCCACAGCGAAGTGATCTTCCCATACGTGCAGGCCGTCCTTGGTCTCCACGCATTCCTGGGCGACGCCCGGGCCCATCACCTCGGACAGGCCGTAGATGTCGACGGCGTGGATGTCCATGCGGTCCTCGATCTCGCGCCGCATCTCCTCGGTCCACGGCTCCGCGCCGAAGATGCCGACGCGCAGCGAGGTGGTGCGCGGGTCGACGCCCTGCCGCTCGAACTCGTCCAGCAGGGTGAGCATGTAGGACGGCGTGACCATGATGATCTCGGGCCGGAAGTCCTGGATGATCCGCACCTGGCGCGCGGTCATGCCACCGGAGGCGGGGATCACCGTGCATCCCGCGCGTTCGGCGCCGTAGTGCGCGCCGAGCCCGCCCGTGAACAGGCCGTAGCCGTAGCTGACATGGACCTTGTGGCCCGCCCGGCCGCCCGCCGCCCGGATCGAACGGGCCATCAGATCGGCCCAGTTCGACAGGTCCCGCTCGGTGTAGCCCACCACGGTGGGCCGCCCGGTGGTGCCGCTGGAGGCGTGGACGCGGCGCACGTCCTCCATGGGGACGGCGAACATCCCGAAGGGGTAGGTGTCGCGCAGGTCGGCCTTGGTGGTGAACGGGAACCGCGCCAGGTCCTCGAGGGTGCGGCAGTCCTCGGGCGTGACACCGGCCGCGTCGAACTTCTTCCGGTACAGCTCCACGTTGTCGTAGGCGTGCCGCAGTGTCGCCCGCAGCCGCCGCAGCTGGAGGTCGCGCACCTCCTCGCGGGTCATGCGCTCGGCCTCGTCCAGCAGCTGGGCGGGCAGCGGGTCCCCCCGGCGGGGCGCGGCGGCCGTCGGGGTCGGTTCGCTGATCATGACGACTCCTCGCGTTCCGTGCTCCGGATGGTGCGGCTACGGCCGCGGAACTCCGCGACGACCGTCTCACCGCGTACGACACTCACGTCGTAGATGCCGCTGCGGCCGAACCGGGTGCGCTCCCGGGCCGTGGCCACCAGGACGTCGCCCTCGTACGCGGGCGCGACGAAGTCGATGTCGGCACCGGCCGCCACGGTGACGGGGCCGTGGCTGTTGCAGGCGCACGCGAAGGCGGTGTCGGCCAGCAGGAAGAGATACCCGCCGTGGGCGAGCCGGTGCCCGTTGACCATCGCGGGAGTCACGGTCATGCGCAGGACGGCGGTCCCCTCGCCGTGCTCCAGCAACTCGATGCCGAGGCCCCGGGACGCCTCGTCCGCGGCGAGCATCCGCTCGACGGGTCCCGGTGTCGCGTCCGTCGTCCGCGCCACTGCGCCCACCACCCTGTCTCCCGACCGAACATTCGGTTATCGTGCGGCGGAGTCAGGAAATCGCCGGGCGCCGCAACTGTCAAGAGGCCGGTCCGGTGCGGCAGGACTGTTGCCGTCGGCCGGGGGTGTCGGCATATCATGGCCCGAACGAATGGTCGGTAGGGTTAGGTGGTACGGATGACCGCAGCGCACACCCGCTCCACGTCGGAGGACGAGGCTCCGCCCGAGCTCCAGGAGCAGTTCGACCGCACCATCGCGCGCGACCAGCGTGTCGAGCCGCGCGACTGGATGCCCGAGGGCTACCGCAGGACGCTGATCCGGCAGATCGCCCAGCACGCCCACTCCGAGATCATCGGCATGCAGCCGGAAGGGGAGTGGATCACCCGCGCGCCCTCCCTGCGCCGCAAGGCGATCCTCTTCGCCAAGGTCCAGGACGAGGCCGGCCACGGGCTGTACCTGTACTCGGCCGCCGAAACCCTCGGCGCCGACCGCGCCGACCTCACCCGCCGCCTGATCGAGGGCCGCCAGAAGTACTCGTCGATCTTCAACTACCCGACGCTCACCTTCGCCGACGTCGGTGTCATCGGCTGGTTCGTGGACGGCGCGGCCATCTGCAACCAGGTCCCGTTGTGCCGCAGCTCCTACGGGCCGTACGCGCGCGCCATGGTCCGGATCTGCAAGGAGGAGTCCTTCCACCAGCGGCAGGGCTACGAGCTGCTGATGACGATGATGCGCGGCACCGACGCCCAGCGCGAGATGGTCCAGGACGCGGTGAACCGCTGGTGGTGGCCGTCGCTGATGATGTTCGGCCCGCCGGACGACGCCTCGCCCAACTCCGCGCGCTCCATGGCCTGGAAGATCAAGCGGCACAGCAACGACGAGCTGCGCCAGCGCTTCGTCGACATGACCGTCCCGCAGGCCGAGAAGCTCGGCGTGACCCTGCCCGACCCCGAGCTGCGCTGGAACGAGGAACGCGGCCGCCACGACTTCGGCACCCCCGACTGGGACGAGCTCCAGCGGGTCATCTCCGGCGACGGCCCCTGCAACGCGCAGCGCGTCGAACGCCGCCGCACCGCACACGAGGAGGGCGCCTGGGTGCGCGAGGCCGCCGCCGCGCACGCCGCCAAGCAGGCCGCCCGGGCACGGAAGGAAGCCGTCGCATGAGCGACACGCAGGCACCGCAGGCCGACTGGCCGCTGTACGAGGTGTTCGTCCGCGGCAAGCGCGGGCTGAACCACGTCCACGTCGGCTCGCTGCACGCCGCAGACGACCGCATGGCCCTCACCCACGCCCGCGACCTCTACACCCGGCGCAACGAGGGCGTCAGCATCTGGGTGGTCCGCTCCGAGCACATCGCGGCCTCCACGCGCGACGAGAAGGACCCGTTCTTCTCACCCGCCGCCGACAAGGTGTACCGGCACCCCACCTTCTACGACATCCCCGACGACGTCCCCCACATCTAGGAGCCGGGCATGAGCGACTCCAGGAGCACGGCATGAGCGACGACCACGTCTACCTGTCCCTCGCCGAGGACCACGAGGACAGCGACGCGCGCTGGGCCTTCGGGACCGGCTTCGAGGACCCCCTGCACGGCGTGAGCACCGCCGTGCCCGACGGCGTGGACACCGCGGAGCTGGCCGCGACCTGCCTCGCCCTCGGCGACGACGCCCTCGTCTCGGCGCAGCGCCTCGCCGAGTGGACCACCCGCGCTCCGGAGCTGGAGGAGGAGGTGGCCCTCGCCAACATCGGACTCGACCTCCTCGGCCAGGCCCGCCTGCTCTACGCCCGCTGCGGCCAGGTCGACGGCACCGGCCGCGGCGAGGACGCCTACGCCTACTTCCGCGACGCCGGCGACTTCCGCAACGTCCGCCTCGCCGAACTCCCCGGCGGCGACTTCGCGTTCTGCGTGGCCCGCATGCTGGTGCTGTCCAGCTGGCGGCTCGCGCACTTCCAGGAACTCGCCACCACCCCCGACCCGGTGCTCGCCGCCGTCGCCGCCAAGGGCGTCAAGGAGCTGACCTACCACCGGCAGTACGCCGCCGAATGGGTCGTCCGGCTCGGCGACGGCACCGACGAGTCCCACCGGCGGATGCGGGCCGGCCTCGAACAGGTCATGCCGTACGCCGGTGAGCTGTTCGCCGCCCACGACGCCCGCGCCGAGGTCGTCGCCGTGCTGCGGCAGGTCACCGACGCCGCGGGGCTGCCGCTGCCCGAGGCCGCGCCGCTGCCCGGCTCCGGACGCGACGGCGAGCACACCGAGCACCTCGCCCCGCTGCTGGCCGAACTGCAGAGCGTGGCCCGCGCCCACCCGGAGGCGACATGGTGACCACCCTGACGGACGCCCGGCGCGTCGCCGAGCAGGTCCCGGACCCCGAGCTGCCCATGCTGACCCTCGCCGACCTCGGCGTGCTCAGGGACGTGCGCGTCGAGGCCGGTGGCACGGTGGTCGCCGACCTCACCCCCACCTACTCCGGCTGCCCGGCCATGTCCGAGATGCGTGCCGAGGTGGCCGCGCGGCTCCGGGCCGCCGGGTACGAGCAGGTGCGGGTGCGCACGGTCCTCGACCCGCCGTGGACCACCGACTGGATCACCCCGGAGGGCCGGCGCAAGCTCGCCGAGCACGGCATCGCGCCGCCCGGCCCCGCCCCGCGCCCGGCGCCCGGGCCGGTGCCGCTGGTGCTGTCCGCCACCCGCCGCACGGTGCCCTGCCCGCGCTGCGGTTCGGCGGACACGGAGGAGACCTCCCGCTTCGGCGCCACCTCCTGCAAGGCGCTGTGGCGCTGCCTGGCCTGCCGCGAACCCTTCGAGTACGTCAAGGAGATCTGATGGAGGACGTGCTGGCCCCCGTCCGGGCAGCCGCACCGCGCCCGCGCCGCCGCCCGGCCTTCCACGCCCTGCGCGTGGCCACGGTCCAGCGGCTGTGCGACGACGCGGTCGCCGTCGGCTTCGACATCCCCGCCGAACTGACGGAGGAGTTCGCCTTCGCGCCCGGCCAGTCCCTCACCCTCCGCCGAGAGGTGGACGGACGCGACGAGCGGCGCTCGTACTCCATCTGCTCGCCGGCCGGATCCCCGCCGCGGATCGGCGTGCGGGAGGTGCCCGGCGGCCTGTTCTCCTCCTGGCTGGTCCACGACGTCCGGCCCGGCGACAGCATCGACGTCATGGCACCCACCGGCGCCTTCACGCCCGACCTGACCGTGCCCGGCCACCACGTCCTGATCGCCGCCGGCTCCGGCATCACGCCGATGCTGTCCATCGCCGAATCCGTCCTGGCCGCCGACGACCGCTCCCGCGTGACACTGTTCTACGGCAACCGCCGCACCGACACGGTGATGTTCGCCGACGAGCTGGCCGACCTGAAGGACCTGTACCCGACCCGGTTCCAGCTCGCCCACGTCCTGTCGCGCGAGCCGCGGGAGGCCGACCTGCTGTCCGGACGGCTGGACGCCGAACGGCTCGCCGCCCTCGTCGACGGCCTGGTCGACGTGCGCGGCGCCGGCCACTGGTGGCTGTGCGGACCGCACGGCATGGTGCGCGACGCCCGCCGCGTCCTCACCGGCCTCGGCGTGCCCGAGGAGCGCGTCCACCAGGAGCTGTTCTTCGCCGACGACGAGCCGGTACGGCCCCTGCGCCACGAGGAACCGCGCGCCGACGGACCGGTCAGCCAGGTCACCGTCGTCCTCGACGGCCGCTCCACCACCTCCGCCCTGTCCCGCGAGTCCACCGTCCTCGACTCGGCCTCCCGGGTCCGCCCCGACCTGCCGTTCGCCTGCAAGGGCGGCGTGTGCGGCACCTGCCGCGCCCTGGTCACCGAGGGCAAGGCCGACATGCGCCGCAACTACGCCCTCGAACGGGCCGAGGTCGACGCGGGCTACGTCCTCACCTGCCAGAGCTTTCCGGCCTCCGACACGCTCACGGTCGACTTCGACAGCTGAGGTGCGCGGGGTCCGGGCGGCCGGCGGTTGCGGTCAGTGGACGGCTGACGGTCCCGGCCGGTACGCGGTCGACGGCGACCCTGTGTGAGCCGGCGGGCCGATCCGCCAGAATCGGCGTCGAACGGGCTTCATTTCGACGTCGACGCTCTGCTGACGGGGAGTGTCACCGACACCGGGGGAGATCAGCGTGTCCTGGTCCGAGCACGTGGTGACGCGAGACGGCGTCCGGCTGGTCTGCCGGGACTGGGGCGGCGCGGGCCCGCCCGTCCTCCTCCTCCACGGTCTGGCGGGTCACGCGGGCGAGTGGGATGCGACGGCCCGGCGCCTGAGCCGTCGTTACCGGGTCGTCGCGGTCGACCAACGCGGGCACGGCGCCGCCGAACGCCGCCCGCGGGACGTTTCCCGCGCTGCCTACGTCGCTGACACCGTCACCGTCATGGATCGGCTGGGGCTGCGGCGGCCGGTGGTGGTGGGTCAGTCCCTGGGCGGCCATACGGCGATGCTCACCGCCGCCGCACACCCCGACCGTGTCCGCGCCCTCGTGCTCATCGAGGCCGGCCCGGGGGCCGGGAACCCGGAGGCTTCCGCCGAGATCGGCCGATGGCTGGACTCCTGGCCCGTCCCGTTCGCCTCCCGGGAGGCCGCCGCCCGGTTCCTCGGCGGCGGAGCGGTCGGTGAGGGCTGGGCGGCCGGCCTGGAACAACGCGACGGTGGCTGGTGGCCGCGCTTCGACCGGGACGTCATGGTCCGCTCACTGGCGGAGGCCGCCCAGCGCTCCTACTGGGAGGAGTGGGAGCACATCAGGTGCCCGACGTCGGTGATTCTGGCCCAGTCCGGCTTCCTCGCACCGCAGGAGGTCGACGACATGCTCCGCCGAGGCCCCGCCACCGTGGCCGTCAGCATCCCCGCCGCGGGTCACGACCTGCACCTGGAGCAGCCGGACACACTCCACGCCCTGCTCTCGGACTTCCTCGGCGGGCTCCCCGGTACCGCGCAGTCCTGACGCGGTACCGGGGTCCTGAACGTCCCGGGGTGTGCGTGGCCCGGAACGCCGCCGATGCCGGTGATCGCCGTACCGTCGGTGGCCGGCGCGAGCGGGGCCGGCTTGGCCGAAGGGCGCCGGTACGGGGTCGGCCAAGGGGGGGATGGTCCTCGGCTGGTGAGCGTTGCCCGCCCCCGCGCTCCGTCGCCACATGAGCGCTGACGTGGTCGCGTGTGACCCGGGCGGGCTCGGCCTTCCGCCGGGCCCGCCGCGCCGGCTCCCTACCGGAGCCGGACCCGTGTCGCCCCGTCAGCGCTGCAGCGTCAGCAGACCCGGACGGTAGGGCAGGAGGCCGTAGTCGCCGCCGGAGTCGGGGCTGCGCCCCTGGTAGAGCAACTGCAGATTGCAGGGATCGACGGTCATGGTCTGATCGGCGCTGGTGCGGATCAGTTCGCCATGACTGATGTCGTTGGTCCAGGTGGCGCCGCTGTTGGCCTTGCCGGCGAAGGGGTTGCTCTCGGTCGCGGCCTGGGGTGTCCATGAGCCGTTCAGACTGGTGGCCGTGAACGAGCGGAAGTAGCGGCCCTGCGAGCCGATCGCCTCGACGATCATGAGGTAGCGGTTCTGGCCCTGGAGTTTGTAGACCTGCGGAGCTTCGAACAGGTTGTTCGTCGTATCACTCATGATCACAGTCGAGGTGGTGCCGAAGCTGCCCGGGAAGTTCCCGATCGGCATGGTGGCCCGGTAGATCCTGCCGTTGTCACCGGCGAAGAACAGGTACATGTTCGTCCCGTCACCGATGAGCGTCTGGTCGATGGGGCCCGTGCCGGAGCCGGAGATGCTTCCGGAGAAGAGCACCTGCTCGGACGACCAGCCATTCGGGTTGGTGGGGTCGCTCGACGTCCGGTAGGAGAAGGCGGTCCCGCCCCACTGGTAGGCGAGCACCCAGATGTTCTTCGGCGCGAAGTAGAAGAGCGTGGGCGCGACGGTGGAAGCTGACATCGCGTTCTGGCCGGCCGAGGCCATGTCCGACCAATGGGTGAACAGGCCGAAGTTCATCGAACCCCAACGTGTCCCCGTGTCGTGCGTCGTCGCATAGACGAGTTGCCTGCCGTTGTAGGGGGCGACGGTGAAGTCCTTGAGCGAGACCCACCCCGGCTTGGGCTGTGCCAGCGCGCCCGTTGAGGTCCAGCGGTAGGTCGACGGAAGATCACACGGGCCGGGATTGTCGCCGCCGACCCTGACGAGCTGCCACTGCTGGTTGGCGCCGCCCCAGTCGTCGTACTGGACCGCGTTCGCGTTGTCGGCGGTGGAGGCGCCTTGTATTTCGAGGGCCTTGTTGCTGTGGCGCGAGATGAACCTCACGTGGCCGTCCGAGCTGTCGGCCAGCCGCCACTGCTGGTTGGCGCCGTTCAGGTCGGCCCACTGGACGATCGAGCCGCCGTTCGCGGTGGACCAGTTGTAGACGTCCAGCACCTTGCCCGAGTGGCGGGACTTGATGCGGTAGTAGCCGCCCCCGGAGTCGACGAACTGCCACTGCTGCTGATTTTGATCGTTCCTCGTCCACTGGGTGATGCGGGCGCCGTCGTTGGTCGCCATGTTGTAGACGTCCAGGGCCTTGCCGCTGTTGCGGTTGACCAGCACATACCAGGCGTTGGGGTCCACGGTCGCCGCGCCGGCGGGCTGGGCACCGACGAAGGTAGCCATGAGCAGGAGGGGCGCAAGGACGGCGAGTAAGCGCCTCAGGCGAACCGGGGACGGCTGGCGAAACCACATCGGAAGGGCTCCTTGGGGGTGGGAGTGGGGGGTGAGGTGACCTCGATGAACGGCGGAGCGGATGTGCCGGGGGAGAGACGATCTCGAAATGTTTCGAAGAATTCCCGGATACTTCGACGCCACAAGCTAGGAATGCGCTGCCTTCCGGTCAAGGCCTCTCGCCGATCTGCCCGCAAACAGCACCACCGTCTTGGGGCTTGACAGGCTGTCACGCCGAGCGGAAACGCACGGCCCTACGAGATCCGCCGAAGGCGGCGCCGGGGTTCTTCGTCGGCTCGCCTGCTTCCGAATGTTTCGCACGGGAAACGAAAATTTCTTCCGCGGAGAGTATTGACGATCCATCATCAACACCTCAATGATTCCCATCTGGGAACCCGGCCATGGTTCGAGATGTCGAACCCGGTCGGCCCTGAGCCATCTGTGCCGCACGGCAGATCCACGCACAACTGCACGCCCGATCCGCGCACCCAAGCACATGCACCCCCCAGTCCGGTGGGGTTCGCACCAGCGTATCCTGGCTCTTCGCACAGTGGGAGAGGCGTGCGACGCCACGTGGCGGTCCCCCGGCCGAGCCGCGATGGAGTGCCCCCATGCCTGTGCCGAGACACCGCCGCCGTTGTCCGCCCGCCGCCCGTCGTATGTCACTCGACGGCCGACCGGGCGCCGTCCGTGCCGGTTGAGATCGTCCCGGTCCCGTGGCCGCGGTGTCCGGTGACTCCGTGCTGCCCGGTTTCCGGCCCGCCCCGTCCGCCTGCCGGGCGGGAGCGCACGACGCATTTTCCTGCGCTTCAGTCCTTCCGTGATGTCTACCTTGGAGGCACCGTCATGGGCTTGTACGCCCTTCCCGGACCCGCTGTCCGCCGCAAGATCCGCGGCCTGGTGCTGGCGCTGGTCGTCGGCGTCCTCGGTGCGGTCACCGCACTGGTCGCGCCGCCGGCCGCACACGCCGCCGAGAGCACGCTCGGCGCCGCGGCGGCGCAGAGCGGCCGCTACTTCGGCACCGCCATCGCCT
>NZ_JBFBAX010000057.1:0-20126 GCF_040682395.1 Streptomyces sp. NPDC051207 | reverse complement strand
TCGATACCCTCCCCAAACGACGTCGGCTCCCAAGACCACAACCAGGTCTTGGGAGCCGAAGTCACGAGAGGATCCGAATTAACCAACGGCATCCCTCACAGCGCCCGGCCCCTCACCACCTGCCGCTCCTCGCGGAGCGCCCGTCACTTCTTGCGGCGTCGGCCGCCCTTCGCCTGCTTGCGGCGCTCCGCGCGCGTGAGGCCGTCGGCCGGGGAACGCACCGGCTCGTCGTCCGTCGTGAAGTCGCCCTCGATGGTGCCGCCCTCACCGTCGACGGTCGGCGCGGAGAAGTGCAGGTTCCGCCGCTGCGGCACGTCCAGGCCCTTGGCGCGGATCTCCGGACGGCCGCCGGACTGCGCGGGCACCGCGTCCTGCGCCGCCGGCTCCTCCGGGCGGGCGTCCTCGACCGGGACCTCCTCGACCTGCTGCTCGACCTGGACCTCCAGGTTGAACAGGTAGCCGACGGACTCCTCCTTGATGCCCTCCATCATGGCCTGGAACATGTCGAAGCCCTCGCGCTGGTACTCGACCAGCGGGTCTTTCTGGGCCATCGCGCGCAGGCCGATGCCCTCCTGGAGGTAGTCCATCTCGTAGAGGTGCTCGCGCCACTTGCGGTCCAGGACCGACAGCACGACCCGGCGCTCCAGCTCACGCATGATCTCGGAGCCGAGCTGCGCCTCACGCGCCTCGTACTGCTCGCGGATGTCGTCCTTGACGGACTCGGCGATGAACTCGGCGGTGAGACCCGCCCGGTCACCGGCCGCCTCCTCCAGCTCCTCGACGGTGACCTTCACCGGGTAGAGCTGCTTGAAGGCGCCCCACAGCCGGTCCAGGTCCCAGTCCTCCGGGAAGCCCTCGGCGGTCTCCGCCTGGACATAGGCGTCGATCGTGTCGTCCATGAAGTGCTGGATCTGCTCCTGCAGGTCCTCGCCCTCCAGGACGCGGCGGCGCTCGCCGTAGATGACCTCGCGCTGCCGGTTGAGGACCTCGTCGTACTTCAGGACGTTCTTACGGGTCTCGAAGTTCTGCGTCTCGACCTGCGACTGGGCGGACGCGATCGCGCGCGTGACCATCTTGTTCTCGATCGGCACGTCGTCCGGGACGTTCGCCATCGACATCACGCGCTCGACCATCTGGGCCTTGAACAGGCGCATCAGGTCGTCGCCGAGCGACAGGTAGAAGCGGGACTCGCCCGGGTCGCCCTGGCGGCCCGAACGACCGCGCAGCTGGTTGTCGATACGGCGCGACTCGTGCCGCTCGGTGCCCAGCACGTACAGGCCGCCGAGCCTCTCGACCTCTTCCTTCTCGGCCTTGACCGCCGCCTCGGCCCGCTTGAGCGCCTCGGGCAGGGCCTGCGCCCACTCCTCGATGTGCTCCTCGGGGTCGAGTCCGCGCTGGCGCAGCTCCGCCTCGGCGAGGTCCTCGGGGTTGCCGCCGAGCTTGATGTCCGTACCGCGGCCGGCCATGTTGGTGGCCACCGTCACGGAGCCCTTGCGGCCGGCCTGGGCGACGATCTGCGCCTCACGGTCGTGCTGCTTGGCGTTCAGCACCTCGTGCTGGATGCCGCGCTTGCTGAGCTGCTGCGAGAGGTACTCGGACTTCTCCACCGAGGTGGTGCCGACGAGGATCGGCTGCCCCTTGCGGTGCTTCTCCTCGATGTCGTCGACGACCGCCTCGAACTTGGCGACCTCGGTGCGGTAGATCAGGTCCGACTGGTCCTTGCGGATCATCGGCCGGTTCGTCGGGATCGGGACCACGCCGAGCTTGTAGATCTGCTGGAACTCGGCGGCCTCGGTCATCGCCGTACCGGTCATGCCGGCGAGCTTGTTGTAGAGGCGGAAGAAGTTCTGGAGGGTGATCGTGGCGAGCGTCTGGTTCTCGTCCTTGATCTCCACCCCTTCCTTCGCCTCGATCGCCTGGTGCATGCCCTCGTTGTAGCGGCGGCCGGCGAGGATACGGCCGGTGTGCTCGTCGACGATCATGACTTCGCCGTCGATGACGACGTAGTCCTTGTCCTTCTTGAAGAGTTCCTTCGCCTTGATGGCGTTGTTCAGGTAGCCGACGAGCGGGGTGTTCACCGACTCGTAGAGGTTGTCGATGCCCAGCCAGTCCTCGACCTTGGCGACGCCGGACTCGTGGATGGCGACCGTGCGCTTCTTCTCGTCGACGTCGTAGTCGCCGGTCTCCTCGATGCCCTTCAGGGGGTTGCCGGCCTCGCCGCGCTTGAGGCGCGTGACCAGCTTCGCGAAGTCGGCGTACCACTTGGTGGCCTGGTCGGCCGGGCCGGAGATGATCAGCGGTGTACGGGCCTCGTCGATGAGGATGGAGTCGACCTCGTCGACGATGGCGTAGTTGTGGCCGCGCTGGACCAGCTCGTCCTTGGACCACGCCATGTTGTCGCGCAGGTAGTCGAAGCCGAACTCGTTGTTCGTGCCGTACGTGATGTCGCACGCGTACTGCTCGCGGCGCTGGGCCGGCGTCATGTTGGCGAGGATGCAGCCGACGTCCAGGCCCAGGAACTTGTGGACGCGGCCCATCATCTCGGAGTCGCGCTCGGCCAGGTAGTCGTTGACCGTGACGATGTGCACGCCTTCGCCGGAGATCGCGTTCAGGTAGGCGGGCAGCGTGCCGACGAGCGTCTTGCCCTCACCGGTCTTCATCTCGGCCACGTAGCCCATGTGCAGGGCGGCGCCGCCCATCAGCTGGACGTCGTAGTGCCGCTGGCCGAGGACGCGCTTGGCGGCCTCCCGGACGGTGGCGAAGGCCTCGGGCAGCAGGTCGTCCAGGCTCTCGCCGTCTGCGTACCGCTGCTTGTACTCATCGGTGAGGGCCCGCAGCTCGGCGTCGGAGAGGTCGACGAAGTCCTCTTCGATGGAGTTGACCTGGTCCGCGATGCGGTGCAGCTTGCGCAGGATCTTGCCTTCGCCTGCACGCATGATCTTCGAGAGGACGGACACGGGGGTTGGTCTCCTTGCCGGTCGGGCCTGGGACGGTCGGTTTCCGTTTTGACGTACTGAGCAACGGCCATCGTATGCGAGGACCCGGGCGCGCCGGGAGGCCTGGCGGCACGGCGACCGTGAGGCGCCTTGCGTCTGTCTTTGTCTGCTTCTTCTGGCGGCTTCGGCTTGAACAACGTCCGGGGTCCTCGGATGGTGCCGCGTCCCGCCCGGGATGTGCGCGAAATGTGATCATGTATTCACCCAGCGCGACTGCGGCCGAATGCCGTGGCGCCCGCGGGGGCGAGTGAGCAGAATCGGCCGATGGAACCCGTCACGCTGATTACCGACCGCCTGCTGCTGCGCGCGGTCGGCCCGCAGGACACCGACGCCGTGTACGCCGCCGCCCAGGAACCCGACATCCAGCGCTACACCACGGTGCCCTCTCCGTATCTTCCCGAGCACGCGCGGAGCTTCACCGAGCAGCAGGTGCCCGACGGCTGGGCGAACGACTCGGCGTTCACCTTCGGCCTCTTCCTCCCCACCGGTCGGCTGGTGGGCATGCTCGGCATCTCCATGCGGTCCCCGGGCACCGCCGAGATCGGCTTCTGGGCCGCCAAGGAGCACCGCGGCCGGGGCTACGTCGGGGAGGCCTCGCTCGCCGCCGCCCGCTGGGCGTTCACCGAGCTGCGGATCGACCGCCTGGAGTGGCGAGCGGAGGTCGGCAACCACGCCTCCCGCGCGGTCGCGGAACGGGCGGGCTTCACCGTCGAGGGCACCCTGCGCTCCGCCCTGATCCACCGCGGCGCACGGCGCGACTGTTGGGTCGGTTCGCTGCTCCCGTCGGACCTGGGGCTGCCGTCCGCAGCGCCGTACCTGCCCGCTCCCGCGTACTCCGTAGCGAGTTCCCGCAGCTCGGGGCGCGCTGTCAGTGCCACCTCGTATCGTGCGGAGTCATGACGACCCTCGCGCGCCCCAGCACGGACATCTCGGCAGACGACGCACGCCGTATCGCCCTGCGGGCGCAGGGGTTCCTCGGCGCCCCCGACCGGCGCGCCGGGGTCCGCGGTGTGCTCAGGCGGCTCGGCGCGGTCCAGCTCGACACCATTTCGGTCCTCGCCCGCTCCCACGAACTCGTCCCGTACGCGCGCCTGGGCGCCGTGGGCCGCAAGACCGTCGAGCGCGCCTACTGGCAGGACGGCGCGTCGGCGGCCGGGCCGCACGCCTTCGAGTACTGGTCGCACGCCGCGTGCATCCTGCCCGTCGAGGAGTGGCCCCACTTCGCCTTCCGTCGCCGCGCCTACCGCGCCCGCCCGCACTGGCACCACGAACTCCCGGACGGCGTCTACGAGCAGGTCATCAAGCAGCTGCGCGCCGAAGGCCCCCTGACGGCCACGGAGCTGGGCGGCGCCAAGAAGACCAACGACTGGTGGGACTGGTCGGGCACGAAGGTCGCCGTCGAGCGGGCCCTGATGTACGGCGAGGTGGTGTGCGTCGAGCGCCGCGGCTGGAAGCGCGTGTACGACCTCGCCGAGCGCGCCATCCCGGACGCCCTGCTGCACGACGAGCTGGACGACACCGAGTGCCTGCGCCGTCTGGTCCGCCTGGCCGGCCAGGCGCTGGGCGTCGGCACGCGCGCGGACATCGCCGACTACCACCGCCTCAAGGGCGAGCAGGTCGACGCGGTGATCGCGGACTCGGGCCTGGTCCCGGTGACGGTGGCGGGCTGGGGCAAGCCGGCCTGGGCGGACCCGGCGGCGCTGGAGTCGGCGCCGCGCGGCCGGCACCGCACCACGCTGCTGTCCCCGTTCGACTCCCTGATCTGGGAGCGGGCTCGCACGGAGCGGATCTTCGGCTTCACCCACCGCCTGGAGGCCTACGTCCCCAAACCGAAGCGGGTGTACGGCTACTTCGCGATGCCGGTCCTGGTCGGCGGCCGGCTCGTCGGCCGGGTCGACCCGGCCCGTGAGGGCCGCACGCTGGTGGCCCGGCAGGTCACGCTGGAGGGCCCGAAGGCGGTCCCCGGGGTGGCGCAGGCCCTTGTCGAGGCGGCGAGCTGGGTGGACTGCACGGACGTGCGCGTGGAGCGGGTCGACGCGCCGGACCTGCGCGAGCCCCTCACCCGGGAACTCGCCCGGCTGCTCGCCTGAGCCTCACCGGATCTCGAGGATCTTCTCCCGCATCGCGTACACCACGGCCTCCATCCTGGAATGCAGCTGAAGCTTCTCCAGGATGTTGCGCACGTGGTTCTTCACGGTGTTCTCGGAGATGAACAGCTCCTTGGCGATGTCCCTGTTGTTCATCCCCGTGGCGACGAGTTTCAGCACTTCCAGCTCGCGGTCGGTGAGCCGGGGCGCGGGCACGAGGCGGCGCTCGTCCGTCCGCTGGATCATCGACTTGAACTCCGTGAGCAGCTTCGACGCCATGGACGGGCTGATCTGCGACTGCCCGTCGGCCACCGCGCGAATGGCGGTGGCCACCTCGTCCGTGGAGATCTCCTTCAGGAGATAGCCCGTCGCGCCCGCCTTGATCGCGTCGTAGAGGTCGGCTTCCTCGTCGCTTATCGTCAGCATGATGATCTTTGCGCTGGGTGCGACCTCCTTGATGGAGGTGCACGCCTCGATGCCGCCGCGCTTCGGCATCCGTACGTCCATCAGCACGATGTCGGGCAGCAGATCGGCGGCCTTCTCGACGGCCTCGGCGCCGTCCCCCGCCTCGCCGACGACCTGGATGTCCTCCTCGGCGGCGAGCACGATCTCCAGGCCACGGCGGAACAGGGCGTGGTCGTCCACGACCAGGACTCTGATCGGCTCCTTGCGTGAGGTGCCCTCGGCCGGGCTCGTGCCGACGACGCTGTCGTCGGCGTCCTCGGTACGCATCGGTCCGAAGCTGTCCGCCATCGTTCCTCCCCCTGAAGGCTGCGGCCCGTCGTCCTGAGCCATCGCCAACCCAAGGCAACCGCCCACCGGTTGGGCCGTTGCCGCCATGATTCCATGCCGGGACGACACTGCGGTGACAGTGCGGGGGGCGCGCAGCGGGCGCACACCTCGCACACCGGTGCCCCTGGGAGCGCACACGCGCTCCAGGGGCACCGCCCGCTCCTGTTGCCCGGCGAGGTCAGCCGCCGAGCGATCCGCCCGCGTCGGGTGAGGGCGCCTGCGTGACCATGGGGTCCGTCCTGAGGTGGATCACGCCGTAGTCGTAGGCGTGCCGCCGGTAGACGACGGCCGGCTCCTTGGTGTCGGAGTCGATGAACAGATAGAAGTCGTGCCCGACCAGTTCCATCTCGTAGAGGGCCTGGTCGAGGGTCATCGGGGCGGCGACGTGGGTCTTCTCCCGGACGACCAGGGGTCCGTCACCCTGGACCTCCAGCGAGCCGATCTTCTTGGTGGGCACGGGCTCGGGCTCTTCCGGCCGGCTCGCGCCGGTGCCGTTGAGGGTGGCCGCGTCGGGGACGTGGTCGGCGACTTCAGCGGCCGTGAGGCGGCGCGCGCCGCGCCGGGAGTACCGCTTGTCGTGCTGCTTGCGCAGCCGGGCGTCCAGCTTCTCCGCCGCCAGGTCGAGCGCCGCGTACGGGTCGCTCGCCGCTGCCTCTGCCCTGATCACCGGCCCCCGGGAGCGGAGCGTGATCTCCACTCGGTCACAGCGGTCGGCCTGTCGGGGGTTGGGCTCCTTGGACACCTCGACGTCGAGGCTGATCACCTTGCCATCGAGCTTCTGGATCTTCTCCAGCTTCAGCTTCTCGGCCACGTGCTTGCGGAACCGCTCGGGCACCTCGGTCTTGCGGCCCTTGACGACGATGTCCACGCAGAACTCCGTTCCCGGATCGCTCCGCTGCGGTGCGGAGCATCTCCCTTTCGCACCAGGCTCCGGCGGAACCCGGAGCCTCGGACTCGGTGACTTCCACCTCCTCCCCCATGCGAGATCTGCACCCCACCGGCACGGGGAATTGTGGAAATTCCGTGCACGGCATTCGGTTATGAGAGGTGTGGCCTGCGGCTTTCCCTCACAACCGAACATATCTCGCTCGGGCGGATGTCGTCACCCTCTACCGCCGCGTACCTCCGTTCCGGTGAATTGACTCTGTTATCACCTGCAACGATGCAAGTTCTCAGTCAGTTCCGGTGTAATTCGAAAGAATCTGGCGATGCCGCGATCACAGCCGCGCGGATCACGTTCCCTGCGCGGTTCATCCCGGCCATTCGCGGGCCCTCAGGGGACCCGTGCGTCCTCTCCTGTGCTCCCGACTTCCGTTCCTCACTGCCTTCCCATCTCACTCGCGCGTACACCGGCGACACGGCGCACGACTCCAGTTCGGTCGATCCCCCGGACGGGACGGCCCCGCTCCGGCCGGGGCGCGGTGCCGTCCCGCCCCGGTACGGATCGGACGCCCGTGTGTGCCGGTGCGCCTCGCATGCGCGCCCGTCCCGGCGGGCAGCGGGTGCCCGCCCCGCCGCCTCCCGTACGGCTCGCGCCGCCTCCGTGAGGGACGCACCCGTGGTCATCAGGTCGTCGACGAGCACGACCCGGCCGTCGGCGAGCAGCCTGGCGCCGTCGGCCACGACGCTCAGCGCACCCGCCAGATTCGCCATGCGCTGCCGGGAGTCGAGCCCCGACTGGTCGGCCACGGCACGCCGTTGACGCAGCACCGCGACCATGCGCGCCGGCGTCCCGGCCCGCCGCAGCTCGGCCGCCGCCGCGAGCGCGATCCGCCGTACCGGATCGTGCCCGCGCGCCCGCACGGCCCCGGCGGCGGACGGCACGGGAACGAGCAGCACCGGGATCCCCGGCTCCGCCGCCCCCGCGTCCTCCAGCCCCGCCCGCACCGCTCCCGCCAGAGCCGTACCGAGCGGGCGGGCGAGTGCCAGGGCGCCGCGCTCCTTGTGGGCCAGCAGCACGGCCCGCACTTCGTCCGCGTACCGGGCAGCCGCGTGCACCACCGGCAGCCCGGGCGGCTCCGGCACCGGTCGCACCCGGCTCGGTGCGGCCCCACTCAGGGCGGCACGGCACTCCGGGCAGAGCACCGTGCGAGGCATTCCGCAGCCTCCGCACTCGGCCGGCAGCACCAGGTCGGTGAGGTCCTGCCACCACCCCCGCATGACCACCACTGTGCCAAGCACGACGGAACCGGGCCACCCCTGTGGACAACCACCTGTGGAAAACTCCGGGCGTATGCCTGTGGATGCGGCTGCGGGCCCGGCGCGGGTCAACTCCGGATGTCCGGCACCGGCTTGGGGCGCGAAGCCGCGTCCCGGCGTCGCGGCAGGCCGGGGGGCCGGGAGGCCAGCGGGCCAGGGGGCCGGGAGGCCAGGAAGCCAGGAGGCCGTCAGACCGGCAGACCCCCACACCACCGCCACCGCCACCACCACCGGCCACCCGGACGAACACTCACCCCGGATAAACCGGCGCCGTCCCCTCCGTCACCTTCTGCCACTGCGCCCCCGACGGCAGCCGTACGATCCCGTCCTCCGAGTTCGCCACCAACGGCAGGCCGTCGTCCTGGGACGCGGCGATCTCCTCCACACCGGTCAGCGCGGCGGGCGCCTGTTCCTCGGGGGTGGAGCCGTCGCTCTGGACGTACCGCATCTGCTGCACGCCGCCCTCCTCGCGCCCGACCACCACGAGTCGGCTGTCACCGGCCCACGACATCGCCGTGACCTCCTCCAGCGCGGGGGTCGCGGAACGCAGTTCCAGGACGGTGACCGCAGGCCGCTCGTCGGACTTCTCGCCCCGTTCGATCCGCCCGATGAGCAGGGACCGCTTGCCGTCCTTCTCCACGACGAGCGCGATCCGCACCCCGTCGGCGGCCACGCGAAGGGCCCGGATCCGTCCGTCGAGGCCGGACGTCTCCACCTCGACCGGCTCGCCGGCGCCCTTCTCGAGCAGCAGCAGCCGTGGCTCGTCGGGATCACGGTCGGCCACCCACAGGTCTCCGCGCGCGTCCCAGCTCGGCGCCGTCAGCCGGTCGTCCTCGGTCTTGCCCCGGCTGCGCAGCACGGGCTCGCCGAGCGAACCGCCCGTCACCAGCGACCCGACGTACAGCGATCTGCCGTCGATGCTCACCCCGGCCGCGGTGCGCTCGTCGCGGGAGACGGCCGCCGTTCGCAGCGCGGTGCCGCCCTCGCCGAGCGCGCCCGGCACCGGTTCGGCCTTGGTGGCGCCGGTCCCGGCGGGCAGCCGCACCAGCCGGTCGTCGCCGTCGACGAAGTACAGGTAGTCGGGGTGCTGCAACGAGCCCAGCGCGGCGACCGCCTCGACCCGGTCCTCGTGCAGCGAGCACAGGTGCTTCTTGCCCGACCGCAGTTCCACCTCGTCCACCGTGGGCGTGAGGTTCTGCAGCGTGAACAGCATCTGGGCCGCCATCTCGTCGCACTTGCCCGGGCCCACCCGGGCCGCCCGGGCGTTCAGCGGCACGGTCAGCTTGTTCTGGTCGTCGGGCGTCAGCGCCCCGGCGTCCTTGTGCAGATCGGTGCCCGTCGGAAAACTCGACCTGACCACGGGACCGAGCCAGGCCGTCGGGCCGTTGAGCAGCGAGCGCACCATCTGCGTCATCGGGTCCACGCGCCGGCGCACGTACACGGGATCGGCCACGGCCGCCGACTGCGCGCTCTCCCCGTCCTCGGCGTTCGACGCGAAGTAGTACTTGTTGGCCGACATGTAGTTGCGCTGGAAGTCCGACCTGCCCATCACGACGCCCTGCGGCAGCGCGTCGATCCGCCACTGCCCGCTCTTGCGGTCCTTCTTCAGGTGCACCGGCCTGCTGTACGAGCCGGTGACGGGCACGTACGACTGCTGCGCGTCCACCGTGGCGACCTTGCTGCCGTACATCGTGAACGCGAACTCGTCGCTGTTCTCACGGCTGCCCACGGGGTCGGCCGTGGTCTCCGGCGCGTCCGCCAGCACCGTCGTGGACAACTCGGGACGCCAGGTGCGCGCCGCGTCGGCGGTGAGGTACTTGCTGGCCGTTTCGTAGTTCGGGTCGTCGCTGGTCAGCGCCTCCAGGAAGCCCTGCACGATCTCGGAGGGCGAGGCGTTGTCGTGCGGCGGCATGGCGAACACCCGCACCTGCGTGTCCTGCCGCGGCGTGGACTCCACGCCCCGCAGGTCTCCGCTGTCGGGCATGGAGGCGCACCCCGTCAGCAGCACGGCACCGCACACGGCGTACGCCATCGCGCGTCCCGGCTGCCGGCGGCCGCCCCCCACGCGGTCAGCGCCCACGGCTTGCCTCCCCTTGCCTGCGCAGCTCCTGCGCCCCACCGTCCGGCCGGGCAGCGGCCCCGCTCCGCGCGGTACCCGTGGCGGGCCTGCCGTCGTCCTCGTGGACGTCCTGGTGTACGTCGTCGTGCACGCCGTCGGGGCCGGGCCTCTCGGCCTCGGAGGGCACCTTGCCCGCCCCCTCGCGCGGGCCGGCGTCCGGGACCTCACGCGGGCCGGCGTCCGAGACCGCCGACAGGCCCGCGTCCGGAACCCCCGGCGTACCCGAGGCGCCCGCACCCGGCGCCCCCGCCCGCGGCACCACGCGCGCGCCATTGCCGGGCAGCGCGGTCGGGTCGGCCGTGGGTGCCACGGCGGACCGGCGCTGCCCGATCGGGTCGCGGGCGGAACCCGCGCTCCCCTGGTGCGCCGGCGGCCGTGCGGGCACGGTGGCGCTCTTGTCGCCGTCCCCGCCGCCGCGCGGCAGACCGGCGTCGTCGAGACCGCGGTTGCGCCGCGAGTCGGTGGGCTCCAGCGGGATCGGCGAGCCCCGCAGCGGCTCGTCGGCGGTCCTCGGCAGCGTCAGTCGGAACTGCGAGCCGCCACCGGGCTCGCCCCAGGCCTGCAGCCAGCCGCCGTGCAGCCGCGCGTCCTCCAGGGCGATGGACAGCCCCAGTCCCGTACCGCCCGTGGTACGCGCGCGTGCCGGGTCGGCACGCCAGAAGCGGCTGAACACGCGCGTGGCCTCACCGGGCTTGAGCCCGACGCCGTAGTCACGCACCGCGACGGCCACCGCGCCGCCCGCGGCGGCCAGCTTCACCACGACGTCCCGGCCCTCGCCGTGCTCGACGGCGTTGACGACGAGGTTGCGCAGGACCCGCTCCACGCGCCGCGCGTCGGCCTCGGCGACGACGGGCTGCTGGTCGCCGACGACCCGGATCCGCGAGCCCTTGCGCTCGGCGAGCGGCTCCGCGCCGCTGACCACCCGGCGGACGACGTCACGGAGGTCTATCGGCTCGGCCTCCAGCGCCGCGGCGCCCGCGTCGAAGCGGCTGATCTCCAGCAGGTCGGCGAGCAGCGACTCGAACCGGTCCAGTTGGTCGGCGAGCAGTTCCGCCGACCGCGCGGTCACCGGGTCGAAGTCCTCCCGCGCCTCGTGGATGACGTCGGCGGCCATCCGCACCGTCGTCAGCGGCGTACGCAGCTCGTGCGACACGTCCGAGACGAACCGGCGCTGCATCCGCGACAGGTCCTCCAGCTGGTTGATCTTCAGCTGGAGATTCTGCGCCATCTTGTTGAAGGCCTCGCCGAGCCGCGCGATGTCGTCCTCGCCGGTGACTTTCATACGTTCCTGGAGCCGCCCGGCGGACAGCCGCTCGGCGATGCTCGCCGCCATCCGTACGGGCGTGACGACCTGCCGCACCACGAGCCAGGCGATCGCCCCGAGGAGGACGACGACGAACAGCCCGGCCGTCGCGAGCGTGCCCTTGACCAGGCTGAGCGACTTCTCCTCCTGGGTGAGCGGGAAGAGGTAGTACAGCTGGTACGGGTCGCGGTTCGGGTCGTTGACCTGCTTGCCGATGACCAGCGCCGGCTGGGATTCCTTGCCGGTGCTGGGGTTGTAGACGATGCGGGTGTAGCTCTGCGCGGCACTCGTACTGCGGTCGATCCGCTCGCGCAGATCCTCCGGGACGCTCGCGGTGGGGTCCACGCCGCCGGAGGCGCGCGGCCCGCGTCCGCCGGTGTTGCTCTCCGCGCCGGACGGCGGGAGGGTCACCACGTCGAAGGCGCCCTGACCGCCGCTGGACAGCGAATAGACGAGGTCGCTCATCCACTGGATCACGTTCTGCGCGGAACGCCCGTCCGGGGTGGTCGCGTCGTCGGCGGGCCCGCTCGCGGTCTCCTCCGCCTTCTGCCTGGCCACCGCGAAACCGCCCGTGGCCTGGCTCTGCGACGCCTTGACCTTGGCGTCCAGCAGGCCGTTGCGGACCTGCCCGATGACCACGAAGCCCAGCAGCAGGACGACGCCCAGCGACATCAGCAGCGTGGTGACGACGACCTTGAGCTGGATGTTGCGCCGCCACAGCCGTATGACCGGCAGCAGGGGCCGGCGTATCCAGCGCAGCAGCAGACGGACGACCGGGCTGCCCTGCACCCCGCCCTGGAGCAGCCCGCCCTCCAGGAACCGGTCCCAGCGGGAACCCGGCGTCTTCCGGCCGACAGGCCGCTCCGCGCGGGCTCCGGAACGGCCCGACGCCGAAGCGGCACTGTCATTGGACATGTCAGCTCGGTCCTGCCTTGTACCCGACACCGCGGACGGTCACCACGATCTCGGGCTTCTCCGGGTCCTTCTCCACCTTGGAACGCAGCCGCTGCACATGGACGTTCACCAGACGGGTGTCCGCCGCGTGCCGGTAACCCCAGACCTGCTCCAGCAGGACCTCCCGGGTGAACACCTGCCACGGCTTGCGCGCCAGCGCCACCAGCAGGTCGAACTCCAGCGGCGTCAGCGCGATCGACTGCCCGTCCCGCTTCACGGAGTGACCGGCCACATCGATGACGAGGTCACCGATGGAGAGCTGCTCGGGAGCCGGCTCCTCCGACCTCCGCAGCCGCGCCCGGATGCGGGCGACCAGCTCCTTCGGCTTGAACGGCTTCACGATGTAGTCGTCGGCGCCCGACTCCAGGCCCACGACGACGTCCACGGTGTCGCTCTTCGCCGTGAGCATCACGATCGGCACCCCGGACTCCGCCCTGATCAGACGGCACACCTCGATACCGTCCCGGCCGGGCAGCATCAGGTCCAGGAGCACCAGATCGGGCTTGGTCTCACGGAAAGCGGCCAGCGCCTTGTCGCCGTCGGCTACGAAAGACGGCTCAAAACCTTCACCACGCAGCACGATGCCGAGCATCTCGGCAAGTGCGGTGTCGTCGTCGACGACAAGGACTCGTCCCTTCATAAACGACATCATCCCATTAGCTAATCGTTACCTGGCGTGACCTGGCACACAGCTCGCCCAGCGCCTCGGCCGTCACGGGCGACACGACGCCCTCCTCCGTGACGATCGCGGTCACCAGCTCGGGCGGCGTCACGTCGAACGCCGGGTTGTACGCCTGCGTCCCCAGGGGCGCCACCGGAATCCCGCCCCCCGCTCCGGTCACCGGCACCTGAGGTGCTGTGATCTCAGTCACCTCGTAGCCAGGGCGCTGCTCGACCTCGATGGACGCGCCGTCCGGCGTGTCCGGGTCCACCGTCGTCACCGGCGCCACCACGATGAACGGCACATGGTGGTACCGCGCGAGCACCGCGAGCGGATAGCTCCCCACCTTGTTCGCCACCGACCCGTCGGCCGCGATGCGGTCCGCCCCGATGAGCACCGCGTCCACCTCCCCGGCGGCGAACAGCGAGCCCGCCGCGTTGTCCGTGAGGAGCGTGTACGCCATCCCGCTGCGGGCCGCCTCGTACGCCGTCAGGCGGGCACCCTGCAGCAACGGGCGCGTCTCGTCCACCCACAGCCGCCTGAGCCGCCCGGCCCGGTGCGCCGCGAGCGCCACCGCGAACGCCGTCCCCTCCCCGCCCGACACCAGCGCACCGGTGTTGCAGTGCGTCAGAATCCGGTGCCCGCCGGCCGGCAGCAACTCGTCCAGCAGCGCCAGGCCGTGCTGCGCCATCCGGGCGCTGGCCTCGGCGTCCTGCTCGTGCAGCTGCCGCGCCGCGGCCAGTGCCGCCTCGGCCGCCTGATCGATGCTCCCGCCCCGCGCCAGTGCGGCCTCGTGGGCGGCCCGGGCCCGGCGCACGCCGACGGCCAGGTTCACCGCTGTCGGGCGGGCGCCCGCCAGGACGTTCGCCGCCTCGTTCACGTCGTAGCCCCGTGCGGCGGCGAGCGCGACGCCGTACGCGCCCGCGATGCCGAGCAGCGGCGCTCCGCGCACCGCCAGCGACTGGATCGCGTCGACCAGGGCCGACGCATCCGTGCAGACGAGTTCGACCTCCTCTGCCGGCAGCCTCGTCTGGTCGAGAAGGACCAGTACGGGACCTTCGGGTGGTTCCTCCCAGCGGATCGCGGGTGTCTCGGTCGGCCGTTTGTCCTCGCCTGAGTGCGCGTGCTGATCAGCCATGCCGTCAGTCTGCCCCCTGAGACGCGAACAATTGAAGGTATGCAGCTCATGCCGCTGCCGGTCACCCGATGACCACCCCATGGCACGATGGCTGCCAACCTGCCGCCGCAACCGCGGACGGGCACTGTGAAGGAGCGACGATGAATGACACTCCGGGCTGGGCTTCGCCCGGATCCACCTCGCCCGAGGGGCAGGAGCCCGGCGCGTCCGGCCCCGCCGAACCCACCGACCGGCCCGGCCCCGCACAGCCCGCGGACCAGCCCGGCCAGGAGCCGCAGGGCCCCGGCACGAAGTGGTCGAAGGAACAGCCGCCACCGGCCCAGTGGTCCGCTCCCACCGGCCCCGCGGCACCCGGCCAGACCCCACCGCCCCCACCACCCGGCCCCGGAGGCTGGGGACCCCCGCCCCCCGGCGGCCAAGGCGGCCACCACGGCGGATACGGCGGCCCCGCCGGCCACGGCGCCTGGGGCAGCGGCTGGGGCGGTCCCCCGCCCGCGGCCAAGCCCGGCGTGATCCCGCTGCGCCCGCTGGGCGTGGGCGAGATCCTCGACGGCGCCGTCTCCACCATGCGCACCTACTGGCGCACCGTCCTCGGCATCTCGCTGACCGTCGCCGTCCTCACCGAGATCGTCGTCGTCCTGCTCCAGGGCCTCGCTCTGGACAGCACCAGCACCGACGCGCTCAACGACCCCGAGGCCACCGCCGGCGAACTGGGCCGCGCCATGCGCGACACCATGCTCAACACCGGCGTCGTCTTCCTGGTGTCCCTCGTCGGCACCGTCGTGGCCACCGCCCTCCTCACGACCGTCACCAGCCGCGCCGTGCTCGGCAGGCCGGTCACCATCGGCGAGGCGTGGCGCGACGCCCGGCCGCAGGTACCGAAGCTTTTCGGCCTGATCCTGATGCTTCTCCTCATCGCCTTCGGCATCGTCGCGGTCGGCGCCCTGCCCGGCCTCTTCGTGATCCTCGCGGGCGGCGACGAGGCGGGGGCCGCACTGACCGTCCTCGGCATCCTCGGCGCCGGAGTCGTCGCGCTCTGGCTGATGATCCGCTTCTCGCTGGCCTCCCCGGCCCTGATGCTGGAGAAGCAGGGCATCAAGAAGGCCCTGGGCCGCTCCGCCAAGCTGGTCCGCGGCTCCTGGTGGCGGGTCTTCGGCATCCAGCTGCTCGCCACGATCATCGCGAACGTCGTCGCGTCCATCGTGGTCATCCCCTTCACCTTCCTCGCCGCCGCCCTCAGCGGAGACGGCGTCTCCGGCTTCCTCACCGGCGGCGGCGATTTCGGCTGGACCTTCCTCATCGTCAGCGGCATCGGCTCCGTGATCGGCTCGATGGTCACCTTCCCGATCAGCGCCGGCGTGACCGTGCTCCTCTACATCGACCAGCGCATCCGCCGCGAAGCCCTCGACCTCGAACTGGTCCGCGCCGCCGGAGCCCGGGACCACGGCTCCGACGCCACCCCGGGGAGCTGATGCGGTGAGTTCCGCGGGGGGAGTTCTCACAACAGCGCTGTCACGCACCGGCGCGGGCACACTGCTGCGCTCCGGCGACGAGCCGCCCGTCACCCTCCCGCGCGACCCCGCGCGGGAGGCGGCACAGCGCGAGCTGTCCAAGCGCATGTACCACGAGAACGACCCCAGCCTCTTCCAGCGCGCCCTGAACGCGTTCTGGGACTGGGTCGACCGCCTCTTCGGCGCCGCCTCGACGGCCACCCCGGGGGGCACGCTCGGCCTGCTCGTCGTCATCGGGGCCGTTCTCGCCGTCCTGGCCGCCCTGTGGTGGCGGCTCGGCACCCCCCGGCGCCAACCCGCCTCCGCCCCCGCCCTGTTCGACGACCGCCCCCGCAGCGCCGCCGAACACCGCGCCGCGGCCGAGGCGCACGCCGCCCAGGGCCACTGGAACCAGGCCGTCCAGGAACGCATGCGCGCCATCGTCCGCGCCCTCGAAGAGCGCGCCCTCCTCGACGTCCGCCCGGGCCGCACCGCCGACGAGGCGGCCTCGGACGCCGGCCGGGCCCTGCCCGCCCACACCGACCGGCTGCGCGCCGCCGCCCGGGACTTCGACGACGTGACGTACGGCGGACGCGCGGGCACCGAGCAGTCGTACCGCCGCATCGCGGAACTCGACCGCGACCTCGAGCGCACCAAGCCGGCACTGGCGACCACGAGCAGCCGCAGCAACGACACCACCGACCACAACACCCGCCAGGGAGCCGCCGGATGACGACCGGGGCCGCCCCTCCGTCCACCTCGGCCTCCCCCACCGCCCGCCAGGTGTGGACCCGCGCGCGGGGCGTCGCGCTCGCCGTCGTGCTGCTGCTCGCGGCGGCCGTCGCACTCGCCGTGCTCCGCTCCGACGCCCACCGCGGGGAGCTCGACCCGCGCTCCGCCGACCCCAGGGGCAGCCGTGCCGTCGCCGAACTCCTCGCCGACCGCGGCGTGACCACGCGCGTGGTCACCACCCTCGACCAGGCCCGCAGAGCCGTCGCCCCCGACACCACACTCCTGGTCACCGAACCCGACCTGCTGACCGAGCATCAGCAGGACCGCCTGCGCTCGTCCTTCGCCGGCGCCAGCGGCCGGACCGTCCTCGTCGCCCCCGGCGGCGCCTCCGTCGAACGGCTCGCGCCCGGCGTCACCGCAGACCCCGCCACCAGCTTCGATTCCACGCTGGACCCCGGCTGCTCGCTGCCCGCCGCCCGCCGCGCCGGCAGCGCCGACACCGGCGGCGTCCGCTACACCACCACCCACACCGACGCCGACGCGTGCTACCCCAGTGAGGGCCTCGCCACCCTGCTGCGCATCCCGGACACCACCGCAGACGGCGACACCGTCGTCCTCGGCGCGCCCGACATCCTCCTCAACGACCGCCTCGACGACGAGGGCAACGCCTCGCTCGCCCTCCAACTCCTCGGCTCCCGCCCCCATCTGGTCTGGTACCTCCCCTCCCTCTCCGACGCCTCGGCCGCCGACCCCGACGAGCAGCGCAGTTTCTTCGACCTGCTCCCCTCCGGCTGGCTCTGGGGCACACTGCAACTCTTCATCGCGGCAGCCCTCGCCGCGCTCTGGCGGGCACGCCGACTCGGCCCCCTCGTGCCCGAAAGTCTCCCCGTGGCGATCCGCGCCTCCGAAACCGTCGAAGGCCGCGCCCGCCTCTACCGAACGGCCAACGCCCGCGACCGCGCGGCCGCCGCTCTCCGTTCCACCACCCGCATCCGCCTCGCCCCCCTCGCCGGCGTCCCCGTCGCCCAGGCGCACACGCCCGAAGCCCTGCTCCCCGCCCTCTCCGCCCACCTGCACGGCGACGGACAGTCCCTGCACGCCCTCCTCTTCGGCCCGCCACCCGGCGACGACACGGCACTCATCGCCCTCGCCGACCGACTCGACGCCCTCGAAAGTGAGGTACGCCGTCCATGATGGACCCGACCACTGACAACGCCGCGCACACCGGGGACCCGGGCGCTGCCCGCGCCGCCCTGGAGGCCCTGCGCGCCGAGATCGCCAAAGCCGTGGTCGGCCAGGACCCCGCCGTGACCGGCCTCGTCGTGGCCCTGCTCTGCCGCGGCCACGTCCTCCTCGAAGGCGTTCCCGGCGTCGCCAAGACCCTCCTCGTCCGCGCCCTCGCCTCGGCCCTCGAACTGGACACCAAGCGCGTCCAGTTCACCCCGGACCTGATGCCCAGCGACGTGACCGGCTCCCTGGTCTACGACACCCGCACCGCCCAGTTCTCCTTCCAGCCCGGCCCGGTCTTCACCAACCTGCTCCTCGCCGACGAGATCAACCGCACGCCCCCGAAAACCCAGTCGTCCCTCCTCGAAGCCATGGAGGAACGCCAGGTCACCGTCGACGGCACCCCCCGCCCCCTCCCGGACCCGTTCCTGGTCGCGGCCACCCAGAACCCGGTCGAGTACGAGGGCACCTACCCCCTCCCCGAAGCCCAGCTGGACCGCTTCCTCCTGAAGCTCACCATCCCCCTGCCCTCCCGCCAGGACGAGATCGACGTCCTCACCCGCCACGCCGAGGGTTTCAACCCGCGCGACCTGCGCGCCGCCGGCGTACGCCCCGTAGCGAACGCCGCCGACCTGGAAGCGGCCCGCACCGCGGTCGCCAAGACGACGGTCTCCCCCGAGATCACCGCCTACGTCGTGGACATCTGCCGGGCCACCCGCGAATCGCCGTCCCTCACCCTCGGCGTCTCCCCGCGAGGAGCCACCGCGCTGCTCTCGACGGCCCGCGCGTGGGCCTGGCTGACCGGCCGCGACTACGTCATCCCCGACGACGTCAAGGCCCTCGCCCTGCCCACCCTTCGCCACCGCGTCCAGCTGCGCCCGGAGGCCGAAATGGAGGGCGTCACCACCGACTCCGTCATCAACGCGATCCTCACCCACGTCCCCGTCCCCCGCTGATGGCACTCACCGGACGCACCGCGCTCCTCGCGGCCCTCGGCTCCCTCCCCGTCGGCATCTGGGACCCCAGCTGGACGGGCATCCTCGCGGTCAACGCACCCCTGGCCGTCGCCTGCGCCTGTGACTTCGCCCTCGCAGCCCCCGTACGCCACCTGCGCCTGACCCGCTCGGGCGACACCTCCGTACGCCTCGGCGACACGGCCGACGTCACCCTCACCGTCACCAACCCGTCCCGCCGGCCGCTGCGCGCCCGTCTCCGCGACGCCTGGCCGCCGAGCAGCTGGCAGCCCGGCACAGAGGTGGAAGCCTCCCGTCACCGCCTGAAGGTGCCCGCGGGCGAACGCCGTCGCGTCATGACCCGCCTACGCCCCACCCGCCGCGGCGACCGCCAGGCCCAGCGCGTCACCATCCGCTCCTACGGCCCCCTGGGTCTCTTCGCCCGCCAGGGCAGCCACCAGGTGCCGTGGACGGTACGCGTCCTGCCCCCGTTCACCAGCCGCAAGCACCTGCCCTCCAAGCTGGCCCGCCTGCGCGAACTCGACGGCCGCACCAGCGTCCTCACCCGCGGCGAAGGCACGGAATTCGACAGCCTCCGCGAGTACGTGCCCGGCGACGACACCCGCTCCATCGACTGGCGCGCCACAGCCCGCCAGACCAGCGTCGCCGTACGTACCTGGCGTCCCGAACGCGACCGCCACATCCTTCTCGTCCTCGACACCGGCCGCACCTCGGCCGGCCGCGTCGGCGACGCCCCCCGCCTCGACGCCTCCCTGGACGCGGCCCTGCTCCTGGCGGCCCTGGCCTCCCGCGCCGGCGACCGCGTCGACCTCCTGGCCTACGACCGCCGGGTCCGCGCCCTCGTCCAGGGCCGCACGGCCGGCGATGTCCTGCCCGCCCTGGTCAACGCCATGGCGACGCTCGAACCGGAGATCGTCGAAACGAACGCCCGCGGCCTCACCGCCACCGCGCTCCGCTCGGCACCGCGTCGCTCCTTGATCGTCCTGCTGACGACCCTCGACGCGGCCCCGATCGAGGAGGGCCTGCTCCCGGTCCTGCCTCAGCTCACACAACGCCATACGGTCCTGCTGGCGTCCGTGGCGGACCCACACATCGCCGGCATGGCCAAGGCCCGCGGCAGCACGGACGCCGTCTACGAGGCCGCAGCCGCCGCCCAGGCCCAGTCGGAACGCCACCGCACAGCGGAACAACTCCGCCGCCACGGCGTGACAGTCGTCGACGCCATACCGGACGACTTGGCACCGGCTTTGGCGGACGCATACCTGGCTCTGAAAGCAGCGGGACGTCTTTAAAAGACGTCCATGAAAGGGACCAGGGGGAAAACAGAAAAGGCCCACACCGTAAGGTGTGGGCCTTTCCTCAATGATTGTTCGGCGGTGTCCTACTCTCCCACAGGGTCCCCCCTGCAGTACCATCGGCGCTGTAAGGCTTAGCTTCCGGGTTCGGAATGTAAC
>NZ_JBFBAX010000056.1:0-20191 GCF_040682395.1 Streptomyces sp. NPDC051207 | reverse complement strand
CCCCACCGACTCCCAGGTGGGGCCAAAACAATCCGTTCCTCACCCTGGTCCAACCGCACCCGTTCCCCCGGGGCCAAACGAGGCCGTCCTAGACAAGCTGCCGATGGATGGCTCGGAGAGCACCAGGAAAGCGGTTCATCAGAGGTATGTGAGTAGTTCAGAGGCAAAAGCACGGTGATGCCCCTGGCCAGGAAAGACGCCAGGGGCATCATCTTTTGGTGCGGCAAAGTGCCGTGTACTGCGCTGCAACGCGGCTTACCGTCGAGGGCGGCCTGAGACGCCTGTCCATTTCCCATCTATGCGGTGCGCATATGCATGGCTACTCTGTGTTGCCATGGGGAAAGTGGTGCATCTGTACTGGGGATACATGGTGGCCGCGGCGTTGATCGTTGCTTGGAGCCAGCAATGGTCACTGCCGATAATCGTGGCACTGTCACTTGGCGTCTCTGCCTACGCCGCCTTCCAGGTGCCGGTCTGGTGCGGAGCGGTCAACCGGGACGGGCGGACGTACTGCCGCAACAACGCTTACGGCGTGTTGATGGGCTGCTCGAAGCGTCAGCACAGGTGGCAGAAGATGAAGATGATCGTCTTGCGCAACAAGGTCGGGAACGCGAGTCGCTCCGTGTTCCCGACGGCCAAAGAGAAGTTCAATGGTGCCCTCGCTGTAGGAGGGTTGCTGTCGGCTGTTGCGGCGGTGATCGTCCCTGCTGTGACCGGTGGGTGAGTGAGTACATCGGCGCTTGGGGCACGTGGCGGGCACGAAGAGGATGACGACGGCTCCGCCGGGGCCCTCATGCCCGTCTGACCTGCAGGGGAACAGCGCACCAGCCAAACCCCCGAAAGGTCTTGAAAACCGTCGTGGCGCGAGTCACCGTGGGTTCAAATCCCACACCCACCGCTCCGCAGGTCAGAAGCTTGCAGGTCAGAAGGGGTGCCACTGTTCGGAGTGGCACCCCTTCCGCATGCACCTTGTCTCACCCTGATTCGGCCGTATCCCATCTCTGACCAGGGCGTGCGGCCAACGTGCGGCCAGGATTCACGCTCCCTCGGTCCCGCCCGAGCCGCCGGCCGGTCTCCTCGGGATCGCAGAGCCGCCGCTGACTGCAGCCAAGTCGAGAGTGAACCGGTGAGCCGGCCGGGCGTGTTCCGGCGTAGGACGAGGAGAGCCGCAGCTCCGTGCAGTCCGTCGAGCGGGCGGTAGCAAGGAGGACTGTCGGTCACGGCACGGAAGGGTGGTGGCCGGTCATCCTGGCCGCCGATGCGATCGTCGCGCGGGCTTCCCGTTCCGTCAGGCCGGTGTTGATCGCGGCCTCCACCAGCGGGGCGGCCAGTGCGGGGCCGATGCCGTCCTCGTAAGCGCGGCAGGCCGCCCAGAACAGGCGGGTGTTGCGCTGGCCCTCGTGCGCGGCGAGGACGAATTGCACCAGGCCCTGGCCGTGGCCGCCCGACGGCGTGACCGCCCCGGGGGCGGGCGTGCGGGACGCGCGCGGCGGCGGGAGCAGCAGGCGCAGCAGGGCGGGCGGGCAGGTGGCCGGCGGCAGGTGCGCGGTGCCGGGAGCCGCGCTGTAGACGCCGTGGTCTGTGCGGGAGCCGGGGCCGACGAGGTAGCCGCCGGCGCCGCGGATGTCGATGCCGGGGGCGAGCCGGCCCGCGGAGTTGGGGACGACGGCGTCGGGCGGGCCGCTCAGCCACAGGTGCCGGCCGCCGCTGGGGGTCAGGACGACGACCGTGGGCGGGATCGTGAACAGGTGCCGCAGGGCGAGTTCGCGCAGCGCGACCGAGGAGGCGGTGTCGGACCTCACGTCCAGGTCGATGCCGATGAGGTGGTGCGGGGGCAGCCCACAGGCGATGCCGTAGCCGGTCGCCCGGGGCGCGGCGGCGAACAGTTCGCGGATGCGGTCGGGGTCGGTGGAGGCGTCGTAGACCCCGTGGCCGAAGCGGCCGCACTCGCCGTGGCAGGGGCCGGCGGTGGGGTCGTCGCGGTGCGGGGAGCGCAGGGCCGGGAGTTTCGTCCGGGACAGCGGGATGACCGCCAGCCCGCGTTCGGCGGCTGACAGTGCGTGCGCGAGGGCCAGCGTCGTGGCCTGCCGGTCGGGGGTGGCCATGCCCTTTATGTTCGTACGTATGTTCGAGAAAGGGAAGGGGGGCGAGGCCGGGCGTGCGGTTCGGCGGAAATGCGCCCCTGGGCGCCGGAACGCTTCGGCCCGCGCCGTGCCTGGATGCGTTCCCCGTCTGTCGGTGACCGGTACGCATCGCCCACCCGTCGGCCACCGGGACACCGTCCTCGTCTGCCGACGACCTCCCGGGCCGCCCCCAAGGGGAAACCCTCACCGCCCCGCCCCCCTCGTCCACCTTCAGGAGGTGCACCCGCCCCCACCCCTACAACCTGAGGGGGACCCTCCTTCGGGACCTGCGGGCGATCCGCGCGAAGCCCCGCCGCTCATAGCGTTGGGCCATGACCACACTCGTCTGCACCAACGCCTCAGGAGCCGCCGCGCCGGCGACGCAGACCCGCCCGTACCCGTACCCGTCGTTCTCCTCCTACGTGACGGCCCGCCGCCCCGTGCTGCTGCGGACCGCCCGGTCGCTGACCGCCAACCCGAGCGACGCCGAGGACCTGCTGCAGACGGCGCTGACCAAGACGTACGTCGCCTGGGAGCGCATCGAGGACCATCGCGCGCTGGACGGCTATGTGCGCCGCGCGCTGGTCAACACCCGCACCTCCCAGTGGCGCAAGCGCAAGGTGGACGAGTTCGCGTGCGACGAGCTGCCCGAGCCCGAGCCGGGGCCCGGCCTGGACGACCCGGCGGAGCAGCAGGCGCTGCACGACGCGATGTGGCGGGCGATCATGAAGCTGCCCGCGCGGCAGCGGGCGATGGTCGTCCTCCGGTATTACGAGGACCTCAGTGAGGCCCAGACCGCGGACGTGCTCGGCGTCTCGGTCGGCACGGTGAAGTCGGCCGTCTCCCGGGCCCTCGGCAAGCTCCGCGAGGACCCCGAGCTGGGGCTTGCCCGGCAGTGAGGGGGTCGGCCCCGGGTGATCCCGGGGGCGCGGTGCCGCAGACCCGGAACTGATCGATCATCCGCCCCTAGTGACATACCGCGTGGTATGCGCGCAGAATCAGCGCAAACCTTGCCGCCGCGTAGGCAATGTCGCCCCGGGAGGACACCGTGCTGAGCACGATGCAGGACGTACCGCTGTTGATTTCGAGGATCCTCACGCACGGGTCCACGATCCACGGCAGTTCGCAGGTGATCACCTGGACCGGCGAGCCGGAACCGCACCGCCGTTCGTTCGCGGAGATCGGCGCCCGCGCCGCCCGGCTGGCGCACGCCCTGCGCGAGGACCTCGGCGTCGCCGACGACGACCGTGTCGCCACCCTCATGTGGAACAACGCCGAACACGTCGAGGCCTACTTCGCGATCCCCTCCATGGGCGCGGTCCTGCACACCCTGAACCTCCGGCTGCCCCCCGAGCAGCTGGCCTGGATCGTGAACCACGCGGCCGACCGCGTCGTCATCGCCAACGGCTCGCTGCTGCCGCTGCTCGCGCCGCTGCTGCCCCACCTCAAGACCGTCGAGCACGTCGTCGTCTCAGGACCGGGCGACCGCTCCCTGCTCGCCGCGGCCTCCGTCGAGGTCCACGAGTACGAGGATCTGATCGACGGCAAGCCGGCCACGTACGACTGGCCGCAGTTCGACGAGCGGCGCGCCGCCGCCATGTGCTACACCTCCGGCACCACCGGCGACCCCAAGGGCGTCGTCTACAGCCACCGCTCGATCTACCTGCACTCCATGCAGGTCAACATGGCCGAGTCGATGGGCCTGACCGACGAGGACACGTCCCTGGTCGTGGTCCCGCAGTTCCACGTGAACGCCTGGGGCCTGCCGCACGCCACCTTCATGACCGGCGTGAACATGCTCATGCCCGACCGCTTCCTCCAGCCGGCCCCGCTCGCCGACATGATCGAGCGCGTCGGCCCGACCCACGCCGCCGCCGTGCCCACCATCTGGCAGGGTCTCCTCGCCGAACTCACCGCCCGGCCGCGCGACATCGCCTCCCTCACCCAGGTCACCATCGGCGGCTCGGCCTGCCCGCCCGCGCTGATGGAGGCGTTCGACCACCTCGGCGTGCGGGTCTGCCACGCCTGGGGCATGACGGAGACCTCCCCGCTCGGCACGGTCGCCCGTCCCCCGGCCCATGTGGTCGGCAGCGACGAGGAGTTCGGCTACCGCCTCACCCAGGGCCGCTTCGCCGCCGGCGTCGAGGCCCGCCTCACCGGCCCCGGCGGCGAGCGCCTGCCGTGGGACGGCGAGTCGGCCGGCGAGCTGGAGGTACGCGGCCCGTGGATCGCGGGCGCCTACTACAACGGCCCCGACGGCGAACCGCTGCGCCCGGCCGACAAGTTCAGCGAGGACGGCTGGCTGAAGACCGGCGACGTGGGCACCATCAGCCCCGACGGCTTCCTCACGCTCACCGACCGCGCCAAGGACGTCATCAAGTCCGGCGGCGAGTGGATCTCCTCGGTCGAGCTGGAGAACGCGCTCATGGCCCACCCGGACGTCGCCGAGGCCGCCGTGGTCGCCGTCCCCGATGAGAAGTGGGGCGAGCGCCCGCTGGCCACCGTCGTCCTCAAGGAGGGCTCCACCGCCGACTTCGAGTCGCTGCGCGCCTTCCTCGCCGAGGAGGGCGGGATCGCCAAGTGGCAGCTCCCGGAGCGCTGGTCGGTCATCGAGGTGGTGCCGAAGACGAGCGTCGGCAAGTTCGACAAGAAGGTGCTGCGCCGCAAGTACGCGGAGGGGGACCTGGACGTCACCCAGCTGTGACGGACGGGGAGCGGAACGGGGGAGGGCGACGGGCGGGAGCCCTGGGCAGGAACTCCCGCTCGTCACGCCCCGGCGGCCGGCGGCCGCCGGGGCGGTACGTCAGTTGGTCCCGACGCGGGCGAGAACGTCGACGATCCGGGCCTGGACCTGCGCACTGGTGGACCGTTCCGCGAGGAACAGCACCGTCTCGCCCGACGCCAGCCGCGGCAGGTCGGCCTGGTCGGCGGCGGCCGTGTAGACGACCAGCGGCGTGCGGTTGAGCTGCCCGTTCGCCCGCAGCCAGTCGATGATCCCGGCCTGGTGGCGGTGCACCTGCATCAGGTCCATCACGACGAGGTTCGGCCGGAACTGCGACGCCAGCGGCACCGCGTCCTGGTCGCTCGCCGCCCGCGCCACCTGCATCCCGCGCCGCTCCAGCGTCGCGGTCAGCGCCAGCGCGATCTCCGCGTGCTCCTCGATGAGCAGCACGCGCGGCGGGTGCTGCTCGCTGTCCCGCGGCGCGAGCGCCTTCAGCAGTACGGCGGGATCGGCGCCGTACGCCGCGTCGCGCGACGCCTGCCCGAGCCCGGCCGTGACGAGGACCGGCACCTCGGCCGCGACGGCGGCCTGCCGCAGCGACTGGAGCGCGGTCCGCGTGATCGGCCCGGTCAGCGGGTCCACGAACAGGGCGGCGGGGAAGGCCGCGATCTGCGCGTCGACCTCCTCGCGCGAGTGCACGACGACGGGCCGGTAGCCGCGGTCGCTCAGCGCCTGCTGCGTCGAGACGTCCGGCGCGGGCCACACCAGCAGCCGGCGCGGGTTGTCCAGCGGCTCGGGCGGCAGCTCGTCGTCCACGGGCTGCGGACGCGGCGGATCCGCCACCTCCACGGCACCGCCGGGACCGTCCAACGGCTCCGGTCCCTCGGCCGCGTTCTCGTCCGGCGCCCCTATGGCGTACGACCGTCCGGTCCCCTCGGTCCCGGGCGCGAGCCGCGACTGACCGGCGAGGGAGGAGGACGGGGACGGGGCCGGGGACTGCTCGCCGGGCGGGTTCTCGGGGCGCCCGGTGCCCGGGTCGGGCGGCGTCCCCAGCTTGCGCCGCCGGCCCGAGCCGCCCGGCTGGTGCGGGGCGGGGGTCGCCGACGGCTGCGGCTGCTGCACCTGGGCCGCCTGCCGGGTGAACGGCACGCCCTGCCCGAGCGTGCGCACGCTGATGGCACGGCCCTGCGTGGAGTCGGGGTCGACGGCAGCGGCGGCGGCAGCCGCTTCGGCGGGCAACGGCTGGGCGGCACGGGCAGCCTGCCCACCGCCCTGACCCGGCTGAGGGCCGGGGGACACGGGCTGCCCCGGCTGCCCCGGCTGTCGCGGCTGCCCTGGCTGAACGGGCTGGTCCGGCTGGACGGGCTGGTTCGGCTGCGGGGGCGTGGTGGTCTCGGGGGGCAGGGGGGTGCCGGGCGGGGGTGTGTCGTTGCCGGGGGCGTGCGGGGGTACGGGGGTGCCCGCGCCGGCGTGGGGCGGTAGCGGGGCGGTGCCGTGCGGCGGTACGGGGGCGTTGCCGTGTGGGGGAACGGGTGCGGTCCCCTGCGGCGGCACGGGGGCGTTGCCGTGCGGGGGAACGGGGGCGGCCCCCTGCGGCGGTACGGGGGTGCCCGCGCCCGGGGTGTTGTGCGGGGTGGGCCACTGCTGGGGCGCCGGGGTGCCCTGTGCCGGGGTTCCCTGGACTGGAGGGACTTCGGCGGGGAGGGGCAGGCCGACGGGGACGCCGGGGGCAGGGGTGCCCGGAGCGGACGTGCCCTGTGCCGGAATTCCCTGCGCCGGAACGCCCTGTGCCGGGACGCTCTGGGGAGGGGTGCCGTGGGCGTGGGGTGCCTGACCGGGGGCCGTCTCGCCCGGGCCGGCCTGGCCCGGGGCGGCCTGCGGTGGAAGCGGGTGTGCCGCGGTGGCGGCGGGCTGCTGTGCGGGCAAGCCGCGATGAGCGGACGTACCGTGCGCCGGGCCGGGCTGGGCAGGGTTCGGCCGGCCCGGAGCGCCGGCACCCGGCCGCCCGGGAGCGGGCGGCACCTGCATGTCCTGGCCGGCGGTGCCCTGCGCGGGGACGGGCGCGCCCTGCGCGGGCGGGACGGAGCCCTGCTGCGGAGCCGGAACACCCTGGCCGGGAACTCCGTGCTGAACCTGCCCGGGAACCCCGTGCTGAACCTGCCCGGGGGCCCCGTGCGCGGGGGTCCCTGCGGCCCCTGGAGCGGGCGCGCCGGGAGCGGGCACACCGTGCGCCGGCCCGGCACCGTGCGCAGGCGCCTCGTGCGTCGGCGTCCCCTGGGCGGGCGTCCCGTCCGTCGGCTGCGCAACCGCCCGCCGACGGCGGCCCGTCGGTGCGCTCACGGGATGCGCCTGCGGAGGCGTGTGGTCGTCGGACTGGTCGTGCGGCACGGCGTCGTGCCGACCGTCGTCGATCAAACCGTCACCGGCGACAGCGGGCCCGGGCACCTGCACGTGGCCGCCCTGCCCGGCGCCGCCAGGCACCTGCGACTGCCCGGGCACGGAGCCCTGCCCGTGTCCGAGGGCCTGCCCGCGCCCGATTCCCTGCTCATGTCCCGGAACCTGCCCGTACCCGGAAACGCGCCCCTGGCCGGGCACCTGCCCGTGCCCGGAAATGTGCCCCTGACCAGGCACCGAATCCTGCCCAGGAACCGTCCCCTGCCCGGGCACCGAACCCTGCCCAGGAACCGGCCCACGCCCAGGGACTCGCCCCTGCCCGGGCACCGGCCCTTGGCCAGGAGCCTGCCCGGCCCCGAAAACCGGCCTCGGCCCGGAGACCTGCCCGGCTCCGGCGACCTGCCCCTGCACAGAGCCCACGCTCTGCCCAGGCTGCTCAACGTGCCCAGGCACCCCCGGCCGCCCGAGCTGCCCAGGCCCCACATGCCCAGCCCGCCCAGTCGGCCCGACAGGCCCGGCACCCTCGCCCGCGTCCTCGACCCGATCCGCGTCGGCCGGCGGCAGGGCGAACACCGTGCGCGGCCCCGCCTCCTGCGCGGCGGCGCGCTCGTTCGCGGCGGCCAGGGCGCGGCGACGGCGTCCCGTCGGCTGGGCACCCTCGGCGCTGTCCCCGGACGGGGCCGGCAGCGCGGGCGGCAGCGCGTGCTGCTCGCCGGTGTCGCGGCGGGCACGGCGTCCGGTGGGCGCGGGCACGCCCTGCGGCGGCACCGTCCCGCCCAGGCCGTTGCCGGTCGCCGCGGTACCGGCGGCATGCTCGGCGGCCGTGACGACCGCACCCTCGGCGGCAGCACCTCCGCCGCTCAGCGCCCCCGGCGCACCCGCGGCCTCTGCAGGCCGCCCACGGCGCCGCCCGGTCCCCCCGGACGCCTCAGCCGAACCCGACCCCGAAACCGCACCCGCACCCGACCCGGAACCCGGCCCTTCCGCCGCCCCCGAACCGGAACCGGACCCGGAACCCGCCCCGGCACCGGAATCCACGGCCCCCGGCCCCGCCGCCCCCTCAACCGCACGCCGCCTCCGCCGCCCCGTCGGCCCAGCAGGCCCAGACGGCACGGCACCCCCGGCCCCGCCACCGCCGTCGTCACCGTCCCCACCACCGTCACTGGACGCCCCCCGCGCCCCGCCGTCCAGGAACGCATCCACGGACGCCCGCCGCGCCCGGCGTCGCCCGCCCCCGGAGCCCTGCTCGGCGGCGGCCCCGGAACCGGCGGGAACGACCTCCGCGCCCGCACCGGAGGCATCCCCGGGCACCTGCGCCTGCTCCAACGCCGGAACCTGGGTCGGGACGACCCCCGCCCCACCCCCGATCGGCACTTCCAGGACGTACGCGTTGCCGCTCATCCCCGGCACCTCGTGCGTCTGGAGCACGCCGCCGTGGGCCCGCACGATCCCGCGCACGATCGGCTGGTGCACCGGATCTCCCCCGGCGTACGGCCCGCGCACCTCGATCCGTACGACCTCGCCGCGCTGTGCCGCCGCGACGACCACGGTGTTGTCCATGTAACCGCCCGCCGACACGGGCGCGTTGCCCGTGGAGTCGACGCCCGCGACGTCGGCGACGAGGTGCGCGAGCGCGGTCGCGAGCAGCCGGGGGTCGACCTCGGCCTCGATGGGCGGCGCGTGCACGGCGAACTGCACCCGGCCCGGCCCGATCAGCTCGACCGCCCCGTCGACGCCCGAGGCGACGACCGCGTCCAGCATGACCTTCGTACGGGCGATGGTCTGCGCGCCGGTGTCCAGCTGCTGGTAGCCGAGGACGTTGTCGATGAGCGTGGTGATGCGGGAGTAGCCGGCCGAGAGGTGGTGGAGGACCTGGTTGGCCTCGGGCCACAGCTGCCCGGCGTCGTCGGCGGCGAGCGTCGCCAGCTCGCGGCGCAGCTCCTCCAGCGGCCCGCGCAGCGACCGGCCGAGCAGCGTCAGCAACTGCTCGTGCCGGGCGGCGAGCGCCTCGTAGCGGTCCTTCTCGCGCTCGCCGAGCGCGGCGTACCTGTCCTCGCCGGCGGCGATCTCCTCCGCGTGCTGCTCGCGGAGCTCCTCCAGCTCGGCCACGTGCCGCTGGCGCAGGGCGGTGAGCTCGGAGGCGTGCTCCTCGGCGAGCCGCTCCAGCTCCTCGGCGTGCTCCCGCTCGGCCGTCTCCTTCTCCTTGAGGACCGCGTCGTACGGCCGCCGGTCGGTGAAGGTCAGGACGGCGCCGACGAGCTGGTCGCCGTCGCGGACGGGCGCGGTCGTCAGGTCGACGGGCACCTTGTCGCCGTTCCTGGCGAACACCACCTGCCCGCGCACCCGGTGCTTGCGCCCGGAGCGCAGGGTGTCGGCGAGCGGCGACTCCTCGTACGGGAACGGCGACCCGTCGGGGCGCGAGTGCAGGACGAGGGTGTGCAGCTCCCGGCCGCCGAGGTCGCTGGCCCGGTATCCGAGGATCTGGGCGGCGGCCGGGTTGACGAGGACGATCCTGCCCTCGGTGTCCGTGCCGACGACGCCCTCGGACGCGGCCCGCAGGATCATCTCGGTCTGCCGCTGCGAACGTGCCAGTTCGGCCTCGGTGTCCACGGTCCCGGACAGGTCGCGCACGACGAGCATGAGCAGCTCGTCGCTGGTGTAGCCGTACCCGTCGTAGGCCTGCTGGCCGTTCTCCAGGTTGGCGCTCGTGACCTCGACCGGGAACTCGGTGCCGTCGGTGCGGCGCGCGACCATCCGGGTCGGCTTGGTCCGGGCGCGCGGGTCGATGTGGTCGGGCCGCCGCATCGAGCCGGGGATGAGCTTGGAGTCGAACTGCGGCAGCAGGTCGAGCAGCCCCCGCCCGACGAGCGCCGTGCCGGGGGTCTCGAAGGCCTCCAGGGCGATGGTGTTCGCGTTGACGACGGTGCCGTTGGCGTTGACCAGGACCAACGCGTCGGGCAGCGCGTCCAGTATGGCTGCGAGGCGAGCAGCGCCTCGGGATGGCCTGCTGCTCACGAGACGCTTCCTCCCTGTTACCGCACCTTGCCGACCGCTCGGGCCATCTTGCCAACCGTCCCGCAGCGTGTCACGCGAGGGAGTCTAAGGGCTGGGGTCGCGCCCGCGACCCCGGATGAGAGGGACGTCGCACCGGGAAGTGACGGCGAAGCCCCGCAGAACACGTGCCTGCCTGCGCACACTCCGCCGTACCTTCGCGCGACCTTTACGCACCTCTTGCCCGTGCTTCGGAAAACCTGTGCCGTCCCGTCACCGGAGGTCGGGCAGCAGCGGCACCATCCGGTCCCAGCGCTGGATCTGGCAGCCGTTGCTGCGGTCGTACGTCGTGTCGACGCGGCGCCCGGCCCACGTGCCGGTGACGCGGGCGGTGGCCGGGCCGCCGTACTGCATGGTGCAGGCGGCGCCCTGCGGGACCGGCGCGAAGGTGTCCCGCCCCCACCGGGTGTTCTTCTCCAGGGCGGCGCAGGCCCGCGCCGGACGGGGGTGGCTGCCGCCCTGCGGATGGCAGCGGAGGTCGTACGTCCCGTCGGCGCCGCGGCCCGCGTTCCGCACGGTGACGACGAGGTGGTCGCCGGCCCGGTCCTCGTCCCGCACCGGCGGCGGCATGAGCATGCCGGGGCCGACACCGGCGTACGCCGGGGAGGGCGCCGCCGACAGCGACCCGAGCGCGGCGAGGGAGGCGGCGACGGCGAGGGCGAGCCGGCGGAGCGCGGGGCGGGACGGACCGGAGGGACGCAGGGGGCGCGCGGGGGCGACGTGCGCGCCGGCGGCCCGGGGGGTGATGAGCTGAGACATGCCCTGACTAACGCGGCGGCCCGCCGGACGTTGCGCACGGCACGTCCCACCGGCGCCGATGCCGGGCCCACGGACACGAAAGGGCTTTGCCCTGCGGCCTGCCTGCCTAGTACCGTGGGGGGCGATTGGTGACACCGCGCTCGACTGTGTCATCATCGGCACGCACCGATCGCGCTCGCGCGCGGGACGAGTGTGCGGGAGGCGTCGCCTAGTCCGGTCTATGGCGCCGCACTGCTAATGCGGTTTGGGCCTTAAAGCCCATCGAGGGTTCAAATCCCTCCGCCTCCGCGCAAGATCACCGAAGCCCCGGCCCCAGCGGCCGGGGCTTCGCTGCTTTCCGGCCGCACCCGACGCGCCACCACCCCCCCAGAAGCCCGTTTCCGCAGGTCACAAGCGGTGCGGCTAACGGATTTCACATGACGGCGGCAGTCATGTAATGTTCTTCCTGTCGCCGCGAGCGGGCCGGAAGGCCGGAAAGCGGCGGAAAAACAGAACAAGCACTCGTAGCTTAACGGATAGAGCATCTGACTACGGATCAGAAGGTTGCAGGTTCGAATCCTGCCGAGTGCACACAGGTCGAAGGCCCCGCCGGTTCTCCGGACGGGGCCTTCGTCATCAGCGGGTGACATCAGTCAGGCAACGGCCCCGACGTAAAGCTCCCGTGCCGCCACGACCTCCGGCTCGCAGAACCAACGCTCCGCACCTGACCCGGGGGCGTTGTCAGTGGGCGGCTCTACTGTCGATGAGTGATGGCTCGGGTGTGGAAGTGCGCGGGGCTGCGGTGGGCGGTCGGTGGGCCCGTGCTGGTGTGGGACGGGGGGCGCAGCAGTGCGGTCGTGCGGGGGAAGCGGGTGGCCTTCGGGGTCGTGGGCGACGGGCCGCGGGTCTGTGTGGGGGCGCGGGGACATCCCTGTGCCGTCAAGGTGCCGGTCAGTGCGCGGAGTACGGGCGCGCGGTGCGAGGAGTGTGCGCGGCTGGACCGGGCGCATTCCGTCGCCGCCGACACGGCCGCCGACGATCCGCGGCCCTACCGGGTGTACTTGGCGTGGTTCGGGCCCGGCATGGTCAAGGTCGGCATCACCGCCGTCGAGCGGGGCCCGGCGCGGCTGCTGGAGCAGGGCGCCATCTGCTTCAGCTGGCTCGGCACCGGACCGCTGATGGCCGCGCGGCGGACCGAGGAGCTGTTGCGCGCCGCGCTCGGCGTGCCCGACCGGATTCCGTACGCCGACAAGCGTGCCGTGCGGTCCGCACTGCCCGCCGCGGAGGCGGAGCGTGCCGCCGAACTCGCCGAGCTGCACGCGCGTGCCGTGGCGCTGGGCGGCCTGCCCGAGTCGCTCACGGCCGAGCCGTTCCGGCCCGTGGATCACGTGCGGGACTTCGGGCTGGCCGGCGCGCCTGCCGCCGTGGGGGAGGTGACCGAGCTGGTGCCCGGCGGCGCGGTGAGCGGGGAGCTGGTGGCCGTCGCCGGGCCGGACCTGCATCTGGCGACCGATCGCGGGGTCGTCGTCCTCGACACGCGGTTGATGACCGGGTGGGAGCTGGGGCCTCCGGGCGACCTCCTCGGGACCGGTGCCGAAGCCGGGAAGACCTTTGCCGTACGGGAGTTCCAGAGCAGCGTCGGCGTGCAGGACGGGTTGTTCTGACGCGTGCGGCCACCGTGAGCGAAGTGGGGGTGGCGGGCCCGCGCCAGCAGGCGGCGCCGGGGGCGGCAGGGGTGGACCGCGAGCCGTGTCCCCGGGCGATGGCGGCGCCCATGAGCGATCACCCGCTGGGGTCCGCTCACCGGCGGCCTGGAAGGGCCCCTCGCCTGTTGCCACGCAGAGGAGGAACGGGCCGCGCTGCTGCGGGACTTCGGCGTGCGGGCCCTCGCCTCCACGCGTCTGAGCGGCAGCGCCGGGTGGCTCCTCTCCCGACGTCCCTTGCCCCTGTCCCGTCGCTGCCCCGGCCTCTGCCTCTGCCCCGCTCCTGTCACTGCCCCTGCCACTTTCCCTTTCTCAGAAAAATCACAGGTTCTCGAAAGGGTGCTCTCAGAGCCTCCCGGCATCGTGGTCGGCATGACCACGACCTCGCCCCAGGGGCGCACCGAGCTGCTGAGGCCGGACGGCAGGCCCGTCCGGGTGCTGGTGGTGGACGACGAGCCGTCCATCACCGCGTTGTTGTCCATGGCCCTGCGCTACGAGGGCTGGCAGATCCGCAGCGCGGCGGACGGACAGGGCGCCGTCCGGACCGCGCACGAGTTCCGGCCGGACGTCGTCGTCCTCGACACGATGCTGCCCGACATGGACGGGCTGAGCGTGCTCGGCCGGCTGCGGTGCGAGCTGCCCGACGTGCCGGTGCTGTTCCTGACCGCCGGGGACGCCGCGGAGGACCGGGTGGCCGGGCTGACCGCGGGCGGCGACGACTGCGTCGCCAAGCCGTTCGGCGTGGAGGAGGTCGTGGCCCGGCTGCGCGGCCTCATCCGGCGTTCCGGCGCGGCCGACCGGCGTTCCGACTCCGTGCTGGTCGTCGGCGATCTCACGCTGGACGAGGACAGTCACGAGGTGACGCGGGGCGGCGTGGCCATCCACCTGACCGCGACCGAGTTCGAGCTGCTGCGGTTCCTGATGCGCAATCCGCGCCGGGTGCTCAGCAAGGCGCAGATCCTGGACCGCGTGTGGTCGTACGACTTCGGCGGGCAGGCCAACATCGTCGAGCTGTACATCTCGTATCTGCGGCGGAAGATCGACGCCGGGCGGGACCCGATGATCCACACCCGCCGCGGTGCCGGATACCTGATCAAGCCCGCGGCGACCTGACCGGACGACGCCGGCCCCGCGGCACGCGTGACCTTCCCGACAGCCTGAACAGTCGTCGTCCGGCCCGGTTCGCCCCGTTCAACGGCTCGCGCTGTACACCGTATGGGACTTTATTCTACGGTGTACAGCATGACGACGTCCCAGGAGAAGTCGCCGCCGCAGAGCACCGCCGGCGGCCACCCCCGGCGGTGGCTCATCCTCGGTGTCATCTGTCTCGCGCAGCTCACCGTGGTGCTCGACAACACGGTCCTCAACGTGGCGATCCCCTCCCTCACCCGTGAGCTGGGCGCGGGCACCGCCGACATCCAGTGGATGATCAACGCGTACTCGCTGGTGCAGTCCGGGCTGCTGCTCACCGCGGGCAGCGCCGCCGACCGCTACGGCCGCCGCAGGATGCTGATCACGGGCCTGGCGCTGTTCGGCGCGGGCTCACTGGTGGCCGGACTCGCGCAGTCCACCGCCCAGCTGATCGCGGCGCGGGCCGGGATGGGGGTCGGCGCCGCGCTGCTGCTGACCACGACGCTCGCCGTCGTCCTGCAGATCTTCGTGCCCGAGGAGCATGCGCGGGCCATCGGCATCTGGAGCGCGGTCAGCGCCCTGGGCTTCGCGACCGGGCCGCTCGTCGGCGGCTTCGTGCTGGACCACTTCTGGTGGGGCGCGATCTTCCTGATCAACCTGCCCGTCGCCGCGCTGGGCCTGCTGGCCGCCGTCGTCCTCGTCCCCGAGTCCAAGAACCCGCGCGGCGACCGCCCCGACCTGCCCGGCGCACTGCTCTCCACCATCGGCATGGCCCTGCTGGTCTACGCGATCATCTCCGGCCCGGAGCACGGCTGGACGTCGGCCCGGGTCCTGGCCACGGGCGCCGTCGCGGTCCTCGTCCTGGCGCTGTTCGCTTCCTGGGAGAGCCGCGTTGCGCACCCCATGCTCGACATGCAGTTCTTCCACAACCGCCGGTTCACGGGCGCGGTGGCCGGCCTGGTGCTGATCACCTTCGGGATGGGCGGCGCGCTGTTCCTGCTCACGCAGCACTTGCAGTTCGTCCTCGGGTACGGCCCGCTGGAGGCCGGCCTGCGGACCGCGCCGCTCGCCCTCTCCGTCGTGGTCCTGAACTTCTCCGGGCTGTCGGCCAGGTGGACGGCGCGGCTCGGCGTGCCGGTGTCGATCGCGCTCGGCATGGTGCTGCTGTCGGGCGGCCTGGTGTCGATCGCGGCGTTCGCCTCCGACGGGTACGCCGGGACGCTGCT
This sequence comes from Streptomyces sp. NPDC051207, assembly GCF_040682395.1. Taxonomy (NCBI): domain Bacteria; kingdom Bacillati; phylum Actinomycetota; class Actinomycetes; order Kitasatosporales; family Streptomycetaceae; genus Streptomyces; species Streptomyces sp. NPDC051207. The sequence goes on along the minus strand of NZ_JBFBAX010000056.1, from coordinate 5,103 downwards.
GGGTCTGGTGCTCATCGGGGTGGGATGCGCGATCGCCAACCCGGCCATGGCGCACGCCATCATGCGCTCGATCCCCCGGGAGAAGGCGGGCATCGGTGCCGGGCTCAACGGCACGCTCGCGGAGTTCGGGAACGGGCTGGGGGTGGCCGTGCTGGGGGCGGTGCTCACCGCGCGGTTCGCCGCGCTGGTGCCGGTGGGAGTGGCGTCGCTGCCCGCGGCGCCGGCCTCGGCGGACGGCCGGGAGGAGAGGGAGCGGGTGGTGGACGCGTTCTCCTCCGGGCTGGCGGGCAGTCAGCTGGTGGGGGCGGTGGCCGTACTGGCCGGCGGGCTGGTCGCGGCGGCCTTGCTACGGCGGGCCGAGCGGGCAGACTCGGAGGTGGCGGATGCCTGACGGCCCGGGTGGCCGGGTTGCCGGGTGGCCGCGCGGTGTGGATGGTTGATCACGCCCGCGCGGCCGTTCGTGGTGTCCCCGCAACGGCGGGTCCGCGCGGCGCAGCCGCACATCGACACAGCCCCGCGCCCCTTGGGGCGCTCCCGCGAGCGGCATTGACGTTGAGAGAGGTGTCATGACCAGTGTGTGGCTGGACGGCAAGGCGCGGCGGGAGCGGCGGGGCGGGGGACAGCCGTCCGGGCTGGACCGGGAGCGCATCACCGCGGTGACCGTCCGGCTGCTGGACGCGGAAGGGCTGGGCAAGTTCTCCATGCGCCGGCTGGCCGCCGAGCTGAACGTGACGGCGATGTCCGTCTACTGGTACGTCGACACCAAGGACGACCTGCTGGAGCTCGCCCTCGACGCCGCGTACGGCGAACTGCGGCTGCCCGACACCGCCTCCGGCGACGACTGGCGGAACCAACTGCGCGTCCTGGCAGGCGAGTATCGCGCGCTGCTGGTCCGCCATCCGTGGCTGTCGCCGCTCGCCGGGCGGTTCTTGAACATCGGGCCGAACGCGCTGTCCTTCTCGCGGGCCGTGCAGGACGTGATCCGCCGCACGGGCCTGCCCGCACACCGGATGACGAGCGCGATCTCGGCCGTCTTCCAGTTCGTGTACGGCTACGGCACGGTCGAGGGCCACTACTTCGCCCGCGCCGCCGACGTCGGCATGTCCCCGGACGACTACTACCGGCACGCCATGAAGTCGGTGACCGAGGACCCGGACGCGTCCGGCGTCGTCGAGGGCTCGAAGGACATCATGGCGGCCCGCGGCGGCGACACCGTGGCGGAGATGCTGGGGCGCGACTTCGACTTCGCGCTGGACCTGCTGATCGCGGGCATCGAGGCGATGGCCGCCCGGGGGTGAGAGTCGCCGGGGGTGAGACTCGCCCGGGACGGAGGGTCATACGGGGCTGACAGCCACCCGGGACGGAGAGCCGCCCGGGACGTGGGGTCACCCGGGACGGAGAGCCGTCCGGGACGTGGGGTCACCCGGGACGGAGAGCCGTCCGGGACGTGGGGTCACCCAGGACGGAGAGCCGCCCGGATTCGAGGATCGCCCGGCCCTGAGGATCGCCCGGGACGGAGAGCCCCCGGGGAAATTATCCGCTACTCCTCCGGAGCCAGCCGCGCCGGGAAGCCGCCCGTTGCCACCGGACCCCACCGCTCCGGGGTGATCCGGATGATCGACTTGCCCTGTCGGACCATCGCCGCCCGGTACTCGTCCCAGTCCGGGTGCTCACCGGCGATGTTCCGGTAGTACTCCACGAGCGGCTCGACGGAGTCGGGCGCGTCGATGACCTCCGCCGTGCCGTCGATCTGCACCCACGGCCCGTCCCACTCGTCGCTCAGCACGACGAGGCTGACCCGCGGGTCGCGCCTGGCGTTGCGGGTCTTGGCCCGCTCCGGGTACGTGGACACGACGATCCGGCCCGAGTCGTCCACCCCGCAGGTCAGCGGAGACCCTTGCGGGCCGCCGTCGGCGCGCCGGGTGAGCAGCAGGGCGCGGTGCCGGGGGCGTACGAAGTCGAGCAGCTCGGCCCGGGAGACCCGGGTGTTGGTCGCGATGTTCGGTGCCATGGGGCCAGCCTAGGCCGACAGGGCCTCGGCGAGATTGTCGTAGACGGGGACGTCCCGGCGCAGGTTGGTCAGTTGCAGGACCCGGCTCGCCACGCCGTCCGGGGCCGCCACCACCCGCACCCGGGCCCGGGGCTGCAACTGGTGACGCAGGTCGTCGACGAGGCGGGCCCCCTGGGAGTCCATGAAGTGGGTGGCGGTCAGGTCCAGGATCAGCACCTGCAGGCGCGGGGCGCGCAGCCGTGCGACCGAGCTGATCAGTGCGAACAGTTCCGCCGCGTTGGAGTCGTCGATCTCGGGTGGCAACGCGAGGAGAGTGCTGCCGGGCGGCGCGCTCGGTTCGTGGGGGGCGGGGAAGAAGGGCACAGCACTCACCTGACAGACGTTTCGTCATGTTCTCGGTAAGGCCGCTTCCTGACCCGTCGGGCCCATTGCACCACGTCGCCGGGTGAGTTCGGAAGCTTGCGGGGGCCGCACCCCCGTATCGGGTGCAGCGGTTAAAGTGCTGTCCGTCCAGTGTGCTCGCAGTCGGGAATGTGCTGCGGAGCTCTCCCGCGCATGGCTGTTTTTGGCCATGCACGCCGAAGAGGTTCGTGGTGACTGCGTACGAGTTTTCCGATGTGCCGCTGTTGCGGGTCGATTCCCCCGCCGATCCCATGACCGGCCCCCCGGCCGGCGGCGACCTCGCGGAAGCCCTCACCGCCGCGGCCCGGCACCTGCACGAACCGGTCACCCCGCACGGCACCTTGCGCACCGCCGTGCGGCTGGCGGTGCGGCTCATGCCGGGCGCCGAGCACGCCGGGGTCAGCGTCGTCGAGCGCGGCAGCCCCGGCCGGGCGCTGGCGTGGACCGACGAACTGGTGCGCACGGCCGAGGCCGGGCAGGCCGCCGAGGCACAGGCGTCGCACCTGGGCGATCTGTGGACCACGCCCGTGCGGCGGGTGGAGGACAGCGCGGCCGACGACGCGGGGCGGCTGCTGGCCGAGCTGGGCCTGCGCTCGGCGCTGTCGCTGCGGCTGCGCGCCGACCGGCGCCGGCTGACCGTGCTCACGGCGTACGCGCGCAATCCGCGGGCGTTCGACGACACGGCCACCCGGATCGGCCGGCTGTTCACGGAGCACGTCAGCATCGCGCTCGACGCGGCGACCGTGCGTGAGCAGCTCACCGAGGCGATGCGCACCCGCGACCTGATCGGCCAGGCCACCGGCATCCTCATGGAACGCCTCGGCGTCGACGCGGAGGGCGCCTTCGAGAACCTGGTACGGGCCTCGCAGCGGGAGAACGTGAAGCTGCGCGACCTCGCCCGCCGCATCGTCGACACGGCGTGAGAGTGGGCCGGAAGGCGTTAACCAGCGGCTACGGGATACTCGTACGTCCATGACTTCCGAGATGTCCGACACGCTGGAACAGGCCATGGTGCGCAGCGGGGGCCTCGACACGCTGCTGCGCGACCTGACCGACCGCGGGGTCGACGCGGTGCCCGGTGCGGCCGCGTGCAGCATCACGGTGCGCCGCGGCGACCGGCTGCTGACCCTTGCGGGCAGTGATGGCATGCCCAACGGCCTCGACCAGCGGCAGTACGAGAACGGCTCGGGGCCCTGCGTGGCCGCGGCCGAGACCGGCACCGAGCAGTACTCGCCCGACCTGGCGCTGGAGACCCGCTGGGGCAGGTACACGGAGTACGCGCGGTCCGCCGGGGTGCGCTGTGTGCTGGCGCTGCCGCTGGAGGTGGACGGTGAGACGGGCGCCGCCATCAACTTCTACGGGGTACAGCCCGGCGTGCTCGGCGAGGGCCGCGATCAGGCCCGTACCTTCGCGGCCCGGGTGGCGGACGCGGTGAACGTCGCCCTCGGTGTGGAGCGGCGGCGCGAGTCGGCGACCGACGTGCGCACCGCCCTGCTTTCCCGGAGCGTCATCGACCAGGCCATCGGCATACTGATGGCCCACGAGCGGATCGACGCCCGCCTCGCCATGGAACGGCTGCGGCGCGTCTCGCAGGACAGGAACGTCAAGCTCCGGGACCTGTGCGACCAGTTGGTGGCGAGAGCGACCCAGCTCGCCGAACGGGGGAGAGGCAGCGACCGGTGAGCGGGACGGCCACGGTCGGCGCCGCCGCACCGGGTCACGCGCCCGGCAAGGACTCCCCCTGCACCGCCTGGATGTCCAGCTCCACCCGCAGGGTCGTGCCGATGGCGGCGATGCCGGCCTGGACGACCTGGTTGTAGTTCATGGCGAAGTCCTCGCGCCGCAGTTCCGTCGTCGCCCGGAACGCGGCGCGGGTGCCGCCCCACGGGTCGGGGCCGGTGCCGAGGTGGGCGAGGTCCAGGTCGACGGACCGGACGACGCCGTGCAGGCCGAGTGCGCCGTGCACGGTCCAGCGGTCGGCCCCGGCCGCGCTGACGCCGGTCGAGCGGTAGGTGATCTCCGGGTACTTCTCGACGTCCAGGAAGTCCGCCGACTTCAGGTGGCCGTCGCGCATGCCGTTGCCGGTGTCGATCGACCCGGCGCGGATGACGGCCTCCACACGGGACCTGGTGACGTCGCCGGCGGCGATGTCGATCGTGCCGGAGAAGTCCGTGAACCGGCCGTGCACGCTGGAGATCCCCAGGTGCCGCGCGACCGCGGCGACCGTGGAGTGCGCCGGGTCGATGGTCCACGGCCCGGGCGCCGGCAGTTCGGTGCCGCCCTGCCGGGCCAGGGTCACCGTGCCGACCTCGGCGCGCCCGCTCGCGGTGACGATCGCGCTGGACGCGACGGGCGCGTAGCCGACGGCGGTGACGACGACGGTGTACGCGCCGGGCGCCAGCGGGGCCGGGTGCCGCACCGCGCCCTCGGCGTCGGCCTCGGCGCGCAGCACCTGCGTGCCGGTCGTGTCGGTCACCGTGACGACCGCGTGCGACACGGCCCATCCGTCCCGGGTACGGATCCTCGCGGTCAGTCCCATCCCGTTCTCTCCCTGCGAAGCCTTACGAAGCGGTCAGAAAAGACCGGTCCGTGGCGGTGTGCGCGCCACCTGCTACGGCATGGGTCACTCGCTCGGCCAGGGCGTGCTGGGGTCGTTCGCCGCGCTGCTGACCGGCGGTGCGGTCCTGCTG
>NZ_JBFBAX010000055.1:0-20933 GCF_040682395.1 Streptomyces sp. NPDC051207 | reverse complement strand
GTCCGTCCTCGGAACGGCGCGGAATCGGTGGGCCGTGAAGGGACCGGCGCGGACGCGCCAACCGCTGCGGGCGGACACCCCCCGACACGGCCCCTCCTCGCCGTCGGCGACTGCGGCCCGGTGGCCCCTCCCGCACACGCGGGCGCGCCTCGCGCGGGACCGCGGGGCGACGGGCCGCTGCGGCCGTCAATCCGCTGGCAGTCGTGCCGCTGGGGCGATGGGGGAGGGCGGGTGCGGGCGGCGACCCGTCAGCGTCGGGCTGCACCCCCCCGGTGGTCACTGCAACGCGCCGTACCAGGAACTCACGTCCATCCCCCCGCACCGGCAACCCCGCGTCCACGCACCCCCGCTCACCGCTCAACCGCAACCGCGCTCAGCCGCGGCGCCCCATGCCGCTCCGGTCGGTGGATCCCCGCTGCCGGCACCCGCGTCCGCGGCTGGCCCGGCGTGCCCGGCAGGGGAACAGGCCGGCGCGCCACGAGGCGGCCCGTCGTACCCCCACCGCACTCCCCGCACGTCGGCGCCCCTTCCGCCGTATACGGGGAGGGCACCGACACGTTGTCCCGGTGGAAGCACTCCCATTCGTCCCCGTGCCCGTCCAGGTACCGCTGGACGTCATGGTCCACGCTCCACCGGTGCCCACACGAGCCGCAGGAGAATTCGACCCGCTCGACCGCGAGTTCCGTGATCACCGCGGTGCACCTCCGTCCCGCCGGGCCGCTGACGTGCGCGAGCGGTGTCCGACGCTTCGATTGTCCAGCGTCCCGCCGCACCGCGCGCGGAAGCGGAATCCCGCCGGGCCCCCGGTCGGCGAGGCCGGCCGCGCAGGCCGTCAGAGCCGGAAGCCCCCGCTCCCGAAAGACCCGCTGGACCCCGGCCGCCACCGCCGCCGATGCTGATCATCGCCCCGCCGGGTCTGCGCCTGGTGGAGTTCGTAGGGCATGAGCCGCCTGCCGTCGGTGGCCACGGGTACCTCGTCGGGCTCGCGCACCTCCCTGACCTCGTGGACCGGGCCCGTCTCGGGCAGCCTGGTCTGTTCCTCGACGGTGGGCCGGTGCGGTTCACGCTCCATGACCTTGATGCCGACGCGTACGGCCCACACGAGCGCGCCGGCCACCACCAGGCCGCCGAGGAACGCCACCGTCACGTTGAGGGCTTCCCGCGAGGCGGCCAGGACTTCGAACGCTGCCGTACTCATATACGGAGTATTCCCGACGGAATGCGAATTAACGACCGGAATGACCGATGAATCATGGGGCCGGTCCGGGCTCAGCGCACCGTCGGGCCGGAGCCCGGGGCCGGTGAGCCGGTGTGCACGTCCAGGCCGGGCGGCTCGGTGAGGGCGACGACGGGTGCCCCGGGCTGCGGCGGCGGCGGCGTGAGCTGCTCCTGGGGGAGCTTCGGCGGGGCCGTCTGCTGGAAGGTGATCTGGTCGAAGTTGACCATGCCGGTCTTCTCCAGGACGGTGATGTGGTCCAGGACCGTGTCATTGGCCTGGTCGGCCAGTTGCCGCACCAGCGCGTTCTGCGTGCTCGCCCGGATCTTGGCGACCACCGGGAAGATCTGCCCGTGCGTCACCCGCATGATGCCGACCGCCGTGATGTCGAACTGCTTGCCCGTGCTCCCGTCCACGGTCGCCACGAACTGCTGCTGCTGCGGGCTGGCCTGGTTGGGCAGCGTGATCCCCAGCTCCGGGGCGATCCTGCGGCACGTCTCGTCCAGCCGGGCGTGCCCGGCGACCAGGTGTTCGCCGGCCTCCTTCATCTCGGGCGTCGTCCCCCGCTCCATCGCCATCAGGCCGAGCGGATGCTCCCACAGCCCCGCTGCCCTGACCTTCACCACGAAGTCCCGGTCGGCCTCGGTCAGCGGGCCGTAGCGGGTGTTGGCGATGACGCGGGACGAGGTCGTCGCCGTGTTCTCCACCCCGAGCATGGCGGGGTAGGCGAGCGCGGCGAGGGTCAGTACCAGGCTGCCGCCGATGAAGACGGTGCCTGCCGCCCTGCGCGACATGCGCATGGTTCCTCCTGATGTGAACGGGCCGGTCCCCAGGAGGTACGTACGGGGCGCCGAACGCGATCAATCCGGCGCCCGGGAAACCCGGAGGTGGCCCGAACGCGGCATCGAACGCGCGCCGAAGATTGCCGGAACACGGCAATGAGGTTCTTCCCCGTGCATGTCAGGATTCCGGCAACGCGGAGATCAGCGACGGGCGAGAGGGGACAGTGCGCATGGCCTGGTTTCTCGGACTCGGCATCACGGGGGTCGTACTGCTCGCCCTGTCGCTGGTCTTCGACGGGCTGCTGGAGGGGGCGTTCGAGGGGGCGCTCGGGGGAGCCCTCGACGGGTGGCTGTCGCTGCCGGTCGTCGCCGGATTCGTCGCGGCGACCGGCTTCGGCGGTGCCCTCGCCCTCGGCGCGGCCGGTGCGCGGCCGGTGACCGCCACCGCCGCCGGCGCGGCCTGCGGACTGGGCACGGCCTGGCTGACGTACCGCCTCTCCCGGGCCCTGATGGACGACCGCACGGCCGTCACCCCGCGCGGCGGCGACCTCGTCGGCACCTGCGGCAGCGTCGTCACCGCCATCCCGGCCGGCGGCTACGGCGAGGTGCTGCTCCGCCTCGCCGGGCAGCCGGTGAAGTACGCCGCCCGCAGCGCGGTGCCGGTGGCCCGGGGCACCGAGGTGTGGGTCGAGGCGACGCCGAGCGCGACATCGGTCGTGGTGCGCCCGGTGGAACGCTGAGTCACCGGTCCGATTTTCCCTCTCCACCCTTGTTCTTTCTCTCGTCTTCCCCTCCTGTTCTTTTTCCTTTGTGATTCGGGGGCACTGCCATGAGTCCTGTCGTCGTCGCGGTCGTCGGAGTCGCCGTACTCCTCGTGCTCATCGCCCTGGTGGTGATCACGCGCTACAAAGTCGCCGGCCCGAGCGAAGCGTTCATCATCACCGGGCGGCGCGGAAAGAAGTCCACCGACCCGGAGACCGGGCGGGTGTTCACCGACAACAGCGGGCAGAAGGTCGTGGTCGGCGGCGGGGTGTTCGTCGTGCCGTTCGTCCAGCAGCGGTTCACGCTCGACCTGTCCTCGCGGCACATTCCCGTCGCCGTGCGCGGCGCGGTCACCCTGCGCGGCATCAAGGCCAACCTCGAAGGCGTCGCCATCGTCAAGGTCGGCGGCACCGAGGACTCCATCCGCGCCGCGGCGCAGCGCTTCCTGATGCAGCAGGACGGCATCGTGGGCTTCACGCAGGAGGTGCTGTCGGGCGCGCTGCGCGCGATCGTCGGCCGGATGTCGGTGGAGGACGTCATCCGGGACCGGGCGGCGTTCGCCGGGCAGGTCGCCGAGGAGGCGGAGGCCAGCCTGTCCGGGCAGGGCCTGGTGCTGGACGCCTTCCAGATCCAGGACATCACCACCGAGGGCTCCTACCTGGAGGACCTCGGCCGCCCGGAGGCCGCCCGCGCCAGGCAGGAGGCCGACATCGCGGAGGCGGTGGCCCGCCGGGCCGCCGAGCAGGCCCGGCTGAAGGCCGAGGAGGAGATCGCGGTCGCGCAGCGGACGTTCTACCTGAAGCAGGCGGAGATCAAGGCCGAGACGGACGCGGCGGCGGCCCAGGCGAACGCGGCCGGACCGCTCGCCGAGGCCGCGCGCAACCAGCAGATCCTCGCCGAGCAGGAGAAGGTCGCCGAGCGGCAGGCGGCCCTGAAGGACCGCCAGCTCGACACCGAGGTCCGCAAGCCGGCCGACGCCCAGCGGTACGCCGCCGAGCAGGAGTCCGAGGCGCGGAAGGTGGCCCGGGTCAAGCAGGCCGAGGCGGAGCGGCTGGCGGCCATCGCAGCGGCGCAGGCCGAGGCCGAGCGGGCCCGGCTGACCGGCGAGGGCGAGAGGCAGCGGCGTACCGCGCTGGCCGAGGCCGGGGCGCTGGAAGGGCTCAAGGAGGGTGAGGCGGAGCGGGCCCGGCGCGCCGCGGTCGCCGAGGCCGTACGGCTGGAGGGTGAGGCGGAGGCCGCGTCGATCGGCGCGAAGGGTGCCGCCGAGGCCGAGGCGATGCGGCGGAAGGCCGACGCGTTCGGGCAGTACGGCGACGCGGCGGTGCTCCAAATGCTCGTCGAGGTGCTGCCGCAGGTCGTCGCGAAGGCGTCCGAGCCGCTGAGCGCGGTGGAGAGGATGACGGTCATCTCCACGGACGGCGCGAGCCGCATCCCGCGCGCGGTCGCCGACAACGTCGCCCAGGGGATGGAACTGCTCGGCGCCACCACGGGCGTCGACCTGGCCGAACTCCTCAGGGGCATCACGGGCCGGGGCACGGTGGCCGGGGACGGGTCCGCGCAGGACGACGGCAAGGTCGACATCACCGGCTGACGGGCGCGGTCGCGCGTACCCGGCGTGGCCGCACCTTCCGTGCTACCGTCGTTCGGAGTTGCGGTCTTGGTTCCCACGCATGAATTACCCGGTGATTTTCTCCGGGCGGGGCAATCATCTCGGCGACAGGGAGGTTCCACACGGTGTGGGATCTCCGGCAGTGCCCCGAAGGAGAATTTGGTATGGCTACCGGTACCGTGAAGTGGTTCAACTCGGAAAAGGGCTTCGGCTTCATCGAGCAGGACGGCGGCGGGCAGGACGTCTTCGCCCACTACTCGAACATCGCCGCGCAGGGCTTCCGTGAGCTTCAGGAAGGCCAGAAGGTGAGCTTCGACGTCACGCAGGGCCAGAAGGGCCCGCAGGCGGAGAACATCCGCCCCGCCTGACGCGGAGCGGCACACAGCACGACAGAACCGGGACTCGCGCGAAGGCGCGGGTCCCGGTTCTCGTGCGTCGGGCCGCCGCCCGGGCTTCCGGACCCCTGGCCCGGCGGGACACCTTGGCGGGTGTCGAAGCCGTCCAGCCGGACGTCGGCGCCTGCCGGTGGCAGCGGCGGCGGGGCGGCCGTGCTGGATGCGAGCACCGCTCCCCTGCCGGCGGCAGCCACGGCGTGTCCGAGAGGACGACGGCGGGTGAGGGAAGATGCCATGCCGCGATCTTCGACCTCGTGGCCCGCCCTCAGGTCTGGAACGGCCGCCCGCCCCTGTCATGAGGGACGCCGCGCCCGTCGGCGGCCGCATACTCGTGTCACCGCGGTGCCGTCGCCGCGCACCACACGGCACACGACGAGGCCCGGCCGTCCCTACTGGTCCGAGTAGCCGATGTCCCCCACGGTCCAGGCGCTCACGTCCTCCAGGGCGACGCGGTACATGCCGCCCGTGTCGGGGATGCCGAAGCTGCCCTGGAGGATCCGGGCGACGTGGAAGTGGAGGTGGGTGGGGCGGGTGCCGGGCCGGGCTGCCGGGCCGCCGCCGTCGGGCGGCGCGAACACGCCGGAGAACGGGCGGAGTTGGACGGAGTCCCGCAGGACCTCGGCCACGCGCTCTCGCCACAGGGCCTCGGGAGCCAGCCGTCCGGTGATGACGGCCCCGGGGACCACCACGGTGAGGGACATCTGGCTGGTGCCCTCCGACTCCACCATCGCGGCGATGCCGGCGAGCAGGTCATCAGGGTGTGACATGGGTCAGCAGCCTACTCCAGAGACATGGCCCCGCAGGTGATCCACGGGAAAACAGGAACGGGCCGGCCGCTTCCGCGCACGCGCGGAGCGGCCGGCCCGGACCGGCCGTGGAGGCCGGCCGGGTCACTCCCCCAGCTGCGCGGACGCGGCCTGCATCGGGGTCAGCCCGTCCAGCGGCGCGGCCGTGGGCGCGGGGTGGCAGGTGAAGCCGAGGCGGATGAGCGCCCGGGCCACCTCCGCGGCGGTGAAGTCACGCCGGTCCTGCTTGGTGATGACCTCCCCGACCTGCTTGACCGGGTAGGTGCGGCGGCCGATCGTCACGGAGATCCCCGTGACCTCTTCGGCCTTGATGCCCTTCATCGACTCCTCGACCTCGCTCTTGGTCAGGTCGAAGGGGTAGCGGGCGATGACACAGCGCATGATGCCTCCACGGGGTTGGGGAACGCCGGAAGTCGAAACGGGAGCGGTTCTGGGTGCCAGGCGCCGAGGTGCTCGGCGAGCGGGCCGGGCGGGGCGGCCGTACGGCGGAGTGTGCCGCGGTCAGCGGCGTCCGGTGGACGCCGTACGCGGGCCCCGGCGACCGCGCTGGCGCCGTCCCGCGGAACCGCCCGGGCGCTCGGAGCGCTGTGCGGGCGGCGGGGCGATGACGACGGGCACGCCGGACGGCGCCTGGGCGCCGGTGATGCGGCTCAGCTCGGCCTCGCCGGAGCGGACCTTGGTGGACTGCGGGGTGATACCGGCGTCGACCATGAGGCGGTCCATCGCGCGCCGCTGGTGCGGCAGGACGAGGGTGACGACGGTGCCGGACTCGCCCGCGCGCGCGGTACGGCCGCCGCGGTGCAGGTAGTCCTTGTGGTCGCTGGGCGGGTCGACGTTCACGACGAGGTCGAGGTTGTCGACGTGGATGCCGCGGGCGGCGACGTTGGTGGCCACCAGGACGGTGACGTGGCCGTCCTTGAACTGGGCGAGCGTCCGGGTGCGCTGCGGCTGGGACTTGCCGCCGTGCAGGGCCGAGGCGCGCACGCCGACCGCGAGCAGGTGCTTGGCGAGCCGGTCCACCGCGTGCTTGGTGTCCAGGAACATGATCACGCGTCCCTCGCGGGCGGCGATCTCCGTGGCGGTGGCGTGCTTGTCCGCGTCGTGCACGTGGAGCAGGTGGTGCTCCATGGTGGTGACGGCGCCGGCGGACGGGTCGACCGAGTGCACCACGGGGTCGTGCAGGTAGCGGCGCACGAGGAGGTCGACGTTGCGGTCCAGGGTGGCCGAGAACAGCATCCGCTGCCCGTCGCGCCCCACCTGGTCGAGCAGCGCGGTCACCTGCGGCATGAAGCCCATGTCGGCCATCTGGTCGGCCTCGTCGAGGACGGTGATGGTGACGCGGTCGAGGCGGCAGTCGCCCCGGTCGATGAGGTCCTTGAGCCGGCCCGGGGTGGCGACGACGACCTCGGCACCGGCGCGCAGCGCACCGGCCTGGCGGCCGATGGACATGCCGCCGACGACGGTGGCGAGCCTGAGGCGCAGCGCGCGGGCGTAGGGGGTGAGCGCGTCGGTGACCTGCTGGGCCAGTTCCCGGGTGGGGACGAGGACCAGCGCGAGCGGCTGCCGGGGCTCGGCGCGCTGCCCGCTGGTACGGGCCAGCAGGGCGAGGCCGAAGGCGAGGGTCTTGCCCGAGCCGGTGCGCCCGCGGCCGAGGACGTCGCGGCCCGCGAGCGAGTTCGGCAGCGTCGCCGCCTGGATCGGGAACGGGACGGTGACGCCTTCGGCGCCGAGCGCGGTCAGCAGCGGCGCGGGCATGTCGAGGTCGGCGAACGACTCGACCGGCGGCAGCGCCGCGGTGAGGGTGACGGGCTGGGCGAACTCGCCGCGCAGGGGCGCGGGCCTGCCGCCGCGGGCGGGCTTGCCGGCGCCGGCGGAGCGGGAGGGGAACGACTGGCGGCCCGAGCCCTGGGGCCGGAAACGGCTGCCCCGGGAGGACGCGGAGCCGTTGCGGGTGGTGCGGTTCATCTGGAACCTTCCTCGATGCGGATACGGCACGTATCGAGGAAGTCCTCCGGACGGCGGTGGGCCGCACGAGGATTCGCAAGAATGAGCCGAAGAGAATGACGGTCGCGGCGCCGGCAGGCAGATCTGCGGCAGCTCACCTTCGAACAGGTGGCGGGCGGCGGGCCGGACGTGAAAAACGCAATGGGCTGGGGCCCGCACCCCAAGAGCGCGGGCCCCAGCCGTGTAGTACGCGTCAGCGTCAGGCGGGAACGATGTTCTCGGCCTGCGGGCCCTTCTGGCCCTGCGTGACGTCGAAGGTAACCTTCTGGCCTTCCTGAAGCTCGCGGAAGCCCTGGGTGGCGATGTTCGAGTAGTGGGCGAACACGTCAGCGCCGCCGCCGTCCTGCTCGATGAAGCCGAAGCCCTTTTCCGCGTTGAACCACTTCACGGTGCCAGATGCCATATTGAATCTCCCTTGGGGGCAGTGCCCGGAGCCCGCACCTTGCGGACCCGGAGTCGCCGCGATGATCACCCTCCGGAGATTTTCGAGAAATCCTCGAGCCCCGGACAGCTCAGCAAACGAAAAGAGTGCTCGTCGACACAGGTCGAAAGAGCACTCGAAAGTCTCTGTTAACCAAAACTGCAACTGTTATCACGGTAGCACAGGGATCCCGGGAAGGCTCGTACTTCTTGGCCACTGATCCACTGGCGCGAAAATCCACACGGCGGGCCCCGCGCAATTCTGTACCGGCGACGAGAGATATCCGGGACTGCGGCGGGCGTCAGCCCGCGCCCTCGCCGCCCCTCGGCCCCCCGCGACGCAGTTCCTCGTTGGTCCGCAGGGCGTCCCCGAGCTGGTCCTCCAGGGAGACGATGCGGCAGGCGGCCTCGACCGGCGTGCCCTGGTCGACGAGCTCCCGGGCCCGCGCCGCGATCCTCAACTGCCGCCGCGTGTACCGCCGGTGGCCGCCTTCCGACCGCAGCGGCGTGATCAGCCCGGTCTCCCCGACGGACCGCAGGAAGGCGGGCGTCACCCCGAGCACGGCCGCGGCCCGGCCCATGGTGTACGCCGGGTAGTCGTCGTCGTCCAGGCCTTTGCCGGCCGGGTTGTCAGTGGGCATGGCACCTTCGTCTCGCAGTCGACCCCGCCGGAGAAACCCTAACCGCGCCGCAGGCGGATACCTCCACTCACCACGGCAGGTTTTGCCCCGCCGGGTGCTGCCCGCCGGGGCCGTTCCGGGCGCGATGAGCGCGCTTCGGCGAGGACAGCGGGCCGGAGGGAAGGCCGTACGCCCTCCTTTCGGCAGAGGCATGCGCCCCCTTCCGGCAGAAGCAGAGGGCTGTACCGCAACCGCCGTGGCCGGAAACGTGTCTCACAGCACATGGCCCGAGGCCCGGAGCGGACGAGGTTCCGGGAGTGCGGGGCCCTGGGGGGCGGATGAACGCGTGGGCGGTGCCCGGGTACAGCGAGTCGCTGGAGCTCGGGTCGGGGGCGAGCGGGCGGGTCGTACGGGCCGTGCACGACGAGACGGGCGTGCCGGTCGCCGTGAAGTACCTCAGCGAGTCGCTGCGCACCCGGCCCGGCTTCGTGCACGAGTTTCGGGCGGAGGCGCGGCTGCTCAGCGGCCTGGAGAGCCCGTACGTCACCGGGCTGTACGAGTACGTCGAGAGCCCGGACGGCGCCGCCATCGTGATGGAGCTGGTGGACGGGGTCCCGCTGCGGACCCTGCTGACCAGGCAGGGACCGCTCACCCCCGAGTCCGCGCTCGTCGTGCTCAAGGGCTCGCTGCTCGGCCTGGCCGACGCGCACCGGGCCGGCGTCGTCCACCGCGACTACAAACCGGGCAACGTCCTGGTCGTCCCGGACGGTTCCTCCACGCTGGTCGACTTCGGCATCGCGGCCGACGCGGGCACCAGCGCCGGGGTGGCCGGGACGCCGCCGTACATGGCGCCGGAGCAGTGGACCGGCGCGCCCGCCTCGCCCGCCGCCGACGTGTACGCGGCGACGGCCACCTTCTTCGAGTGCCTGACGGGCCGCAGACCGTACGCGGGGGACAACCTCGCCGAACTCGCCCTGAAGCACCTCGACGCGCCCGTCCCCGCCGACGAGGTTCCCGAGGCGGTACGGGACCTGGTGCGGCACGGGCTGGCCAAGGACCCGGCGCGACGCCCGCGCCACGCCGAGGAGTTCGTCACGGAACTGGAGGCGGCTGCCGCAGCCGCCTACGGCCCCGGCTGGGAGGACCGCGGCCGGCGTGCGCTCGCCGCGCTGGTGGCGCTGCTGCCGCTGCTCCTTCCGTCGGCCCGCAGCGCCCCGCACACCATGACGGCCACCGCCCGGACGGTGCTGACCGGGGACCCGGGTCCCGGCCGGGCACCGTCGTGGCGTCCGACCCGGCCGGGGGTGCTCCTCGCCGGCGCGGCCGTCGTCCTGGGCCTCCTGCTGACGTACGGCCCCCGGCCCACGCCGGCGGCCGACGCCCGGGGGGCGGCGCAGGCCCTGGCCACGAGCAGCGCGAACCCGACCGGGGCGGAACCGGCCGCACCCGCCGCTGCCGCGTCCTCGTCCCCGGCCGCGACGCCCCCGACGCCCCCGGCGTCCGCGTCCCCCGCCCCGTCCGGCCCGTCGGTGCCCGCGACGACAACAGCCCCGGCCGAGGGCGCGACGCCCTCCGGGGACACGTCCACCGGTCCGGCGCCGACGACCGACCCGCCCGCCCCGCCCACCTCACCGGCCGCCCCCGCGGTGAAGGACGTCACGGTGTCGGGCTTCCGCCAGACGGGTCCCACGACGGCCACGGCGACCGTCGGCATCACGACGGACGGCACCGGGCCGGTCTCGATCACCGTGTCCTGGTACACGGGCGACGCCGCGGACCGGCTGGGCACTGCGGACGGCGCGCCCGAGACGTACGAACGCTCCGGCGCCACCCACTACACCCTCACGGTCGACCACACCTTCCGGGCCGACAGCGGCTGCTACTGGTCGGTGCGGTCGACGACGAGCCCGGAGCCCGCCGACGGCGGCGCGTCGGAGCAGCTCCTGACGGGGCGGTGCGACCTGCGATGACGACACGGAACGGCCGCCCGCCCGAGGACGGCATCCCCGGGGACCGGCCCCCCGCGGACCGGACACCCGCGCCGCCGCCGTGCCGCGCGCTGCGCGGGGACGACGAGGACAACGGGACGGATGGGACCGGGGCGGACGGGGCCGGTGGGGCCGAGGAGACCAATGGGTCAGGCGGGTCGAAGCGGTCGAAGGTGTCCGACGGGCCTGACGGGACCAACGGGACCCATGAGACCGAGGGGATTCACGGGATCAACGGGACCCATGCGACCCACGGGTACAGCGCCACCGTGCTGGGCACCCACTGGGGCCAGGGCCTCGACCCGGACCCCACTCCCGTAGGACCGGTGCCCCGCGCGGGACGCCCGCCGGCGCCGCCGGACCGCACCGAGGGCACCGTGCTGCGCTTCGGGCCGGGCGTGACCGCCGCCGTCGCGCAGCGCACCCACCGCACGTTCCCCGCCGTGCCGCCGCGGCGCACCTCGCCGGCCCGGCACCGCGGGCTGCGGCGGAACGCGCTGCCCGCACTGGTCGTGTTCGCGGTGCTGGCGCTCCTGGCCTGGCAGCGGCTGGGCCCGTCCGTGGCGGTGCGCGGGGTGTCGGTCACGGCCCGGCCGGCCGCGCTGGGCTGCGACACCACCACGGACATCACCGCCCACGTCACCACGGACGGCCGCCCGGGCACGCTCACCTACCGCTGGACCCGCAGCGACGGCACCGACTCGGGCGTGCTGCGCGAGGTGCTGAGCCGGGGCCAGAAGCAGGCGCGCCTGCACCTGCTGTGGACGTTCCGCGGCAGCGGGCACCACACGGCCCGAGCGGAACTGCGCATCCTGACCCCGGCCCCGCACACGGCCACGGCCCGGATCACGTACGCCTGCCCCTGAGACCGGGGGCGCCGGTGAGGCGGAAGGCTCAGATACTCGGACGGAACTGAGTACGAGCGCTCTGGCCGGCGACGGGCCGGGCCGGAAAGCTCGGGGACATGCGCCAAGACCTCCCGAAAACCGTACGCGACCTGCTGCCCACCCTCGTACCGGCTGCTTTGTCGGTGGCGATGTGGGCCGCCTGGCTGGGCTGGGACCAGCAGCGTGACGTGCACCCCGACGGCTCCAGCACCGGCCCGTACGAGGCGTGGCAGGTGATCGGGCTGGTGCTGACGCTGCTGGTGCCGGTGTACTGGGCGGCCTCCCGGCACCACGTCCTGGGCCCCGCGCTCGGCACCAGCGCGGGCCTGACCGTCGCCGCCTACTGGGACTGGTCGGACGACGCCAGCGGCCTGTTCATGATCGGCGTGCTGATGGTCATGTTCGGCAGCTTCGCGGTGTCCGCCGCCGTCGCCGCCGTGATCGCCGCCGTGACCCGGCGCGGACGACGCGTCGGAGCCTGACGGCACGCCCTACTTCTGCCCTGCGGGTCCGGCGGTCCAGGTGATGTACGGGGGCAGGACGCGCCCGCACAGGGGAAAGCCGTCGTCGCCGGTCAGGCCGAGCCGCCCGACCAGCAGGCCCGCGCGTGCGGCGGCGGCCAGCGTGTCCTCGGGGACGACGTCCAGCATGAGCTTGGCCCGGCGGAACATGGTGAAGCCACCCGAGCCGTCGACCGTCCCCCACGACAGGAACACGAACCGCCGCCCCAGCCGGTCCTGCACATACGGTCCTTGCACGTCCACACCGTCCGGCGTGACGACCGCCGTGCACTCCAGGGTCCACGACACGGCCCCGGCGTCCCCGGGCTGCGGCTGGAGCAGCTCGCCCGGCCGGCTCCGGCGCTGCACGGCGACATGCACGTTGGTGTACGCGGGACCGCCGGCGGGCGCCGGACAGGTACGGCCGGGCAGATCGACGGCGTCGATACGGATACGCATCCGCCCATCATCCGCCCCACCGGGGGACGCTCGGCCGGGAACGCCGGAGTGGGCTCCCGTCACCGAGCCGTCGTTCACGCCCCGCTCACCCGTCCGTCCTCCTGAACGCCCCGGCCACGTCCAGTGCCACCCGTGCGGCTCGGCGGGCGGCTTCCGTCTGTTTGGTTTTCTTGTCGACGGTCATCTCCTCGTCGCCGAGGTCGCTGACGCACTTGAGCATGGCGCCGCCCACGAAGTCCCTCGCCTTGAAGGTCTCCCAGATCGTGTGCAGGACGCCGTGCGCCTCGGTCTCGACGCCGCCGATGTCGGCGGACAGGCCGAGGAGGTGGGCGCGCAGTTCCGCGTCCCGCCAGGCGATGACCTTCTCGCCGCTCGCGAAGTCCTTCACCAGCAGGTCGTGGTCGCCCAGTGACGTGTCCAGCCTGCCCCGGGTGTGAAGCCTGGTGACGAGCCGCAGTACCTGTTCGTCCGTCCGGTAGACCTGCGGGCGGGCGCCGCCGCCCTCCGGTCGTACCTTCTCGGGGCCGTAGTCGAAGACCTCCCGCGCCAGCAGGACGTCGCCCGGCGCCACCCCGCGCTCGCCGAAGCCGCCGCACACCCCGACCAGGAACACCAGGTCCGGCCGGAACGCGGACAGCAGGTCGCGGGTGACCGCCGCCGCGGGCTGGCCGCCCTGGTCGGTGGCCTGCGTGGTGACCACGCGGACTGGGGGCTGACCTGCGGAGTTCAGCTCGAAGACGTCGTAGTAGCGTCCGTCGCGCTGCACCTCGGTCGTGGTGGTGCCGCGCTCGTCGAGCACGTGGAAGAGCGCCCTGGTCTCGACGGGTACGGCCGTGAGCAGGGCGACGTGGTACTCGTCGCCGGTCCTCGGTGCGGTCACTTCGAACCTCGACTTCCTCTGCTCGCGGAACCCGGCGAGCACCGCCTCGGGGTGGTGGCTGAACGACTCGACGTCGGCCTGCACGCGCCTGCGCTCGGCCAGGAACTCCCGTTCGGCGGTCAGCGCCGGCTCCAGGTACGGGTTCTGCGGCGAGGCGCCGCCCATCAGCTCCACGAAACGGGAGAAGACCCGTTCCGCGACGGGCAGGGGGAGCAGGCGCAGCTGGGTGAGCGGGGGGAGGACCGTCGCCCGGAAGACGTCCTTCTGCGTGAGCAGGTGGACGACGCCGGGGAGCAGGGACTCGGTGTGGTCCGGGTGGTCGGCGGCGGCGCGTACGACGGCCGCCGCCGCGACGCCCAGGACGCCCGCGTCGGTGTCCCGGGGCCGCTTGTCCGGCCGTGGGCGTTCGGGCGCGATGACGAACCTGATCAGGTCGGCGTCCGCCTGGCCGGCCCGTGCCAGCCCTTCGAGAGCCGTCGTGCGGTTCAGCGGGTCCCTGTCCTCGCGGACCACGCCGACCAGCCAGTCCTTCGACTGCGGCGTGATTCCCCGGCGGGCCACCAGGTTGACGATGGCCCCGCGCAGGGCGCGTCCGTGCCGGTCGCCGCGGGTGGTGAACCTGAGCCGGTCGGCGACCTCCGTGATCCACGCCTCGTCCCCGGTGTCCAGGTGGGTGAGGGACCCCACGGCGGCGCGCCGGGTGACGTAGGACTCCTCGGGGTTGGCGATGGTCGCCCGCAGGAACTCCGCCACCGCGGTGTTGCCTATGTGGCCGAGGGCGTTGGCGGCCGATCCGCGCACCTTGTCGTCGGGGTCGTGCACGAGGGCGGTGGTGAGTGCCGGGACCGCCTCGGGGTCGCCGATGCGGCCGAGGGCGTTGGCGGCGGACCCCCTGGTGTGGCCGTCGGTGTCGTGCGCGAGGGCGGTGGTCAGGGCGGGGATCGCCCGCGGGTCGCCGATGCGGCCGAGGGCGTTGGCGGCCGCCCCCTGGACGCTCGGCTCGGTGTCGTCGGCGAGGGCGACGGTGAGCGCGGGGACCGCCTGGGGATCGCCGATGCGGCCGAGGGCGTTGGCGGCCGAGCCCCGGACGTTGGCGTCGCGGTCGGTGAGCGCGCCGGTGAGGGCGGGGACCGCGAGGGGATGACCGATGCGTCCGAGGGCGTTGGCGGCGGACCCCCTGGTGTGGCCGTCGGTGTCGTCGGCGAGGGTGGTGGTGAGGGCGAGGATCGCCTGGGGGTGGCCGATGCGGCCGAGGGCGTTGGCGGCGGACCCCCTGGTGTGGCCGTCGGTGTCGTCGGCGAGGGCGACGGTGAGCGCGGAGATGGTCTGCGGGTGGCCGATGCGTCCGAGGGCGTTGGCGGCCGAGCCCCGGACGTTGGCGTCGCGGTCGGTGAGGGCACCGGTGAGGACGGGGACCGCCTGGGGGTCGCCGATGCGGCCGAGGGCGTGGGCGGCCGACCCCCGGACGTTCGCGTCGCGGTCGTCGGCGAGCGCGGTGGCGAGTGCGGGGAGCGCGTGCGGATGGCTGATGCGGCCGAGGGCGTGGGCGGCCGACCCCCGGACGTTCGCGTCGGTGTCGTCGGCGAGGGCGACGGTGAGCGCGGAGATCGCCTGGGGGTGGCCGATGCGGCCGAGGGCGTGGGCGGCCGACCCCCGGACGTTGCTCTCGGTGTCGCGGCCGAGCGCGGCGGTCAGCGCGGCGACCGCCTGAGCATGGCCGATGCGCCCGAGGGCGTGGGCGGCCGAGCCCCGGACACTGGCGTCACCGTCGTCGGCGAGGGCGGTGGTCAGCACCGAGTCGGCCTGCGGGTCGCCGATGCGGCCGAGGGCGTTGGCGGCCGACCCCCGGACGCCGGCGTTGCTGTCCGCCTCGGTCGTCTTCAGCAGGGCGGGGACGGCCCGCACCGAGCCGATCAGCCCGAGCGCGGTGGCGGAGGCGCCCCGGACCGCGGCGTCCGGGTCCTGCAGCATCGCTGCCAGCAGGCCGTCGACGTCCTGCTCACCGCCGTGCCCGCCCAGCCAGTTCGCGCAGTGGCGGCGCGCCGACGGGTCGGCATGCCCCCGCAGCCCCACCCGCCGCTCCGCGGCCAGGGCCGCGTCACGGATGCGCCCCTTCCGCGCCGACTCCCTCTTGTTCCGCAGGTGCGTCTGACGCAGTCGCTGCAACGCCTGCGGGTCCAGCGAACCGTTCCACAGCGCCGCCAGCACGATGTCCGCGAACACCGGGTCGTCGGCGTTGAGCGCCCGCAGCAGACCGCGCTCCAGCCCGTCGCGCAGCACGGTCGGCGGCACGCCGGCCAGCGCCCCGGCCAGCCGGTCCCGCGTCTGACGCCCCAGCCCGAAGCACTCCCCGAGCTGCCGCCACAGCACCCCGCGCACCTCGTCGCTCAGCACCCCCCGGTTGGCCAGCAGGATGTCCACCACCAGCTCGGGCGGCAGCGGCTTGGCGTCCCGGGCGAGCAGATCGAGCAGGCCCAGCACGGCACCGTCGGGGTCGGACTGCAGGCCGACCCAGTCGCCCAGGCACTGGTCCAGATAGCCGGGGTCGAGCACGACGGGCGGCGGACTCGTGCTCTGCCACGCGAGCGCCAGCCCGAAGTCGACGAACGCCGGGTGCAGCAGGCTGTACTGGCCGTCCGCCGCGTCACCGACCGGTTCCACCATCTGCGTGTCCAGGAACGCCTTCACCGTGTGGGCGACGGCGTCCCCGTCGTCCCACACCCGGCCCAGCAGCACCTCCACGTCCAGGGCGAGGAAGTCCGCGTTGCCCCTGCCCGTGGTGATCGCGGCCAGTGCCGCCGCGCACAGCGCCGCCTCCATGCCGAGCCCGCGCTTCGCCGCCTCCTTCTCCGCCTTGACCTTGCCGAACCTGCCCTCGCTGTCGGCCCGGACCACGGTCTCCCGGAGCAGGTCCGCACGGCTGCGCGGAATCTTCCGGTCCTTGACGGACCGCGTGCCCAGCAGCCAGTCGGTCAGCAGCGACAGCATGAACGGGTTGGACGCCACGCCCAGCATGTCGCCCGTCTTGATCTCCGTCAGCGCCTCGCTCGCCGACCCGTCGCGCATCCCCAGATACGTCTCGATGTCCTGCTCGCCCAGCGGCTCGATGGACAGCGTCTCCACGTCGCGCAGGACGGTCCGGTCCAGGTCGTCCACCTTGCTGCGGGACGTCACCAGCACCGTGAAGTCGTGCGACCCGGCGACGAGCTGCCAGATGAACTTCCACTCGGAGGTGCCGTCGAATTCACGCTCCAATTCGTTCAGCGCGTCGACAAGGAAAACCACACGGTTCTTCTTGACGTGCGCCTTCCACAACTTCTCGTCGACACCCGACGGACGTAATTGCTTGGCGAATTCCTTGACGGTCAGGCCGTGCACGTCCAACTGCCTGATCGTGCGGTTGTCGACAATGACGCAGGGCGTCCCGCCGTCCAGGAGCGCGATGGCGCACTGCAGGACGGCGGTGCTCTTGCCGCTGCCCGCGCCACCGGTCACCAGCCATGTCCTGGGCCTGGGCGCGGAGTTGGCCCGGTGCGCCGGCAACTGGTCGAGGAACGCGTCGAACCGCAACTGCTCCCCGGAATCGTCCGCGGAATTGTGAACCCGGAAAGTGGGACGCAGGTAGTGCTCGACGGTTCTGCTCACCAGCCTGGCACGCATCGCACTGTACGGCGAACCGCTCATCCGTCCCCCGAGTCCGCTCTGCCACCCCGACAAATGTTCTCCAAGTTACCATGCGGGAAAGCCCGTGAAAATGAGATCGACGGTTTGCGGGAGAGGGCTTGGAGAGCCGGACTGTGGTGTTGCGGAGGGGGGCGGGTACGTCGACTGCGGGGTTCCGGAGCGGGAACGGATGAGCCTGGACGCGGCAGGGGCACTGCGCCGGGGGGCAAGGGCACAATGGGCGTGCGGGGGCGGCGGATCAGGGAGGCATGGGGGAGGAGTGTCTCGTGGCTCGGGACGATGCGACGGGATCGCGGGCGGAGCGACCGCACCGCACACACGCGTGCCGGGACCGGACCTGCCCCGGCGGCGAGCGCGACGAGCCCCGTCCCGCCGCGCACCGGTAACGTTTCCGGCTGCGGCGACCGTGCCGTAGGAAGCGCACCACCGGGAGGACACCCGCACAGCGGTGGAGCCCGGACCCGGTCTGTCGTCGTTCCGCCTCCACCTCCACCGAAGCTGCCGAAAATTGAGACTCATGCCACCGCAGAACAGCAGACGAATACGTGGGACAGCCGCGTTCCCCGAAGGGCGTCGGCCACGGGTGATTCTCTGGGCCGCGGTGGCGGTCGTGACCCTCGGATTCCTCCTCGCGCTGGAGTTCGCCGCGCGCCGCTACGGCGTGCCGGGACCGATCACCAACCAGGTGCGCGAGGTGATATTCGCCCCCAAGTCGGGCGGCCTGCTGTACGCGTCCATGGCGCTGATGATGGTGGTCCTCACCTGGCGGCAGCGGTTCGTCGCGCTGGCCGCGGCGATCGGCGTGGACCTGGCCTTCCTGGTGGTCCGGTGGGCGGTCGGCGCCGGGACGAACGGCGGGCACCCCTTCGGCAACGGCGCGTTGTGGGTGATGCTGGGCTGCGCGGTCCTCGCGGTCACGCGCCGCACCGGCCGGGAACGGGCCCTGCTGCTGAAGGGCGTAGGGCTGGGCCTGCTGCTGATGACCGGCCGCAAGACCGGCGACACCTGGCTGCTCATCACCTCGCAGACCCGCCCGGTGGTGCTCGACCAGTACGTGGCGATGGCGGATCAGGCGCTGGGCAACCCCTCATGGCTGGTGGGCCGGCTGGTCACGGCCGGCGGCCCGGTCGGCTTCAACTTCCTCGACTTCGTCTACGGCCAGCTCCCGGTGGCCGCGGTCGTCGTCGCGCTGTACCAGCTGCGTGCCGTGTCGGCCGAACGCCGCTTCCCGCGCCACCACCTGGTGCGCACCTTCCTGATGATCGGCCTCCTGGGCCCGGCCTTCTACATGATCTTCCCGGTGGTCGGCCCGATCTTCGCCTACGGCACCGGAACCGAGCACTGGGCGGGCGTCAGCCTGTGGGCGCCCGACATGCCCCCCAGCGAACAGTGGGCCGTGGCCAACCTGTGGCCGCACACGCCGCCGCCGATCACCACCCCGTACCCCATGCCCTTCGACGGCATCACCCCACGGAACTGCATGCCCAGCCTCCACACCGCGTGGGCCACGGCGATCTTCATCCACACCCGGAAGGGCCCCCGCGTCCTGCGATACGCGGGCACGTTCTGGCTGATCGCCACGCTCTGCGCAACGCTGGGATTCGGCTACCACTACGGCGTCGACCTCATCGCCGGCGTGGTCTTCACCCTCACGATCGAGGCGTCCCTGCGCTCCCTGGACCGCGGCTGGGACGCACCAGGCATCCGCCTGGTCGCCTACGGCACCACGATCTTCACAGCGCTCCTGCTCTCCTACCGCTTCCTCCCGTCCCAGATGGCCGCCCACCCGTGGCTCGCGGGCCCGCTCCTCATCCTGGCGATGACGTCGGTGGTGTACGTGTACCTACGCACCACAGCACGGTGGGAACCGAGCCCGACAGCACCCCGACAGCCGCAACAGCAGCCGGAGTTGATCTGAGGCACACATGTCCGACGCCGAGGATCCGGCGACCATCAAGGAGGCCGCCGGGGCATGAGCGAGGCCATCATCGTCCTCGCCGACACGTCGGGCCTCCTGGCGGCTCGGGACTCGGCTCACCCGGAGAACGGGGCGCCCAACGAGGCGATCATGACGGCCGGCCTGGCCGAACTCGCCGGACACCTGCTGCACGGCTCGGTCGAGCCCCGGCGCGGGAGGGGGGGGTCGGCTTCCGTGCGCACGCCTCGCCGCATTCCTGTGACTTCTTCTACACTCACCGTGACGCGACGCGCCGAGGTGGGGGGCCGGATGGTGCTGAACGGAACGGTCGGGCAGGGGGGCGCCACCGCCGCGGCGGCGCCGACGCTGGAAGAACTGCTGTCGGTCATGGGGGCCGGTGCGCTGGAGCCGTGCGTGGCTCCGCGTGGCCTGAAGGTCGCGGTCGAGGGGGTCACGGTCCTGGACCCGCTGGAGCCGGGGTTGCCGCGGGGGCAGGTGCTGCTGGCCGTGGGCGTCGATCCGCAGTCGGCCGCGGCCGTCGACGTCGTGCGCGATGCCGCTGAATCGGGAGCGGCCGCGGTGGTCTTCGGGCCGGGCAGGTCGGGACGGCTCCCGGCGGCACTACGGGCGGCCGCCGAGGACGCCGGTACGGCGGTGCTCCTGCGGACGGCGTGGTGCGGCTGGACCGAGTTGGTCGGCGCACTGCGGGCCGGTCTGGTCCTGTCCGGAGTCCCCGCCGACCCGGCTGTGGCGGCTGTGACGCCGGGCGACCTGAACGGGCTGGCCGACGCGGTGGCGGCCCTGGTCGGCGGCGCGGTGACGATCGAGGACGTGGAGTCCCGGGTCCTGGCGTACTCGTCCACGAAGGAGGACGTGGACGAGCTGCGCCGGCTGACGATCCTCGGCCGCCGGGTGCCGGAGTGGCGTGTGGCCGCCATGCGGGAGACCGGGTTCTTCCGGGCGTTGTGGGGCTCGGGGGACGTCATCCACCGGCCGGCACACGGGGAGAACCCCGAACGCCTGGTGGTGGCCGTCCGGGCGGGCGGAGAGATCCTGGGATCGATCTGGGTGGCGGCCGCGGGCGGCGACCTCCCGCCGCACACCTCCGACACACTGCGGTCGGCAGCACGGGTCGCCGCCGTACATCTGCTCCACCACCGGTCGCACCGCACGCACGCCCGGCTGGTCGAGGACGCGGCCCGTGCGTTGCTCGACGGACGGGGTTCCGCCGACGTGCTGACCGAACGCACCGGCATTCCGGCGCACGGGCACTGCGCCGTCCTGGTGGTACGCCCCGGAGCCTCCTGCAAGGGGGAGGAAACCGGAAGGCTGTGCGCCCTGCTGGCGGTGCGCTGTGGCGCGTACGACCTCACGCCGGTGGTGCTGCCGGTCGACCAGGGGTGCCTGGTCCTGGTGGGCGCGCTGCACCAGGACATGCAGCGGGCCGTCGAACAGGTCGCACGTCTGGGGAAGTCACTGGTCCGGCAGGTGGCCGACGCGTTCGGGCCGGAGGCGAGAATCGGTCTGGGCACGGTGGTCGAGACGCTGGCGGACCTGCCCGAGTCCCGCCGGTCGGCGAACCTGGCACTGAGAGCCCTGCTTTCGACGGGGGAGCACCGCACCGTCGCCTTCGCGAGCGAGGTGGCCGAGACCATCACCCTGAACCAGATGCTGGACGCGCTGACCGGTTCGGCCCCGGCACCGGAGACACCGGTGGCACGCCTGGTGGCGTTCGACGCCGGGCAAGGCGGGGGCACCATGGTGCGGACCCTGCGGGCGTACCTCGATCACTTCGGCCACGTGCCGGACACCGCCCGGGCGCTGGGTGTGCACCCGAACAGCCTGCGGCACCGGATCAGCCGGCTCGTCGAGGTGTCCGGGATCGACCTCCGCAGTCCGGACGCCCGGCGCTTGGCCAGCCCCCGGACCGAAGTGCCTTCCAGCCTCCGGTCACGACGAATCAGCTCGAACAACTCAACACGCTGCAAAACCCGGCCTCCTGA
>NZ_JBFBAX010000054.1:0-21611 GCF_040682395.1 Streptomyces sp. NPDC051207 | reverse complement strand
CGCGCCCCCCCCCCCCGCCCCCCCCCGGGGGGGGGGGGGGCCCCCGGCCCCCCCCCCCCCCCCCCCCCACGCCCGGACACCATGACCGAACATCCCGCGCTCGACGCCGCACGACTGCACTGCCGGTCACTGGAACAGGCCCTCGACCGGTTCCGCCGCAACGACCTCGAACGGATCGCACAGTGGGGAACGGCGCTCGCCGACACCCTCACCGGCGGGGCCCGGCTGCTCGCCGCGGGCAACGGCGGCAGCGCCGCCCAGGCCCAGCACCTCACCGCCGAACTCGTCGGCCGCTACCGGCAGGAGCGGCGCGCCTACTCGGCGATCGCCCTGCACGCCGAGACCTCCAGCGTCACGGCCATCGGCAACGACTACGGCTTCGACCACGTCTATGCCCGCCAGGTCACCGCCCACGGCCGCCCCGGAGACGTCCTGCTCCTGCTGTCCACCTCCGGCCGCAGCGCCAACCTGATCGCCGCGGCCGTCACCGCACGGCAGGCCGGACTCACCGTGTGGGCGCTCACCGGACGCGCCCCGAACCCGCTGGCCGAGGCCGCGCACGAGGCGCTGTGCGTCGACACCGACAGCACCCCCACCGTCCAGGAGACCCACCTCGTCGCCGTGCACCTGCTGTGCGAATGCTTCGACGCGGCCCTGGCCACGCCCCTCGCACGCCACGCCGTCACCCCCGGGAGGGCGTCATGACCGCACCGAAGCCGCTCGCCGTGGTCGGTGACGTCCTGCTCGACGAGGACATCGAGGGCGTCTCCACCCGGCTCGCGCCCGACGCGCCCGCCCCCGTCGTCGACGTCACCGGTGACCGCCGGCACCCCGGCGGCGCGGGACTGGCCGCCGCCCTCGCCGCGCGCGGCGGACGCGACGTGATCCTGGTGACGGCGCTCGGCGACGACGCCGCCAGCGAGGCCGTACGCCGTGACCTGCGCGGCCGGGTGCGGCTGCTGGAGATCCCGCTGAACGGCACCCTGCCGGTCAAGACCCGCGTCCTGGCCGGGGGCCGGCCCGTCGTCCGCATCGACCGGGGCGGCGGCACGCCCGGCGGGCCCGAGGACACGCTGCCGGTCGACGCGGTGCGCGACGCGCTGGCCGGGGCCCACGCCGTGCTGGTCGCCGACTACGGCCGGCGTACCGCCGACGCCCTGCGCCCGCACCTGCACTACGCGGCCCGCCACACCCCGCTGGTGTGGGACCCGCACCCCCGGGGCGACGCGCCCGTGCCCGGGGCGCGCATCGTCACCCCCAACGCGGCCGAGGCACGGGCCCTGTGCCCCGGCGACGGCGGAACCTCGCTGGGTGCCTACGCCGAGCGCGGCGCACAGCTCGCGGAGCGCTGGCGGGCGGCCGGTGTCGCCGTCACGCTGGGGGAGCGCGGCGTGCTGCTGGCCCGGCCCGGCACCGGTACGCCGATGCTGGTCCCGGCGCCCTACCAGGCCACCGGCGATCCGTGTGGCGCGGGCGACTGCCTCGCCGCCGCGACCGCCGCGGGGCTCGCCGACGGGCTGCTGCCCGAGGAGGCGCTGCAACGGGCCGTCGCCGAGGCGGCGGCGTTCGTCGCGGCGGGCGGCGCGGGCAACCCCGACCTGTGGCGCACCCGCGTCCCGGCCCGCCCGGCCGACGTGCCCGGCACCGACGCGTTCGAACTGGCCGAGCGGGTGCGGGCCCGGGGCGGCACCGTCGTCGCCACCGGCGGCTGCTTCGACCTCGTGCACGCCGGCCACGTCGGCCTGCTGGAGAGCGCCCGGCGCGTCGGCGACTGCCTCATCGTGTGCCTCAACTCGGACGCCTCCGTCACCCGCCGCAAGGGTCCGGGGCGACCGCTCAACCCGGCCGCCGACCGGGCCCGTGTCCTGGCCGCCCTCGGCAGCGTCGACGCCGTCGCCGTCTTCGACGAGGACACCCCCGAGCAACTCCTCACCCGGCTGCGGCCCGACGTGTGGGTCAAGGGCGGCGACTACTCCGTCCAGGACCTGCCCGAGGCACGCGTCCTGCGCGACTGGGGCGGCCAGGCGGTGGTCCTGCCGTACCTCGACGGCCGCTCCACCACCCTCCTGGCCCGCCGCGCGGCCAAGGCGGCGGCGGGGGCGCTGCGCGCGGCGGGGTCGTGACGGTATGGGCACGCCGGCCGGCGGGGGTGGGCGAGTGCGGCTCCGCGGGGCGGGGCCGCACGGGCTCGGGCGGGACTCGCCGACCGAGCGGGGTTGATGACAGGCCGTGGGGAGCGCGGCGCGGCGCACCTGACCGCCTCCACCACCCCTCTGGCGCCCCACGCGCCCACGCACCGACACGACCGGCCCGCTCCCATCGGCGTCAGAGCACGAACGTGACGCGCCGGGGCACTGATCGGCCCTTCCTGCGCGGTCGCGGCGGAGGAGGAAGGGCGCGCTCATGATGCCGACGACGACCTCCAACGGCACCGGACCGGCACCGCTCCTCGCCTCGGCCCCCTGGCGGCGGGCCCTGGTGACCGGCGGGGCGGGATTCCTCGGCTCGCACCTGTGTGAGCGGCTGCTCGACGCAGGAGTCGGAGTCGACTGTCTCGACAACCTGCGCACCGGCCGCCCCGGGAACGTCCGGCACCTGACCGGACGCGACGGCTTCCGCTTCCTCGAAGGCGACGTCGCCGACCCCGGCTGCCCGGCGGCACTGCCGGGCCCGTACGACCTCGTGCTGCACCTGGCCGGGCCCGCCTCACCGCAGGACGAGGAGCGTCACCTCCTGGAGACCCTCGACACCCGCAGCCTCGGCACCCGCAACGCGCTGGCCGTCGCCGGCCGCGACGGCGCGCGGTTCCTGCTGGCTTCATCGCCCGAGGACGGCACCGGACCGGGCCGCGACCCGCACACACCCGGTCCGCTCACCGCGCGCAGCGCCTGCGCCGACTCCCGCCGCTTCTCCGAGGCCCTGGTCGCCGCGCACGCCGCGCACGGCAGCGACGCCGGGATCGTGCGGCTGTTCCACGCCTACGGGCCCTGCATGCGCCCGGACGAGGGCCTGCCGATCCCCGCCTTCGTGGAGGCGGCCCTGGCCGGGCAGCCGGTGACGGTCCCCGGAGCCGGCCGGCAGGCCCTCTGGCTCTGCTACGTCGACGACATGGTGGACGGCGTCCTGCTGGTCGCCGCGGGCCGTTCGGTACGGCCGGTCGACCTCGGCGGGGACGAGGAGGTCACGCTCGCCGACATCGCCCGCAGGGTGATCCAACTGACCGGCTCCGACGCGCCCCTGACCTTCACCGAGGAGCAGGCCACCGGCCCCGAACACCCGCCCCACACCGGCTTCGCCCGCGAACTGTTCGGCTGGGTGCCCAAGGTGGGCTGGGAGGAGGGCCTCGCCCGCACCGTCGCCGCCCTCACGGCCCGGCCCGAGCAGGGCCCACCGGAACGCGCCCCGGCCACGGTCACGGGCAGCGGCGGGGAGTGGTCCGCGTGAAGGCCCTGGTGGTCCCCGCCGACGGCTTCGACGGCACACTGCTGGCGGGCCCGGCCGTCCGCGCCCTGTCCACGGGCGCCGACCACGTAACCCTGCTGTGCGACACGCCCGGCGCCGCCGCCGCCGAACTGCTGCCCCACGTCGACGCCGTCGTCGTACGCCCGGACGACGACACGGCGACACCGACGACGGGGAGCCGGGACGGCAGGGACACCGGGATTCCCGGGGCCGGGAGCCGGGACGGCACGGACGCCGAGGACGCCCTGGTGGCCCGCCTGCGCGCCGAGGCGTACGACCTCGCCCTCCTCCTCACCCCTCACGGCGAAGACCCGCCACCGCTCGTCCGGCTGCTGCGCCGCGCCGGGGTGGCGCGGATCGGTGCGGTGGGCGCTGGTGACCCCGACGGGCCGCTCGACGTCCACCACCGCCCGCTGCCCGGCCGGCACGAGGCGGAGGTGGCGCTCGACCTGGCCGCCGCCCTGGGCTTCGGCCTGCGCACCGGGGACGACGGACGGCTGCGCGTGCTGCCCGCGCCGGACACCGCCACGCTGACCGGCAACGGCCCGTACGTCGTCGTGCACCCCGGTGCCGAGGCGGGCCCGCACGACGTCGAGCGCTGGGCGGAGGCCGTGGAGCTGCTCGCCGACGCCGGGCATCGCGTGGTCGTCACGGGCGGCCCGGGGGAGCCGGGGCCGACCCGCCGGGTCAGCGGCGCCACGGCCGTCGACCTCGGCGGCCGCACCGGCCCGCGGGCCCTGGCCGGGGTGCTGCGCGTGGCGGACGTCCTGGTCACCGGGGACCCCGGCCCGGCGCAGCTCGCCGCCGGGGTCGGCACGCCCGTCCTCACCCTGTCGCCGGCGGCCGGGCACCGGGAGCCGTACCGGGTTCCCGCGCTGTTCCTCGACGGGGGCACCGCACAGGACGTGGTGGGGGGCGTGCAGAAGCTGATGAAGGCGCACGAGTAGGCGCTGCACGCGCAACAGGAGGGCCCGTCGCCGTTGGCGACGGGCCCTCCTGCGTGTGAGGCGGCGCTGCGGTCAGTGGTGCTTTCCGCGTCCGGACAGCGCGTCCCTGATGCGGTCGACCAGTCCGGTGCCCGGGGCCAGCAGCTTGTTGGCCGGCGGCTTGTCGGGGGCGGACGGGTGCGGCCGGGTCGGGGCCGTCTTCTTCGCCTGCCGGACCTTGTCACCGAGTTCGTCGAGCTTCTCCGGCGGACAGGCCGCGCGCAGGCTGGGGAAGAGGTTCTCCTCCTCGTCGGCCACGTGCTGGCGGATCTCGGTCATCAGCCGCCCGATGAGCCGGTCGAACTCGGCGTGCGCCGGTTCGCAGCTCTCCAGGTCCTTCATGATCTGCTCGGCCGTGGCGTGGTCCTCGAGTTCCCTGTCGGCCATGGAGTCGCCGTTCGGCACGTGTTCGCGCACCGCCGGATACAGATAGGCCTCCTCGGCCACCGAGTGCCGGATCAGCTCCATCGTGACCTGGTCGGCGTAGACCTTGCGGTCCTTGTGCCCGGCCGGCAGTGCTTCGATCTTGCCGAAGAGCTCCTCGACCTCCCGGTGGTCCGTCATCAGTTCGTCGATGACGTTTCCTCCGTGTCCCACGTCCTTCACCTCCAACGGGTCGTGGCGGCTCCGGGGGCGGACCCACCGGAACCCGGGTCCCCAGGCGCCCCGGGACCTAACGCGATACGGCTCACACGGGCAGTTCGACCCCTACCCGCGATGCGGCTCACACGGGCAGCTTGGCCCGGACGCGGCCGACGGCGCCGGCCGGCCGCGCACCGGCCCGCACGGAACGGCGTACCAGCCTCGCGTCGCGCCGCAGGGCGTGCGTGGCGTGCCGGCCCCGCCACAGCAGCGACGGGTCGCCCGCCGTGTCGTCGGCGGCGATGAGCAGGCCGCCCAGCATCGAGAGGTTCTTGAAGAAGTGGACGCGCTGCTGGGCCCGTTCGTCCGGGTCGTCCGCCTCCCAGAAGCGGTGCCCGGCCAGGGTGGTCGGCACCAGCGTGGCGGCGATGGCGAACGCGGCGATCCGGGGCATCCTGCCCGTCGCCAGCAGCAGGCCCGCGCCGACCTGGACGGCGCCGTTGAGCCGGACGAGTTCCTCGGTGCGGTCGGGCAGGGGCGGAACGCGCTCGGTGACCGGCCGGACGACGGGTTCGGCGGCGGGCGCGACCTCCTCGGGGCTGCGCAGGGAATGCATGCCGCCGGTGAGGAACATCGAGGCCAGCATGGGCCGGCCGAGGACGCGCAACACACTCATGGCCATCTCCAAGGTGTCGGTGGGGGAGGTCGGTGCATACGGCCCACGCCGGGTTCCCCTTCCGGGCGCGCCCTCACGCCGTGCCTGGTGTTGCGGGCCCCCGACCCGGGTGTGACGGTGGGAGGGACGCTTCGGCGGCCGGTCCGCTGCGCACGTGTGCGCGTTCGGACCGGCCGCTTCCTTGTCCCTGGCGCTCCTTGGCGGCCCTTTTCACTGCGGAGGCGACGTGCACGACGAGCTCCCTGGTGTGGTGCAGCAGCCGGACACCCACCGCGACCGGATCAGGCAGTTGGAGGACAAGGTCGCGCAGCTGGAACAGGCCGTCGACTCCCACGCGGTGATCGATCAGGCGATCGGTGTGCTGGTGGCCGTGGGCCGGATGACACCGGCCGAGGCGTGGGACGTGCTCCGCGAGACGTCGATGTGCACCAACATCAAGGTGCGGCACGTGGCCGATCTGGTGGTCACCTGGGGCGCGAGCGGCAGGCTCGCCGCGGACATCCGGCAGCAGCTGGCCATGAGGCTGGGTCAGCGGTCCACGCCCTGAAGCGGATTGGCGCCGCCCGCGGTTCGGTCCACACCTCGCCTGTCGTGCTGTCCCTACGTCCCGCTGAGATGTTGAAGCGTTGAAATATGTGTCACATGGTGCGATTTGCATAATTCGTCATCATTCGCTCAACTAGAAGTAGAAGGTACCGGATTAACCCGAGAGGGAGATGGTCGAATGACTCCGGAAAAGCTGATCGAAGAGGTCACCGGCATCGAGACCGCCGACATCGAGGCGGCACTCGACCCCGCCGAGCCGGACGGCGTCTACCGCGACAGCCGTGAGTGCGCGGCACTCGCGCTGGCCGGTGGGCAGGGAGGCGTCCTGCTGTCGCCGCCGACCCCTCGCCCCAAGAAGGGTTGACCGGATCGACTGGAGCAGGCAATGGAACAGTCTGGCACTTCCGCCCTGTTGCAGGGCGCGGTGCGGGACCTCGCTTCCGACGTGGTCTCCGCTCTTCGGAGCGGAGACCACGTGCGAGTGTCCGGCACGACGACGGACGGCGAGTCGGCAGGCCTCGGCCTCGCCGCGCTCCGGGTACTGGGCGCCGACGCGCTCCTGCCCGAGGTGCTGCTGCGCCGCCCCCCCGACCCGCGGCTGATGACCGCCTTCCGCAACGCCGTCGAGGGCTTCCCGCCCGCCGCCGACGCGGCACCCACCGTCGTCTGGAGCCACTGGGCGATGGCCCGCACGCTCCGGAGACTGGGCGCCCCCGTCGCGGACGACGCGGAACCCGGCGCCTCCTGGCTCGACGCGTGCAGCTGGCAGCGCCTCACGCACCAACTCGCGGTGCTCGCCTCCCTTGCCCTGCCCGGCGAGGACTGCGCGGTGGTGCGTGCCGCCCGCAACCGCCCGGTCGACGTCGCCCGGGGCTTCGTCCGCGCGGTGCGCCGACGCGACTGGCGGCAGGCGGCCGGCGCGGGCCGCTGGCTCACGCTGCTGCCCGACGTGCCGGACACCCTGGGACTCGACACCGGACTGGACTTCGTGGCGCTCATGGGCGGCGAGGACCCACGCGTCGCCCTCCAGGTGCGGGCGGCCCAGCTGATGCGCACCGAGGTACTCGTGTGACGGCGGCACGCACACGGCAGACCGACGAGACCGGCGGCCCCGCGCGGACCGGCCGGGCCGCGGACCGGGGACAGATCGGGCAGGTGGCGCGGGCCGCGCTCGCCTGGATCACCGCGCACCGCGAGGACTTCGCGCTCGGTGACGACGCCCTGGACCGCGACGGCCGCGTGGACACCAGCTGGAAGCCGCTCGGGGAACTGGCCCGCGTCTGCGGCAGCATCCGCGCGCGCACCGCCCCCACGGACCCCCTGCACTCCCGCGCGGGCAACCTGCTGGCGTTCGCCTGGGCCCAGACCGGCCACGGCGAGCTGTTCCCCCGCCTGCAGCGCCTGGAACCCTTCGCCACGTACCCCCTGGAGGTGTACGCGGCCTTCGCCGCCGCCGGCCTGCGCCACACCGGCTACGAGAGGGACGCTGCCCGCGTCGCCCGCACCCGCGGCTGGCGACTCACGGAACAGGACCCGACCCGCCACCTCGGCGTGCTGTGCGCCGAACGGAGCACCGGCATGAGCCGGCCCGGGCAACCCCAGCCGGCGCTGCGGCGAACCTGGCTGGGCGGCCTGCCGGAACCGTGGACCTTCGAACGCGACGCCGGCTACGCCCTCACTCACGTGATCTTCCACCTCACCGACTGGGGCCGCACCCCCGACGGCGTACCGCCCGACCTCGCCGCCTACCTGACGGACTGGCTGCCGCCCTGGCTCGACACCTGCCTCGATTCCGCGATGTGGGATCTGAGCTGTGAACTCCTGGCCGTCGCGGCGAGCCTTCCGCGGCCACCGGACCCCGCCCTGCTGCACGACTCGTGGACACGGCTCGCTGCCGCGCAGAGCGCGTCGGGCGCCATCCCCGAGGAAGGCCCGCGCGCTTCGCAGGACGCCGACCACGACGCGACGGATCCCGCACGAGACTTCTTGAGCTGCTACCACTCCACGCTGATGGCCGCCTTCGCCGCCACCCTCACCCTCGGACAAGGAGCGTCGGCATGACCGACACGCGCCTGATGCACACCGTCGGAGTCCGCGCCCTCGAATGGCTCTGGGCGCACCGCGACGGTTTCCGGCTGGAGCCGGACGTCGATCCCGAAGTGGGTTTCCTCGAACGCTTCAAGCCGATCGGCGAACTGGCGATGATCTGCAAGGTGCTGTTCCGCGAAGGCGTCGCGGGCTCCCAGCAGGCCCAACTGGCC
This sequence comes from Streptomyces sp. NPDC051207, assembly GCF_040682395.1. Taxonomy (NCBI): domain Bacteria; kingdom Bacillati; phylum Actinomycetota; class Actinomycetes; order Kitasatosporales; family Streptomycetaceae; genus Streptomyces; species Streptomyces sp. NPDC051207. The sequence goes on along the minus strand of NZ_JBFBAX010000054.1, from coordinate 13,098 downwards.
GGCCGGCTCATCGACCACGCGTGGCGGGAGACCCTCGACGGCGGCCGGATGCTGGTGCGCGGGCAGCGGACCGAGCCCATCTCACCCATCCCGTTCGAGGTGTACCTGCCGTTCCGGGAACTCGGCTACAGCCAGCCCGACATCGAGCGGGCCGCCGCCCTGAACCACCGGCTCGACAGCTGGGCGGCGTTCGAGACCAAGCCCACCCGGCGCCTGGGCCTGTCCGCCTTCCAGCGCCGCTTCGGCCTGCGCCCGCGCCCCCCGGAGGCCGACGCGCTCGGCCCCACCTGGCTGGCCCGCACCCCCGAACCGTGGACGGTCGAGGGCCACATCGCCTACGACATCACCCACGCCGTCTTCCACCTCACCGACTGGGGTGAGAACCCGCAGGGCCTGCCGCCGGACATCGCCGGCTACCTGGCGACCTGGCTGCCCGCCTGGATCGACGACTGGCTGGACCTGCGGCGCTGGGACCTGCTCGGCGAACTGCTCGTCGTCGACGCCTGCCTGCCCCGCCCCACCCTCGACGCCCGCGCCTGGGAGGGGTTCGCCGCCGCCCAGCAGCCCGACGGCGCGATGCCCGCGGTGCGCACCATGCCCGAGGGCGACCCCGGCGAGGTGTTCGACGTCGTCTACCACTCCACGCTGGTCGCCGCGTTCGCCTCCGCGCTGGCCACCTCCCGCGCCCTGTCCGAGCTGGCGCACGCCGCGTCATGACCGCCCCCGCGACACCCTGGCCGGGCACCCCGCCGGACGCCGAGGCCGAGGTGGCACCGCCCGACCCCGGTCACGGCGACGCCGGGCTGCGGGAGCGGCTCGAAGCGGCCGTCGCCGCCGCCGACGCTCCCGACGCCGTGTTCGCCGCGTCCCGCCACGGCCGCCGGATCGTGTGCGCGGGCGGCACCGCGCCGCCCCCGCCGGTTCCCCGTGAGAACCTGCGCTACGAGATCGGCTCCGCCACCAAGGCGTTCACCGGACTGCTGCTCGCCCATCTCGTCGACGGCGGCCCGCTGACCGGCCGTGAGCCCGCCGCCGCGCTCCTCGACCCGGGACGCGGGCGGGCGGCGCCCGACGCGGTGACACTGGGCCACCTGATCACCCACACGTCCGGACTGCCCCGTCTCCCACCGGGGTTCCACGCCCGCGCCCTGCCCGCCTGGCGCAGCAACCCCTACGCCCGCTACCCGGCCCCCCTCGTCATCGACGCCTTCCTGCGGCACCGGCCCCGGCACCGGCCCGGCACCCGGTGGTGCTACTCCAACTTCGGTGTCTCCGTCCTCGGCCACGCGCTGGCCGCCGCGACGGGCACGCCCTGGGAGGACCTCCTCACCGAACGCGTGCTGCGCCCGCTCGGCCTGGACGGGACCGGCCTGGCAGCCACCGGCCCGCACACCGACGCCATCGGGCACACCAAGGACGGCGACCGCCCCGTACCCGCCTTCGACCCCGGGGGATTCCAGGCGGCGGGCGCCGTACGGGCCACCCCGCACGATCTGCTCACCTTCCTCGAAGCGCACACCGACCCCGCGGGCTCACCCCTCGCCGGAGCGCTGCACGCCGTGCGGCGACCCCTGCTGCGGCGCGGACTCGGGCACCGGCACGTGCACACGCTCAGCTGGTTCCGGCACCCCACCGACGGCGGGCCGATGTACTTCCACAGCGGCGCCACCCTCGGCCAGCAGGCCTTCCTCGGATTCCGGCCCGACACCGGCACGGCCCTGGCCGCCGTGTGCACCCGCCGCTTCCGGGCCCACGACCCGTTCATCGCCGCCGCGTACGCGCTCCTCGCCGAGCAGTAGCGCGACAGCACGGTGCGGCGGCGGGCACGGACCCACGCCGTACCCGCCGCCGGTGAGGTGTCAGACCCGCTGCCAGAGTGCCGGGGTGCCCGTCGGCGACCACGCGGACTGCGACTGGTGGCTCTGCAGGCACTGGTAGCGCACCCCGTCGTGGGTGACCGTGGCCCCGGCCTCGTACACCCGGCCCGTGGCCCAGGACCGCGCCGCCGCACCCTCCTGCGGAGGCGGGGGCTCAGTCTGCCCCGAGGCCGTCTTCAGGGTCACCTGGAACTTCTCCAGCATCGGGTTGACGGGCTGGTAGAACGTGGTGCCGCCGGTCTTGCAGTCGCCCGTGCCGCCGGACGTGACGCCCTGCGCCTGCGCGCCCGCGACGAACGGGCCGCCGGAGTCGCCCGGTTCGGCGCACACCGTCGTCTGCGTCAGACCGTCGACCGTCCCCTCGGAGTAGCTCACGCTCGTCTCGTGCTGCTCGACCGTGCCGCAGTGCCAGCCGGTGGTCGACCCGGACCGGCACACCGACGCCCCCACCAGCGCCTGCACCGAACCGGTGACCTGAACCTTCGTGTCGCCCTCGCCCTTCACGTCGGCGGTCGCGGTCCAGCTGTCGTTGACGGCCACCCAGGCCATGTCCTGGCCGGGGAACGTGGACGCCTGGAAGGACCCCTGGTCGGCCTTGTTGTGGCCGGTGGTCTTGGCGCCGGGCTTTCCGCAGTGGCCCGCCGTGACGAAGCCCTGCTGCTGGTCCTTGGTCACGGAGAAGCCGACCGAGCAGCGGGCTGAGCCGTCGATGTAGTACGCCTCGCCACCGGTGATGTTCTCCAGCAGCCGCGGGCGGTTCTCCGACACCCGCACGGTCACGCTCGCGCTCTCCAGCCCGGCGGCCTTGACGAAGGAGTTCGCGGCGGCCTCCGTGGTGGCGGCGACCGCGACCCGGTTGGCCGGCACGTCCACGTACCACATCGGCGTCTCCCGGGTGCCGACGCGGGCCGCCGCGGCGTCCAGCTTCTCCTTCGCCGCCCGCAGGGCGGCCAGCGAATTCTTGACGACGGCCGCCTTCGCGCCCTGCGCCTCGATCAGGGCCACGTCTTCGGCGCCGGTGGTCGCCACCGTGAGCCGGTCGGACGTCACCCCGCTCAGCCACGCCCCGGCGAACCGCTCGCCCAGCGCGTTGCGCAGCCGGCCCGCGCGTGTCCCGGCCTCCGCCTCGTTGACCAGCCGCTGCGTCGCCTGAGCGGGCGTCAGCCTCAGGTCGCGCTGCAGGGCCCGCAGCATCTCGGCCGACGGCCTGTCCGCGCCGAGCGTCTGCGCGGCGCCCGGCGGCGAGCCAGGCAGCGGCCGGGGCGGCGGCTCGGCCGCAACGGCCGCCGCCGACCCTGTCAGGAGCAGCGCGCCGAGTGCGGTCAGGGCGGCGCGACGGCCGGTCGCGGAGTGTCTGTGGACCATTCGACTGTCTCCTTCGCTGGGAACGATGTGAGGGCGGTGCCCGGCGCGGCAGCCGCGCGGCGGACACAGGCGTCACGAGTCCCTAGACCTAGCCGCGCGGCGCCGCGCGGATGCGGACGGCGGCGGGCATTCGCGCTTTGGTGCCGCAAAGGGACCGCCAGGTGCAGTACGCCCGCCACCGCCCGCCGCGGACTCACACGCGCTGGAAACCGGGGGAGCCCACCTCCGTGACGAAGGACGCGGCCGTCGTGACGGGCGCGCCCGGCTTCGTGATGGTGGAGACGATCCGGAAGTCGGCCCGCGCCGAGCGCCGGTCGAATTCGACCAGGACGTAACCGCGCCTGCCGTCGTAGAACTTCATGTGCGGGTTGGCCGCCATGAACGCGTCCCAGTTGGAGGGCCGCTCGGCGCCGTTGCCGCCGCTGGCGATGGAGGTGCACGTCAGCTCCGTGCCCAGGGTGGCCGATCCCGGGTCGTCGAAGTCCTCCTTGATGTCGAAGGCGTAGCCGACGTGCACGTCCCCGGTGAGGACCATCCAGTTGGCGAGCCCAGCCGCCTTCGCACCCGCGACGACCCGGGCGCGCGAGGCGCGGTAACCGTCCCAGGCGTCCATGGAGAGCCGGGCCCCCGCGCCCTGCTCGAACTTGCGCTGCGAGAAGCACACCTGTTGCGGCATTACGTGCCACAGCGCCTTCGAGGACCGCCAGCCGTCCAGCAGCCAGCGCTCCTGCGCGTCACCGGTGAGGGTGCGCGCCGGGTCGTCGGTCTCGGGGCCGGCAGGGTGCGGCCGGTCGCCGTAGGCCTGGTCCGAGCGGTACTGCCGGGTGTCGAGGATGTCGAACTGGGCGAGATCGCCCCAGCGCAGCCGCCGGTACAACTGCGCGTCAGGACCCTTGGGCAGCTGGGCGGCGCGCAGCGGCTGGTTCTCCCAGTACGCGCGGTAGGCCGCGGCGCGCCGGGCGAGGAACGGCCCGGTCGGACCGCCCCGCTCGTCGATGGCACCGGCGTAGTTGTTCTCCGTCTCGTGGTCGTCCCAGGTGACGACGAAGGGGTGGGCGGCGTGCGCGGCCCGCAGGTCCGGGTCGGACTTGTACAGGGCGTACCGCATCCGGTAGTCGGTGAGGGTGACGGTCTCCCGGTTGAACACGTCGGGCAGCGTGACGTCGGTGTAGCGGCGGGCCCCGCCCGCCTGGTCCACCGGGTACTCGTACAGGTAGTCGCCGAGGTGGAGGACCAGGTCGACGTCCTCCTGCGCGAGGTGCCGGTGCGCGGTGTAGTAGCCGTCGTGGTAGGCCTGGCAGGCGACGGCGGCGACCTTCAACGACGGGGTGAAGCCGTCCGCGGCCGGCGCGGTGCGGGTCCGGCCCATCGGGCTGATCCAGGCGCCGGCCCGGAAGCGGTAGTAGTAGCGGTTGCCCGGCATCAGGCCGCCCACGTCGACGTGGACGCTGTGCCCGTACTCCGGATGGGCGTAGGCGACGCCCTGGCGCACGACGAACGCGAACCACTGGTCCGTCGACACCTCCCAGTGCACGGCCACGCGCTGCGTGCCCAGTCCGCCGTCGGCCTCGTACGGCACGGGCGCGAGCCGCGTCCACAGCACCACCGAGTCGGGCAGGGGGTCGCCCGAGGCCACGCCGAGCGTGAACGGGTCGTCGACGAGGCGGGCGGCGTCGAGTTCGGGCGCGGCGGACGCGCCCCGGGCCGGCAGGTTCGTGCTGAAGGCGAGGGCCGCCGCGGCGGCGGTGACGGTGAGGAAGCGGCGCCGGCCGAGATGCGGTGCCGCGGCACGCAGCGCCTGGTCGTGGGGGGAGAGCGCGGGCTCGGACAGAGTTCTGTGACGGCCCGTGGGCGCCATGGCGGGTCCTCTCTCACGGTGCGCGGGCTGACGGACGAGCAGCACGCCGGACGCAGACCTGGATGCTAAGCAGACAAAATCCGCAATCCGGGTGAGGCGTGCGGGTGGAACAGGGATGATCACACCAGAGGACCACGGTGGTGCCCACGGGCGAACGGCGAGGCGCGGCGCCGCTCCTGCGTGACGAGGCGGCACGACATGTGAGGTTCATGCCGTTTTGTCCGGGTACCCGACCGGTCCACAACGGAGGGGACGGAGGGAATTGACGATGTCTCCCCTGGCAGCACCCTTTGTGACGGACCGCGGCGCGGACCGCCCGGACCCCGTGCACACCGAGCGCCCGAGCCGCGACAGCGGCCCCGGCGAGGAACCCGACCTGCTGGGCTGGTACCTGCGGCAGATCGCGGTCACCCCCCTGCTCACCGGACAGGAGGAAGTACGCCTGGGCCGCCGCATCGAAGCGGGCGCGCGCGCCGCGGAGGAACTGCGGCACGCGGGCAGCGAGGAACTGACGCCGAGTCGGCGCCGTGAACTGGAGGAGACCGCGCGCGACGGCCGGCAGGCCCGGGACCACATGGTGCGCGCCAACCTCCGCCTGGTGGTCGCGATGGCCCGGCGCCACGCCCACCGCGGGCTGCCGCTGCTGGACGTCATCCAGGAGGGCAACCTCGGACTCATACGGGCCGTGGAGAAGTTCGACCACACCAAGGGCTTCAAGTTCTCGACGTACGCCTCCTGGTGGATCCGGCAGTCCATCGAGCGGGGCCTCGCGGCGCACGCCCGCACCGTCCGGCTGCCGCTGCACGTACTGGAGCAGCTGCACGGGCTGGCCCGCGTCGAGCGGCGGCTCCAGCTCACCCTCGGACGCGAGCCCACCGCCGAGGAGATCGCCAGGGACGGCGGCCTCGACCTGGACAAGGTGGTCTGGCTGCGCCGCGTGGGACGGCAGGCGGTCAGCCTGGACACGCCCGTCGACGAGACCGGCGAGACGGTGGTGGGCGACCTCATACCCGACACCGACGTGCTCCAGGCCGCCGACCTCGCCGAACAGCAGGCGCTCGCCGAGGAGTTGCACGAGGCCGTCGGCACGCTCGCACCCCGCGAGGCCCACATCCTCAGCCTGCGCTACGGGCTCCACGACGGCCGGCCCCGCACCCTGGAGCAGGTGGCCAGGCACGTGGGCCTGACCCGGGAGCGCGTGCGTCAGCTGGAGAAGCAGTCACTCACCCGGCTGCGGGAACGCGAGACGGGTGCCCGGCTGCTGGCCTGGGCGAGCTGACGGCCCGCAGGACGGCATGACGGAGGCCCCGCCGCTCGGCGGGGCCTTCGTCATGCGCCTCAACTGCTCTGCCGGGCCGGTCCGTTCAGCCGGTCGCGCCCAGCGCCGACCGCTCGCGCGCCGGCAGGTGGTACACGTGGAACGCCCGCCCGATCACGGGCTGGGCGACATTGCGCACCCGCACCCCGCCGCTCGTCATGCCGTGCTCGGTGCCCGCGTGCGCGTGCCCGTGCACCGCGAGGTCGGCGCCCGCCGTGTCGATCGCCTCGGCCAGCAGATAGCTGCCGAGGAACGGGTAGATCTCCAGCGGCTCGCCCGCCAGCGTCTCCGGCACGGGGGAGAAGTGCGTGAGGGCGACCCGTACGTCGCACCCCTCCTCGGCCAGGGACTCCAGCGACGTGCGCAGGCCGTCCGCGCAGTCCCGCGAGTGCTGCACGAAGTCCTTCATCACGCGCTCACCGAACTCACCCGCGCAGCGCCCGGCGAAACCGCCGCCGAACCCCTTCGTGCCGGCCACGCCGATCCGGACCCGCCCGTCGTCCACGACCGTGCTCTGCCCCTCCAGAACCCGGACGCCGGCGTCCCGCAGGATCTGCGAGACCTCCTCCGGACGGTCGTCGTGATGGTCGTGGTTGCCGAGCACGGCGACGACCGGGACGGCGAGCCCTTCGATCTCCCGTGCCACCACCCGGGCCTCGTCGGGTGTGCCGTGCCGGGTGAGGTCCCCGGCCAGCAGCAGGACGTCGGCGCACTCGGGCAGCGTCTCGAACGCCGGGCGCAGGACTCCCTGGCTGTCGGGACCCATGTGGATGTCCCCGACGGCTGCGATGCGGATCATGCCAGCTCCTCCGCGTGATCGGGGGACGACGGCTCGGCGACGACGAGGTCGCAGTGCACCGGATGCCCGGCCAGCGCCTCCCGGGCGACGCGCTCGATCTCGTCGCGGCAGTGCACGGACGGCACGGTGCCGCCCACCAGCACCGCGTTCCCGCGCACCTCGACCCGTACGCCCAGCTCCCCGAGGGGGCCTTCCGCGAGCCGCTGGTGGAGGTGGGCGACGCGGTAGTCCAGGCTCTGGACCGCCGCGGCGCCGGATGCCTGCTCGGCGCCGTGCTCGGTCATGACTGCTCCTTCGGCGGTGCGATGACGTTCAGACGTTCCAGGAGGAACAGGAAGGCGGCGGACATCGGCGCGTCGCCGCAGTCGCCGCGCACCCGTTCCCAGTCGACCTTCTCGCGCAGCGTGCGGGCGACCGGCAGGACCGCGCCGAAGTCGCAGTGGTGCTCCGAGAAGGCCGCCACCAGGCTGCCCACCAGATCGGTCGGCGCCAGGACGGGCATGCGCACCGAGTCGACCGGCATCTCCTCGGCACGGTCGAGCATCTCCGTGCTGACCGGCTGCTGGGCCAGCTCGAAGATGATGTCTATGTTCTGGTCGTAGCAGGTGGCCTTGATCAGCCAGTCCTCCGGGGGCGTACGGACCGCGATGCCCGCCTCGGCCAGGGTGGCCGCGACCGCCTCGGCGTCCTCGGGCCGGACGCAGAAGTCGGCGTCGTGCTGAAGGCTCTTGCTCACGCCGTGCGCGTAGGCGGCGACGCTGCCGGCCAGGGCGAAGCGGTGCCCCTTCTTCTTCAGCAGGGCGCCCACCCGCTTGGTGGCCTCGAGTATGGCCTGGGTGCGGTCGGGCGGCAGCGGCAGCTCCTCCTCGGGCGGCGGGCCCGCCGGCGGCGGACTCGCGGGCGCCTGTCCGGACTGTGGCGCCTCGCCGTGCCCGGGCGGCTTCTCCGTGTCCGTGGTCAGACGCAGATCGGGCGCCTCCGCTCGCCGGGCGAGGATCGCCTCTTCTCCGTGCTGCGTCATGACCACGCCTCCGTTCACTGAAAAGACCTGTGCCGTCCCGGAGCCCTTCCGGGGCCCCGGGCGGCCTCCGTGCCAGCTCTGAGTACCCGGCGTACGGCCTTCGACACGGCACAGCGGGCCGCGCGGACGGCAACCGCCGGGCTCTGGACCGACTCCGGGCGCGGGGCCGCGGGACCGCTGTTGCCGTCCGGTGACAAACGTGACGGACCTGTGGCGGCGGCGCAGGGCAACGAACCACCGCCGGGGCAGGTCGTAGGAGCTGTACATGCCCGGGACCGGGCCGTGGGAGTGCAGGCCCTTCCGGCCTTCCGCGCCTGTCGGAACCGGTCCCGCACACCGTATTGGGGGAACCATGCAGAACACCCGTACCCGCCGTATCCGCATCGCCCTGGCCGTCCTGGCCTCCGGGGCGGCGCTCGCCCTGGCCGCCGTCCCGGCGACGGCCGCGGCCGGTGCCGGGCCCGACGGCCCGCCCCGGTTCCTGGAGCCGGCCGACATGCCGCCGCACCCGACGTCGGACTGGTACGCCGGCGCGGTCACCGCCGGGCAGCCCGACCCGCTGCCGATCTGCGTCGGCGAGGCCCTGCCGTCGATCTCCAGTCACCGCGCGTACTGGACGGAGTACGACACCAACGCGCTCCAGGTGACCGTGGTCGAGCGGGACGAGCAGCGGGCCGCCGCCCTCGCCGCGCTGCTGCGCAAGAAGCTCGCCGACTGCGCCGGGACGCTGATGCGGCAGGACCCGGACATCACCGCCGAGGGGAAGTACTACGGGAAGCTGTTCGTCGAGGAGGGCGCCCACGTCTACGGCGTGCACACCTCGTCCAGCTGGGGCAGCTCCGACATCGGCCTGTTCTCGGTCGGCCGGGACGGCAGGACGGTGACGGTCGTGAAGTGGGCGCAGCTGGGCACCTTCCAGCACGCCCAGGTCGCCGACTTCCGGGTCACCACCGCCACGGCCGTCAACAAGCTGTACTGACGCGACAGCACGCCGGGGCCGGCCGACAGCGGCCGGCCGGCCCCGGGGTCACGATCACGCCAGGTCGAACCGGTCCAGGTTCATGACCTTGTCCCACGCCGCGACGAAGTCCGTCACGAACTTCTCCTTCGCGTCGTCGCTCGCGTAGACCTCCGCGAGCGCGCGCAGCTCGGAGTTGGAACCGAACACCAGGTCGGCGCGGCTGCCGGCCCACTTCAGCTCGCCGGTGGCGGCGTCCCGGCCCTCGAAGGTGGTCTGGTCCTCGGAGGTCGACTTCCACGTCGTGCCCAGGTCGAGCAGGTTGACGAAGAAGTCGTTCGTCAGCGCGCCCGGCGTCGAGGTGAAGACGCCCAGCTGCGACTGCTGGTGGGTGGCGCCGAGCACGCGCAGACCACCGACGAGGACGGTCATCTCGGGGGCGCTCAGCGTGAGCAGGTTCGCCCGGTCGAGCAGCAGGAACTCGGCCGGCAGGCGGTTGCCCTTGCCGAGGTAGTTGCGGAAGCCGTCCGCGACCGGCTCCAGCGCGGCGAAGGACTCCGCGTCGGTGTGCTCCTCGGTCGCGTCGACACGGCCGGGCGTGAAGGGCACCTCGATGTCGAAGCCCGCGTCCTTGGCGGCCTTCTCGATCGCCGCGCAGCCGCCGAGCACGATCAGGTCGGCGAGGGACACCTTCCTGGCGCCGGTGTTGTACTCCCGCTGGATGCCCTCCAGGGTGCCCAGGACGACACGGAGCTGCTCCGGGTCGTTGACCTCCCAGCTGCGCTGCGGCTCCAGGCGGATCCGGGCGCCGTTGGCACCGCCGCGCTTGTCGCTGCCGCGGAACGTCGACGCCGACGCCCACGCGGTGCTGACCAGCTGTGAGACGGTCAGGCCCGAGTCGAGGATCTTGGCCTTCAGCACGGCGGCGTCGGCGGCGCCGATGATCTCGCCCTCCGGCTCCGGCAGCGGGTCCTGCCACAGCAGGGTCTCCTCGGGCACCTCCGGGCCGAGGTACAGCGACTTCGGGCCCATGTCGCGGTGGGTGAGCTTGTACCAGGCGCGGGCGAAGGCGTCGGCGAACTGGTCGGGGTTCTCGTAGAAGCGGCGCGAGATCTGCTCGTAGACCGGGTCGAAGCGCAGCGCCAGGTCGGTGGTGAGCATCGTCGGCAGGTGCTTCTTCGCCGGGTCGTGCGCGTCCGGAATGATCGCCTCGGCGTTCTTCGCCACCCACTGCTTGGCGCCGGCCGGGGACTCGGTCAGCTCGTACTCGAACTCGAAGAGGTTCCTGAAGAAGCCGTTGCTCCACTGGGTGGGCGTGCTCGTCCAGGTCACCTCCAGGCCGGAGGTGATGGTGTCCGCGCCCTTGCCGGTGCCGAAGCTGTTCTGCCAGCCCAGACCCTGCTCCTCCATCGAGGCGGCCTCGGGGTCGGCGCCGACGTGGTCCGCGGGACCCGCGCCGTGGGTCTTGCCGAAGGTGTGGCCGCCGGCGATGAGGGCGACGGTCTCCTCGTCGTTCATCGCCATCCGGCGGAACGTCTCACGGATGTCGCGGGCCGCGGCCAGCGGGTCCGGGTTGCCGTTGGGGCCCTCCGGGTTGACGTAGATCAGGCCCATCTGGACCGCGCCGAGCGGCTCCTCCAGCTCGCGGTCACCGGAGTAGCGCTCGTCGCCGAGCCACGTGGTCTCCGGGCCCCAGTACACGTCCTCCTCGGGCTCCCAGACGTCCTCGCGGCCACCGGCGAAGCCGAACGTCTCGAAGCCCATCGTCTCCAGCGCGACATTGCCCGCGAGGATCATCAGGTCGGCCCACGAGATGTTCTGGCCGTACTTCTTCTTCACCGGCCACAGCAGGCGGCGGGCCTTGTCGAGGTTGGCGTTGTCCGGCCAGCTGTTGAGCGGGGCGAAGCGCTGCTGACCGGCGCCGGCGCCGCCGCGGCCGTCGCTGATCCGGTAGGTGCCGGCGCTGTGCCAGGCCATCCGGACGATGAGCGGGCCGTAGTGGCCGAAGTCGGCGGGCCACCAGTCCTGCGAGGTGGTGAGCACCTGGGCGATGTCCCGCTTCACGGCCGGCAGGTCCAGGGACGTGAACGCCTCGGCGTAGTCGAACTGCTCACCGAGGGGGTTCGCGACGGCGGGGTTCTTGGCAAGGATTTTGAGGTTGAGCCGTTCCGGCCACCACTGGCGGTTTCCACCGCCCTGGGTCGGGTGGAGTGCGCGCCCGTGCGCGACGGGGCAACCGCCTTCGCCGCCCTCCGTCTTGGGGTCGGTGACGATTGCCTCGTGGTTTTCGGACATGGGAATCCTTCCAAGCTGGCGGATCATGGTGCTGAGGAGCTGCGAGCGGTGGAGCAGTCGGGGCACAGGCCCCAGTAGATGACCTCGGCCTCGTCGATCGAGAAACCGCGGTCCTCGGACGCCGTCAGGCAGGGCGCCTCGCCGGTCGCGCAGTCGACGTCGGCGACGACACCGCACGAGCGGCACACCAGGTGGTGGTGGTTGTCACCGACCCTGCCCTCGAACCGGGCGGGGCTGCCCGCCGGCTCGATGCGGCGTATCAGCCCGGCCGCGGTGAGCGCGTGCAGGGCGTCGTACACGGCCGGCTGCGATATGTGGCCGACCCGGTCCCGTACCCCGGAGGCGATCGCCTCGACTCCGAGGTGGTCACCGTCCCGGACGGTCTCGAGCAGAGCGACACGGGCAGCCGTCACCCGCAGGCCTGCGCTGCGCAGTTCCTGGGCGGTCGTCGGGGTCCGGGGCGCTGTCATGTCGGCGAACTCTACCGCCATAAACACAAAAGATTAAAGAAAACGAGAGATTCAAGTTTGAGATGGCGGGAATCTCGCCGCCCGTGGCCGACAGGCCGACCTGCGCGGGCCGGGCACGCGAACGCCGCCCACCTCCGACGAGGCCGGTCGGCCTGCCGTGAGGAGGACGGCTGCGCAGCGCTTCCGGAGCGCGGTGCGCGGGAGACCGCGACGCCCGCGGTCAGCGGACGGGCAGGTCGCGGGACCCGCTCACCCGCCGGGCAGGGGTGTCGCGCCCGGCACCGTCAGGCTGCGCACCACCCGGTTGATGGTGGCGTACGCGGAGTCGAAGGACGTGCCCTCCGGATGCAGCGTGAAGACGGCGACGACGGTCCGGTCACCGGCTCCCACGGTGCCGGTGGTGTGCAGCGCCGGACGCGCCAGTTCCACGCCGGCCGCGTCCACGGACGCCGCCTCCCGGACCGCCGGAGCCGCCGACGTCGCGCCGCACGGGCCCCTGCTGCCGAAGCCGGACCAGCCCTGCTTCACGGCCCACGGCTGGGCGAACACCGAGGGGATCCCGAAGCGCTGGTCGAAGCCGTCCGTGCCGCAGCGCGTCGACGCCCGCAGGTTGCCCATCACGATGTCGCGGAGGCCGGCCGGTGCGCGCTCCAGCAGCCAGCGGTAGATCTGCACGGTGTCCGCGGCCGACATGGCGGTGTATCCCCAGATCCGCTCGGAGCCCGGGGGAGGGCCCGCCGTGTCGGTCAGTGCCAGCCGCGAGACCATTCGGCCGACGATCGCGGGACCCCCGTTCTGGCCCCAGTAGTACGTGGCCGCCGCGTCGTCGCTGGCGCGCAGCATCGCATCCAGCCGCGCCCGGTCGTCGGCGGGCAGCGTGTAGCCGGGGCCCCGGTTCCACAGGTGGTCGATGGCGATGAGGAGCTTGACGACCGAGGCGGAGCGGAACCGCTCGTGCGCGTTGCGCTGTTCCGTGAAGGTGCCGGTCTGGCGGTCGTAGACCGCCATGCCGGTCCCGATGCCTGCCCAGACGTCCGTCGCGGCGCCCGCCGGGGCCGCGGCCCCGGCACGGCTCGGTCGGCGCCCTGGTCAACAGCGCCGGATACGCCATGTCGGGTGTCGTGGAAGAGGCCGAAC
>NZ_JBFBAX010000053.1:0-23951 GCF_040682395.1 Streptomyces sp. NPDC051207 | reverse complement strand
GCGCGGGCCCCGCCCCGGGGGGGGGGGGGGGGGGGTTGGGGGGGGGGGGGGGGGGCCCCGGCCCCCCCCCACGTCGCCTGGCGGGCCGGGCCGTGCACCCGACGCCCTCGGGCGCCGGGTGCTCCCCAGGCATGCCCCGACGTGGCCTCCGTCAAGGGTGACCCGCGGGGTGTGGCACAATGGCTAGCTGTACTCGACAGCCGCACAGGACCCCTCTCTCCTCCGGCTGACGCGTCCATCGGGCACTCGGGTACCGCAACCCCACGCGGCCGTCTCGCCGTGCCCAACCACGTCAAATCCAGGAGAACCCACTCCCGTGGCAGTCAAGATCAAGCTGAAGCGTCTGGGCAAGATCCGTTCGCCCCACTACCGCATCGTCGTCGCCGACTCCCGTACCCGCCGTGACGGCCGGGCCATCGAGGAGATCGGCAAGTACCACCCGACGTACAACCCGTCGGTGATGGAGGTCGACAGCGAGCGCGTGGCGTACTGGCTCTCTGTCGGCGCCCAGCCGACCGAGCCCGTGCTCGCCATCCTGAAGAAGACCGGCGACTGGCAGAAGTTCAAGGGCGAGCCCGCCCCGGCTCCGCTGCTGCAGCCGGCCGAGAAGCCGGCGCGCCCGTCGTTCGAGGCTCTCGGCGGTGACGACGAGGGCAAGGGTGAGGCCATCACCCAGAAGAAGAAGGCTGAGAAGAAGGACGAGGCCGCCGCTGAGTCCGCTTCGACCGAGGCCTGAGCATGCTCGAGGAGGCTCTCGAGCACCTCGTGAAGGGCATCGTCGACAACCCTGACGATGTGCAGGTCGCCTCGCGCGACCTGCGCCGCGGGCGGGTGCTCGAGGTCCGGGTCCACCCGGACGACCTCGGCAAGGTGATCGGCCGCAACGGCCGCACCGCACGCGCTCTGCGCACCGTCGTCGGCGCCATCGGCGGCCGCGGTGTCCGCGTCGACCTCGTCGACGTGGACCACGTCCGCTGACGCAAACGCAGCACCGGCTCGGGCCGGGGAGGGCCAGTGGGCCGTCCCCGGCCCGCAGTCGTATGACAGGAGATCCACAACAGTGCAGCTGGTAGTCGCTCGCATCGGCCGTGCCCACGGCATCAAGGGCGAGGTCACCGTCGAGGTACGCACCGACGAACCGGAGCTCAGGCTCGCCCCCGGCGCCGTCCTGGCCACCGACCCGCCCTCGGCCGGCCCGCTCACCATCGAGACCGGCCGCGTGCACAGCGGCCGTCTCCTGCTGCGCTTCGAGGGCGTGCGGGACCGCACCGCCGCCGAGGCGCTGCGCAACACCCTCCTGATCGCCGACGTCGACCCCGAGGAACTGCCCGAGGGCGAGGACGAGTACTACGACCACCAGCTGATGGACCTCGACGTGGTGACCGTGGACGGCACCGAGGTCGGCCGCATCACCGAGATCTCCCACCTGGCCTCGCAGGACCTGTTCGTGGTCGAGCGCCCCGACGGCAGCGAGGTGCTGATCCCGTTCGTCCAGGAGATCGTCACCGAGATCGACCTGGACGAGCAGCGCGCGGTCATCGACCCGCCGCCCGGCCTGATCGACGACCGCGCCGAGATCGCCTCCTCCCGGGAGGAGGCGTAAATGCGTCTCGACGTCGTCACGATCTTCCCCGAGTACCTCGAACCGCTGAACGTCTCCCTGGTCGGCAAGGCACGCGCGCGTGGGCAACTCGACGTGCACGTCCACGACCTGCGCCGCTGGACGTACGACCGCCACAACACCGTGGACGACACCCCGTACGGCGGCGGCCCCGGCATGGTCATGAAGACCGAGCCGTGGGGGGACGCGCTCGACTGCGTACTCGCCGACGGCTACGAGACCGGCTCCCGCGCGCCCGCCCTCATCGTGCCCACGCCCAGCGGCCGGCCCTTCACCCAGGAACTCGCCGTCGAACTCTCCGAACGGCCCTGGCTGATCTTCACACCGGCCCGTTACGAGGGCATCGACCGTCGCGTCATCGACGAGTACGCCACCCGCCTGCCGGTCTACGAGGTGTCCATCGGCGACTACGTCCTCGCCGGCGGCGAGGCGGCCGTCCTCGTCGTCACCGAGGCGGTGGCCCGGCTGCTGCCCGGCGTCCTCGGCAACGCGGACTCCCACCGCGACGACTCCTTCGCGCCCGGCGCCATGGCGAGCCTGCTGGAGGGGCCCGTCTACACCAAGCCGCCCCAGTGGCGCGGGCGCGGCATCCCCGACGTCCTGCTCAGCGGCCACCACGGGAAGATCGCCCGCTGGCGCCGCGACGAGGCGCTGCGCCGCACCACCGCCCACCGGCCCGACCTCATCGAACGGTGCGACCCCAAGGCCTTCGACAAGAAGGACCGCGAGATGCTCTCCATCCTGGGCTGGGCACCCGACCCGGACGGAGAGCCGTACGGCCGATTTTGGCGCAGGACCGACGGCGTGGAAGAATAGGCCGCTGTTGTGCGTCCGTCCGGCGCGCGCCCCTGCCACAGGGGGAGACGACGCCCGCTCCGACCCGCACACTCCCGAACCGAATCTCCCTAGTGCCGCTGATGACCTGTGGCATCAGCGAAGAAAGCAGACGACATGTCCCACCTGCTCGACTCCGTCGACTCCGCGTCGCTGCGCAGCGACGTTCCGGCCTTCCGCCCCGGCGACACCGTCAACGTCCACGTGCGCGTCATCGAGGGCAACCGCTCCCGTGTGCAGCAGTTCAAGGGCGTGGTGATCCGCCGCCAGGGTTCCGGAGTGCGCGAGACCTTCACGGTCCGCAAGGTCTCCTTCTCCGTCGGCGTCGAGCGCACCTTCCCGGTGCACACCCCGATCGTGGAGAAGATCGAGCTCGTCACCAAGGGTGACGTCCGCCGCGCCAAGCTGTACTACCTGCGCGAGCTGCGCGGCAAGGCGGCGAAGATCAAGGAGAAGCGCGAGAGCTGAGTTCGCGCCGGGATCCACGCGAGGGCCGGATAGCATCTGGCCCCGATGGACACCGAAGCACAGCCGATGGAGCGCGACCGCTCCTCCCGCCCTGCCGGCACCGAGGACACCTCGGATCCGACGGAGCAGGAGGACCGGTCGCGTTTCGCGTTGGTGCCGCGGCTCGCCGGCCGGCTGCCCGGCGGGCGGATCACCCCGACCCTGCTGCTCTGCCTGGTCTTCCTGCTGCTGTTCAGCACGTTCGTGCTGCAGCCCTTCCAGATCCCCAGCGGATCCATGGAACGCGGACTGAGGATCGGCGACCGCGTTCTCGTAAACAAGTTGGCATACCGTTTCGGCGCCGAGCCGCTCCGCGGTGATGTGGTCGTCTTCGACGGACGCGGGTACTTCGGGGACGCCGAGTACATCAAGCGCGTTGTCGGTGTGGGCGGAGACCACGTGGTCTGCTGCGACGGGGAGGGGAGACTCCAGGTGAACGGCCGGTCGGTCGACGAGTCGGCATACCTCTACCCCGGTGACAGCCCGTCCACGGTGCGCTTCGACGTCGTCGTCCCCGACGGCACCCTCTTCGTGCTCGGCGACCACCGCAGCGACTCCAGCGACTCCCGTGACCACCTCGGCTCGCCGGGCGGCGGCATGATCCCCGTCGGCGAGGTCGTGGGCCGCGCCGACTGGATCCTGTGGCCCTTCGGCCGCGCCACCCGCCTCGCGCGTCCCGACGCCTACGCGCGTGTGCCGGCCGCGGAGGGCGCCCATGGGTAACCACGGCAAACCACGCGGCGGGCCCGGCAGCCCCGCGGAGAACCTGCTGCCCACCGGCACCCGGCGGGCGAGCGGCCCGGCCGGTGGCCGTACGCGCGCGGAGCGCCGCAAGCTCCAGCGCAAGGTCAAGCGGCGCCGCAGGCGCTCCGCCGTCAAGGAGGTCCCCCTCCTCGTCGGCGTCGCCGTCCTCATCGCCCTGGTGCTCAAGACGTTCCTCGTACAGGCCTTCGTCATCCCGTCGGGCTCCATGGAGCAGACCATCCGGATCGGCGACCGGGTCCTGGTCGACAAGCTCACCCCGTGGTTCGGTTCCAGGCCCGCGCGCGGTGACGTCGTCGTCTTCCGCGACCCCGGCGGCTGGCTCCAGGGCGAGGCGGCCACGCAGAAGAAGGGCGACCCCGTCGTCGTCAAGCAGATCAAGGAAGGCCTGACCTTCATCGGCCTGCTGCCGTCCGACGACGAGAAGGACCTGATCAAGCGGGTCGTCGGCGTCGGCGGCGACCGCGTCAAGTGCTGCGACGCCGAGGGACGGGTCACCGTCAACGGCGTCCCCCTGGAGGAGGACTACCTCTTCCCCGGCAACGCCCCCTCCAGCACCCCCTTCGACGTCACCGTCCCCGACGGGCGGCTGTGGGTGATGGGCGACCACCGCTCCAACTCCGCGGACTCCCGCTACCACCAGGACACCGGCCACCGGGGCACCGTCTCCGAGGACGAGGTGGTCGGCCGGGCCGTGGTCATCGCCTGGCCGCTGGGCCACTGGAGCACTCTCGAAGAGCCGAAAACGTACGCCTCCGTGGCCGACCGGGGTGGCGTGGAGACCGCTGCCGCGGAGCTGTCGCATAGGGTTGCACCTGACGATCCGGCAACAGCTGCGGCAATCGAACCGGAAAGACTGATTCAGCTCCCGACCCCTGCGGAACTCCCGCTCGTTATGGGAGTGGTGGGCCTGCGTCGCGGATGGGGCAGGCAGCGGCGAGAGGTAAGGAGTTGGCGTGGGGGATGTGGCGGTAGGCGCACGGTCGGGACACGACGGCGAGGATCACCGCGGACGACCCGTGGAGTCGGCCGTCCCGGCCTCCGGCAGCGCCGTGACCTCCGGGAGTGGCTCCGGAGCGGGCGAGGACGACAGGGTGACGGGCGAGCAGACCAGGACCGACGACCAGGAGCCGCAGGGGCCGGCCCCGAAGCCGAAGAAGCCCCGCTCCTTCTGGAAGGAACTGCCGATCCTGGTCGGTATCGCGCTGGTGCTCGCGCTGCTGATCAAGACGTTCCTGGTGCAGGCGTTCTCGATCCCCTCCGACTCGATGCAGAACACCCTCCAGCAGGGTGACCGCGTCCTCGTGGACAAGCTCACCCCGTGGTTCGGCTCCGAGCCCGAGCGCGGCGAGGTCGTCGTCTTCCACGATCCCGACAACTGGCTGGCGGGCGAGCCGACCGCCGACCCGAACGCCCTCCAGGAGTTCCTGAGCTGGATCGGCCTCATGCCGTCGGCCGAGGAGAAGGACCTGATCAAGCGGGTCGTCGGCATCGGCGGCGACACGGTCGAGTGCAAGGGCACCGGCCCGCTGAAGATCAACGGCAAGGCTCTCAACGAGGAGCCGTACGTCTACCCGGGCAACACGCCGTGCAGCATGGACGACCAGGGCGGCCAGTTCAAGGTCAAGGTTCCCGAGGGTCACGTCTGGGTCATGGGCGACCACCGGCAGAACTCCCGCGACTCCCGTTACAACCGGTCCGACAAGAACGGCGGCATGGTCCCGGTCGAGGACGTCGTCGGGCGGGCCGTCGTCGTGGCCTGGCCGGTCAACCGCTGGGACACGCTGCCCGTGCCCGACACCTTCGACCAGGAGGGTCTGAAGGCGGCGCCGGCCGCCGCCCTGTCGGTCGCGCCGCAGGGTCTCGCCCTCGTCGGCGTCGTGCCGTTCGCGCTGTGGCGCCGTCGGCGGATCGCGGTGGCGCAGACCCGCTGACGCGGTCGCCGCTGTCCTGGCCGCCGCCTGTGCCGCCGTCCGGGTCGCCGTCCGCGCCGCGACCTGGCCCGGTGCCGTGGGGCCTGCCGGTGAGCAGGGCCTCGTGAAGCCCTCGTGGAGCTGTGACCCCGCTCCCGGCCCACGGGCTGACCGGGCCGGGTACCGCCGGGTAGGGTGCGGATCCATGGGTGGTCAGAGCACGACACGTACGGCCCCGCGCAGCGGCGGCACGAACAGCGGCCCGGCGGGCACCCGGACCGGGCAGGTCCTGTCCGGTCTGGCGGTGGCACTGGGCCTGGTGCTGTTCCTCGGGGGGTTCGCCTGGGGAGCGGCCGTCTACCGGCCGTACACCGTGCCCACCACCTCGATGACGCCCTCGATCGACGCCGGTGACCGGGTGCTCGCGCAGCGCGTCGACGGCGCCGAGGTGCGCCGCGGCGACGTCGTCGTGTTCGAGGACACCAGCTGGGCCGACGTTCCGATGCTCAAGCGCGTGGTCGCCGTCGGCGGCGACACCGTGGCCTGCTGCCGGGACGGCAAGCTGAGGGTCAACGGCAAGGAGATCGACGAGCCCTACCTCGCCGAGGGCGACGCGGCGGGGGCCGCCAACTTTCCCACCGTGACGGTCCCCGAAGGTCGGCTGTTCCTGCTCGGCGACGAACGCGGCAACTCCGTGGACTCCACCGCCCACCTCGCGGACGCCGCGAAGGGAACCGTCGCGCGCAGCTCCGTCGAGGGCCGCGTCGACGCCGTCGTATGGCCCATGAACGGCATGCTGGAGCGCCCCACCGGCTTCGAGACCCTCGGCAGCCTCTCCACGCCCGGGCCGCTGCGCACGATGGGGGCGCTGATCCTGGGCGGGGCCGTGCTGGTCCTCGGCGGCGCGGCGTACGGGCCCGTCGCCAAGCGGAGAAGCGCCTCCCGCGCGCGGGCCGGGATGGAGCCGGCCGGTGCCCGCTGAGGCGACGGACGCGGGCGACCGCGACACCACCGCGGGCGGGCTGCCTGCCCCGGCGGCCGGGCTGCGCAAGGTGGCGCGGGTCGTCCTGCTCGACCCGCAGGACCGCATCCTGCTGCTGCACGGCCACGAGCCCGAGGACCCGGCCGACGACTGGTGGTTCACGCCCGGCGGCGGCGTGGAGGGCGACGAGACACGTGAAGAGGCCGCCCTGCGGGAACTCGCCGAGGAGACCGGCATCACCGAGGTCGAGCTCGGCCCGGTGCTCTGGCGGCGGACGTGCTCCTTCCCGTTCGCCGGCCGGCGCTGGGACCAGGACGAGTGGTACTACCTGGCTCGTACGACCCGGACGGCGACCGAGGCGCGGGGCCTGACCGAGCTGGAGCGGCGCAGTGTCGCCGGAGCGCGCTGGTGGACGTGTCAGGAACTGACCCGGGCACATGAGACGGTGTATCCGACCAGACTCGCCGAGCTGCTGCGCACGCTGCTCGACGAAGGTCCTCCGGCCGGACCCGTGACCCTGGACACCGAAATCGTCTAGGGGTCCGCGGGACCGGCGCACAATGGTGGAACCGCACGGCTGAAGGGGAACATGCCATGAGCGCCGAGGACCTCGAGAAGTACGAGACCGAGATGGAGCTGAAGCTCTACCGGGAGTACCGCGATGTCGTCGGTCTGTTCAAATACGTGATCGAGACCGAGCGGCGTTTCTATCTCACCAACGACTACGAGATGCAGGTGCACTCGGTCCAGGGCGAGGTGTTCTTCGAGGTGTCCATGGCGGACGCCTGGGTGTGGGACATGTACCGGCCGGCGCGGTTCGTGAAGCAGGTCCGGGTGCTCACGTTCAAGGACGTGAACATTGAGGAGCTCAACAAGAGTGATTTGGAGCTGCCGGGCGGCTGAATGCCGACGGGTGACGGCTGACGCTGCCCACCCTCAGCCCGTCGTCCTCCCCCACAAGGGTGACGGAGTTTTCCACAACCGCTGATCTGTCCACCAAGATCACACGGCTCGCTGAGCTGCCCGCAATGTTGGCGCCGGAGGTGGTGCCGACATGAGCGCACGAGGTGCGATGGGCAAGTACGGCGAGAGTCTGGCCGCGCGGCGGCTGACCGAGGCCGGCATGACGGTGCTGGAGCGCAACTGGCGCTGCGGCAGGACCGGCGAGATCGACATCGTGGCCCGGGACGGGGACGTCCTCGTGGTGTGCGAGGTCAAGACCCGCAGGGGGAGCGCCTTCGAGCACCCCATGGCCGCGGTGACCCCGCAGAAGGCGGCGCGGCTGCGGCAGCTCGCCGAGCGCTGGCTCCACACCCACGGCGGAGCACCGCCGGGAGGCGTCCGCATCGACCTGGTGGGCGTGCTGCTCCCGCGGCGCGGCGCGGCGGTCGTGGAGCACGCGCGGGGGGTGTCGTGATGGCGTTCGCCCGTACGTGCTCGGTGGCCCTCGTCGGCGTCGAGGGCGTCGTCGTGGAGGTCCAGGCCGACCTCGAACCCGGCGTCGCGGCGTTCACCCTGGTCGGGCTGCCGGACAAGAGCCTCACGGAGAGCCGCGACCGGGTGCGGGCCGCGGTGGTGAACTCGGGGGCGACCTGGCCCCAGAAGAAGCTCACGGTCGGCCTGAGCCCGGCGTCCGTCCCCAAGAGCGGCAGCGGATTCGACCTGGCCGTTGCGGCAGCTGTCCTGGGAGCGGCGGAACGCATCGACCCGCGGGTCCTCGCCGACATCGTGATGATCGGGGAGCTGGGGCTCGACGGCAGGGTGCGGCCGGTGCGGGGCACCCTGCCCGCCGTGCTGGCCGCGGCGGACGCCGGGTACGAGCAGGTCGTCGTGCCGGAGTGCGCCGCCGCGGAGGCCTCACTGGTGCCGGGGGTGTCGGTCCTGGGGGTCCGCAGCCTGCGGCAGCTGATCGCCGTCCTCGCCGACGAACCGGTGCCCGACGAGGAACCCGACGAACCGGGCCGCCCGGACCCGCTCCTCGCCGGCCTGCGCGTGCCCGGCACGGGAGCCGCCACGGGCATGCACAGCACGGGCGCCGCCCAGCACGACCAGGGGCACGACCTCGCCGACGTCGTGGGCCAGATCTCGGCGCGCACGGCGCTGGAAGTGGCCGCGGCCGGGGGACACCACCTCTTCCTCGAAGGGCCGCCGGGCGCCGGGAAGACGATGCTCGCCGAGCGGCTGCCCGCGGTCCTGCCCCGGCTCGGCAGGCAGGAGGCGCTCGAAGTGACGGCCGTCCACTCGGTGGCGGGCCTGCTGCCACCGGGCAAACCCATGATCGACACCGCTCCCTACTGCGCCCCGCACCACTCGGCGACGATGCAGGCCCTGGTCGGAGGCGGCCCCGGCATCGCACGGCCGGGAGCGGTCTCGCTCTCCCACCGGGGCGTGCTCTTCCTGGACGAGGCGCCGGAATTCAGCAGTCACGCCCTCGACGCCCTCCGCCAGCCCTTGGAGGCGGGACACGTCGTCATCGCGCGCAGCGCCGGAGTCGTGCGCTTCCCGGCGAAGTTCCAGATGGTGCTCGCGGCCAACCCCTGCCCGTGCGGCCGCTTCTCCCAGCAGGACGACTTCTGCGAGTGCGCTCCCTCCGCGATCCGCCGCTACCAGGCCAGACTGTCCGGCCCGCTGCTCGACCGCGTCGACCTCCGTGTCGAGGTGGACCGCGTGACGCGCGCCGAGCTGACCCGGCCCGGCACCCGCGGCGAATCCACCGCCACCGTGGCCGACCGGGTACGGGCAGCCCGGGAGCGGGCGGCGGCACGGCTGGCCGGCAGCCCGTGGCGCACCAACAGCGAGGTGCCCGGACGCGAGCTGCGCAGTCGCTGGTCGGCCGCGCCCGGGGCCATGGACGAGGCCGAGCGGAGCCTGGAGCGCGGCGCGCTCACCGCCCGGGGAATCGACCGGGTCCTGCGGGTCGCCTGGACCGTCGCGGACCTCGTGGGCCACGACCAGCCGGACGCCGCCGACGTCGCCCTCGCGCTGCAACTGCGCACCGGAGTGCCCCGCGGGGTGCCCATGGCCATCGGCGCGCTGACGTGAGCGCCGGTCAGGACCCGGCCGGTGACCTGCTCGACCGCGTCTTCCTCACCCGGGTCCTGGAACCCGGTGACGAGGTCGGGGGGCGGTGGGTGCGGGAGTTCGGGGCGGATGAAGTGGCGCGGCGGCTCAGGGAGGGGGCGCCGCCGCTGCCGGGGGTGAGCGGGACGCGGTGGGCGGGGCTGCTCGCGCGGGCCGGGCAGGCCGATCCCCGGCGGGACCTCACCGTGGCGCGGGAGGCCGGTGTGCGGTTCGTGCGGCCCGGCGCGGCCGAGTGGCCCGGCCAGCTCGACGACCTCGGCGACGCCCGGCCGCTGGGGCTCTGGGTGCGGGGGCGGCCCAGCCTGCGGATGTGGGCGCTGAAGTCCGTCGCGGTCGTCGGCGCCCGCGCCTGCACCGAGTACGGCGCGCACATGGCCGCCACCCTCGCCGCCGACCTGGCCGGACGCGGCTGGGTCGTCGTCTCCGGCGGAGCCTACGGCGTCGACGGCGCCGCCCACCGGGGCGCCCTCGGCGCCGGCGGAGCCACCATTGCCGTGCTGGCCTGCGGCGTCGACCGGCCCTACCCGCGCGGCCACACCGGGCTGATCAACAGAATCGCCGGACAAGGGCTGGTGGTGGGCGAGTTGGCGCCCGGGGACCATCCGACCCCGAGCAGGTTCGTCCTGCGCAATCGGGTGATCGCCGCGCTCACCCGCGGGACCGTCGTTGTCGAGGCCGCCCACCGCAGCGGCTCACTCGTCACCGCGCGCGCCGCCCAGCGGCTCGGGCGCCACACGATAGGGGTACCCGGACCGGCCACCAGCGGCCTCTCCGCGGGCGTGCACGAACTGCTGCGCGGCGGCGCCGTCCTCGTCACCGACGCCGCGGACGTCATCGAGATGGTCGGCGACATCGGCGAACTCGCCCCCGACCGGCGCGGCCCCGTACTGCCCCGTGACCTGCTGCAACCCCACGCCCGGCAGGTCCTCGCCGCCCTGCCCGGGCGCCGCGCGGCGACGACGGCGGAGATCGCGCGAGGCGCTCAGACGACCGAGGACGAGGCGATCGCGAGACTGTACGAACTCAGAGCACTTGGATACGTCGAACGAGATGACGACGGCTGGAAGTTGACACGCCAGGCGGTGATGTCGGTCCGGGACGGCCGGCGCCCGTCCTGACGGAGCGTGTTCGGCCGTCCGAGGGAACGCCGACGCCCTTGGGAATTCCCGTAGTTGGCCCATCCCGGTGATCACGCACAGCGATCACGGTGCCCCCGGGGAGCGCCCTGCGGAACGTATCTGCGCACCCCCGCCGCCGCCGTCTTCGCACACCGCGACACTGCAGTCACGCTACGCTCACGAGGATTGCGACGCAGAGCGCAACTCGGCATCAGGCCGACAGCTCACCCAGGTACCACCACTCCACAGCAGAACGGCACAAGGCGACGAATGCCCCAGCACACCTCCGGGTCCGACCGGGCGGCCATCCCCCCAGCCGCCCGTGACGGTGGCAGCGTGCGGCCGCCCGCTCCCTCGACGCTCGACGAACTGTGGCGGTCGTACAAGGCGACCGGGGACGAGCGGCTGCGGGAGCAGCTCATCCTCCATTACTCGCCGCTCGTGAAGTACGTCGCGGGACGGGTCAGCGTCGGCCTGCCGCCCAATGTGGAACAGGCCGACTTCGTCTCGTCCGGAGTGTTCGGGCTGATCGACGCGATCGAGAAGTTCGACATCGACCGGGAGATCAAGTTCGAGACGTACGCGATCACCCGGATCCGCGGCGCCATGATCGACGAACTGCGGGCGCTCGACTGGATCCCGCGCTCGGTGCGGCAGAAGGCCCGCAACGTCGAGCGCGCCTACGCGACCCTGGAGGCCCGGCTGCGGCGGACCCCCTCGGAGACCGAGGTCGCCACCGAGATGGGCATCGCGGTGGACGACCTGCACGCGGTGTTCAGCCAGTTGTCGCTGGCCAACGTGGTCGCGCTGGAGGAGCTGCTGCACGTCGGAGGCGAGGGCGGCGACCGGCTCAGCCTCATGGACACCCTGGAGGACACCACCGCCGACAACCCGGTCGAAGTGGCCGAGGACCGGGAGCTGCGGCGGTTCCTGGCGCGGGCGATCAACACCCTGCCCGAGCGGGAGAAGACCGTCGTCACGCTGTACTACTACGAGGGCCTCACCCTCGCCGAGATCGGCAATGTGCTCGGGGTGACCGAGAGCCGCGTCAGCCAGATCCACACCAAGTCGGTCCTGCAGCTGCGGGCGAAGCTGGCCGGCTTCGGCCGCTGATCCGGCCGGAAGAGGACAGTCCGGCCGGTGTCTCTCCCACCGGGAGCGGTCCCTCCGTAAGCTGGACGGCGTGCCAAGGATTCGAGCGGCCTCCGTGGCCGAGCACCGGTCGATGCAGCGAGCCGCCCTGCTGGACGCGGCACGCTCCCTGCTGTCCGAGGGCGGGACGGAGGCGCTGACCTTCCCGGCCCTCGCCGAGCGCACGGGGCTCGCGCGCTCGTCCGTGTACGAGTACTTCCGCTCGCGGGCGGCCGTGGTCGAGGAACTGTGCCAGGTCGACTTCCCCCTCTGGGCGGCCGAGGTCGAGGCGGCGATGGACCGGGCCGACGGGCCCGAGGCCAAGGTCGAGGCGTACGTCCGCAAGCAGCTGGAGCTGGTCGGGGACCGGCGGCACCGGGCCGTCGTGGCGATCTCCGCGAGCGAGCTGGACCCCGGGGCACGGGAGAGGATCCGGGCGGCGCACGGCGCGCTGATCGCGATGATCGTCGAAGCGCTGGAGGAGCTGGGCCACGCCGAGCCGCGCCTGGCGGCCCTGCTGCTCCAAGGCGTCGTCGACGCGGCCGTACGCCGCATCGAGCTGGGAGCGGCGGAGGAGCCGGGGGTCGTGACGGAGGCGGCGGTGTCGATGGTGCTGGGAGGCGTGCGGGGGTGAGAGCGGCGTCCGGCGGGGTGCCGACGGCTCGGCGTAGCGGCTGACGTCGCGGTCGCTGTGCCGTCCCCACGCCGGCCTCGACGCCGTGCGTCCGGTGTCACTCCGGTAGAGGCACTCCCAGTACCGGGAGGAGTCTCGGTGGTGTGTTGCCCGCCAGCCACGGTGGGAGCAGGGCCAGCGGGTTCAGGTAGGTGTCTGTCGCGCGCAGGCCCCAGTGCAGGCAGGCGGGGCCGCCGCAGTGGGCGGACGGGTCCAGCGTGCCCACGATGTCGCCGGCCGCCACCTCGGTGCCCTCCCGCACCGACGGCCGCACCGGTTCGTACGTCGTGCGCAGTGGGGGTGTGCCCGTGCCCGTCAGCTCCACCGACACCACTCCGCGTCCCGCGACCCGGCCCGCGAAGGAGACCCGCCCCGGGGCCACGGCCCGTACGGGTGCGCCCGGTGGGGCCGCCAGGTCGACGCCCCGGTGGCCCCTGCCGTACGGCGTGGCGGGCGGGTCCCAGCCGCGCAGCACCACGGGGCGCAGGCCCACCGGCCAGGCCCTGCCCACGGCCGGTACTCCCGGGCCCGGTAGCCCTGGGCCTGGCGCCCCGGGCCCCGACGCGGCCGGGGCCGATGCGGTGGCCGGCACCAGCGGTCCCGGGCTGCCCGCCCGAGCCGCCCCCGCCCAAGCCGCCCCCGTCAGTGGCGCTCCCGTCAGTACCGCGGTCCCCAGCACCGCCCCCGTCAACATCCACAGCAACCCCGTACCCGGCCACCCGTATCGCCTCGTTCGCATGTCAGGAACCGTGCCGCACGTTCGGTGGTCGGCGCTCGGGCCTGTGGACAACCGCCGCGTTGTGGGTATCGGCGTCACCCGGTGGCTTCCGGGTCCCGTACACTTCTGGTGGCGATCCGGGTCACCGGGTCGACTTCGCACGCCCCGACACCGGGGCCCGGCGCGAGCCGGTGTCCAGGTGTCAGCGCCTCTCGGTCCTTCGCGGCACGGCGCACGCGGGCGTCAGGCGCGGAAGCCGTCCGGTTTCCGCGGCACAACCGAGAAACACGAGGAGAGCGGCCATGGCCGTCGTCACGATGCGGGAGCTGCTGGAGAGCGGCGTCCACTTCGGTCACCAGACCCGCCGTTGGAACCCGAAGATGAAGCGCTTCATCTTCACGGAGCGCAACGGCATCTACATCATCGACCTGCTCCAGTCGCTGTCGTACATCGACCGCGCCTACGAGTTCGTCAAGGAGACCGTCGCCCACGGCGGCACGGTCATGTTCGTCGGTACGAAGAAGCAGGCGCAGGAGGCCATCGCCGAGCAGGCGACCCGCGTCGGCATGCCGTACGTCAACCAGCGCTGGCTGGGCGGCATGCTCACCAACTTCTCGACCGTCTACAAGCGTCTGCAGCGCCTCAAGGAGCTTGAGCAGATCGACTTCGAGGACGTGGCCGCCTCCGGCCTCACCAAGAAGGAGCTGCTCGTCCTCTCCCGCGAGAAGGCCAAGCTGGAGAAGACCCTCGGCGGTATCCGCGAGATGCAGAAGGTGCCCAGCGCCGTCTGGATCGTGGACACCAAGAAGGAGCACATCGCGGTCGGCGAGGCCCGGAAGCTCAACATCCCGGTCGTCGCCATCCTCGACACCAACTGCGACCCCGACGAGGTCGACTACAAGATCCCGGGCAACGACGACGCGATCCGCTCCGTCACCCTGCTCACCCGCGTGATCGCGGACGCCGTCGCCGAGGGCCTCATCGCCCGTTCCGGCGTGGCGACCGAGGGCAAGGGCGAGAAGGCCGCGGGCGAGCCGCTCGCCGAGTGGGAGCGCGACCTGCTCGAGGGCGACAAGAAGGCCGACGAGGCCCCGGCCGCCGAGGCCGCCCCCGCCGCCGAGGCAGCGCCCGAGGCTGAGGCAGCGCCCGAGGCCGAGGCCGAGAAGCCCGCCGAGGAGCCCGCCGCCGAGGCTCCGGCCGCCGAGGCCGAGCAGGCCTGACCCGTCAGTGTCGGTGTTGACGGCGGGAGCGGGGACATGAAGTCCGCTCCCGCCGTTCACCCGTAGGTCAGCGGTGTGTCAGCGGTCCACGGTCCCCACGGATGTACCACTGGACGTGGACGGCAGACTCCGTAGATCTTCGATCTTCCAGACTTCAGAAAGACACACAGACTCATGGCGAACTACACCGCCGCCGACGTCAAGAAGCTCCGCGAGCTCACCGGCGCCGGCATGATGGACTGCAAGAAGGCGCTGGACGAGGCCGAGGGCAACGTCGAGAAGGCCGTCGAGGCGCTCCGTATCAAGGGCCAGAAGGGCGTCGCCAAGCGCGAGGGCCGCTCCGCCGAGAACGGCGCGGTCGTCTCGATCATCGCCGACGACAACTCCTCCGGCGTCCTGGTCGAGCTGAAGTGCGAGACGGACTTCGTCGCCAAGGGCGAGAAGTTCCAGTCGGTCGCCACGGCGATCGCCGAGCACGTCGCCAAGACCTCCCCGGCGGACATCGAGGCGCTGCTCGCCTCCGAGATCGAGGCCGGCAAGACCGTCCAGGCGTTCGTGGACGAGGCCAACGCCAACCTTGGCGAGAAGATCGTCCTGGACCGCTTCGCGCAGTTCTCCGACGGCTACGTCACGGCGTACATGCACCGCACGATGCCCGACCTGCCGCCGCAGATCGGTGTCCTCGTCGAGCTCGACAAGCCGAACGCGGAGGTCGCCAAGGGCGTCGCCCAGCACATCGCCGCCTTCGCGCCGAGGTACCTCTCCAAGGAGGACGTGCCGGCCGACGTCGTCGAGACCGAGCGCCGCGTCGCCGAGGAGACCACCCGCGCCGAGGGCAAGCCCGAGGCCGCCCTGCCGAAGATCGTCGAGGGTCGCCTCAACGGCTTCTTCAAGGACGCCACGCTGCTGGGCCAGCCGTACGCGCTCGACAACAAGAAGTCCGTCCAGAAGGTCCTGGACGAGGCCGGTGTCACCCTGAAGCGCTTCACGCGCATCAAGGTCGGCATCTGAGTCCGTACCGCGACCGGTACCCGGCCCCTATAGGGTCGAGTGCAGTCGGCCATGCCGCCCGCGGAAGCCATTCCGCACGCGCGTGGTGCGGGCGACAGCAGATCTGACGAGGAGGCCATTGCCGAGCATGGGATGCGAACCACGCCCCACCGGCAATGGCCTTCTTCGTATGTGCGACACGTAAAAGAGGCGAGTTCCCATGAGCACCAAGGCCCAGAAGAGCGACGACGGCAAAGTACCCGGCCGGTTTCTGCTGAAGCTGTCCGGAGAGGCCTTCTCCGGCGGCGGGGGCCTGGGGGTCGACCCCGACGTGGTGCACGCCATCGCCCGTGAGATCGCGGCGGTCGTCCGCGACGGGGCACAGATCGCGGCCGTCATCGGCGGCGGCAACTTCTTCCGCGGCGCGGAACTCCAGCAGCGCGGCATGGACCGGGCCCGCTCCGACTACATGGGCATGCTCGGCACCGTGATGAACTGCCTCGCCCTCCAGGACTTCCTGGAGAAGGAGGGCGTGGACTGCCGCGTGCAGACCGCGATCACCATGGGGCAGGTCGCCGAGCCGTACATCCCGCTGCGCGCCGTGCGCCACTTGGAGAAGGGCCGCGTGGTCATCTTCGGCGCCGGTATGGGCATGCCGTACTTCTCCACCGACACCACCGCCGCGCAGCGCGCTCTGGAGATCGACGCCGAGGCGCTGCTGATGGGCAAGAACGGTGTCGACGGGGTCTACGACTCCGACCCGAAGAAGAACCCCGACGCGGTGAAGTTCGACCACCTCGGCTACGGGGAGGTCATCACGCGCGATCTGAAGGTCGCCGACGCCACCGCGATCACGCTGTGCCGCGACAACAAGCTGCCGATCGTCGTCTTCGAGCTTCTGTCGGAGGGCAATATCGCTCGCGCCGTCAAGGGTGAGAAGATCGGCACGCTTGTGGGTGACCAAGGAAGCCGGGACTGACCGGCCGGGGGATGGACAATGTCCTGCCGGTCGGGAACCGTGCAGGAAGAAGACGCGACGCAGCCGGCCGCCGCCCCGACAAGGAACCGCAGCCGGGCCTACTCAAGACACGCAGGAGCAAGTGGTGATCGAAGAGACCCTCCTCGAGGCCGAGGAGAAGATGGAGAAGGCCGTCGTGGTCGCCAAGGAGGACTTCGCCGCGATCCGCACCGGCCGTGCGCACCCGGCGATGTTCAACAAGATCGTGGCCGACTACTACGGCGCGCCGACGCCGATCAACCAGCTGGCCTCGTTCTCCGTGCCCGAGCCGCGCATGGCCGTGGTGACCCCGTTCGACAAGAGCGCTCTGCGCAACATCGAGCAGGCGATCCGCGACTCCGACCTGGGCGTCAACCCGAGCAACGACGGCAACATCATCCGGGTGGTGTTCCCCGAGCTCACCGAGGAGCGCCGCCGCGAGTACATCAAGGTCGCCAAGAGCAAGGGTGAGGACGCCAAGGTCTCCATCCGCTCGGTGCGCCGCAAGGCCAAGGACGCCATCGACAAGCTGGTCAAGGACGGCGAGGTCGGCGAGGACGAGGGCCGCCGTGCGGAGAAGGAGCTCGACGACACCACCGCGAAGTACGTCGCGCAGGTGGACGAGCTCCTGAAGCACAAGGAAGCGGAGCTGCTCGAGGTCTGATGAACGACTCTTCCTGGGGCGCGCCGCCACAAGCCGGGTACTGGGGGCCCACCGACCGGGGCCCCGGCCAGGGATATGCCCCGGGGCATGTCCAGGGGACTGCCCCGGCGGGTCCCTCGTACGACGCGCACGACGCGCAGCAGACTCGTCCCATGCCCATCGTGCCCGACGTACCCGATCACGGCGGAGACCAGGATGACGACCGGGGGGCCGCTCGGCTGAGCGGCCCCTTGTTCCGCGACGAGACGCCGCGGGCACACCCGTACGGGGAGGTGCCGCAGAATCCGGAGCCCATGCCCGACGCCCCGCAGCCGGCGCCGAAGCCGCACAAGAAGAGCGCGGGCCGTGACCTGGGTGCCGCGATAGGGGTCGGTGTCGGGCTCGGCGTGGTGATCGTCGCGTCGCTGTTCGTCGTCAAGGCCGTGTTCGTGGGTGTCGTCGCGGTCGCCGTCGTCGTCGGGCTGTGGGAGCTGACGAAGCGGCTCGACGAGCGCAGGGGCATCAAGGCGCCGCTCGTGCCGCTGGCGGTCGGCGGCGCGGCCATGGTGGTCGCGGGCTATGTGCGCGGTGCCGAGGGCGCGTGGGTGGCGATGGCGCTGACCGCGCTGGCGGTGCTGGTCTGGCGCATGACGGAACCGCCGGAGGGCTACCTCAAGGACGTCACCGCGGGCGTCTTCGCGGCGTTCTACGTGCCGTTCCTGGCGACGTTCGTGGCGATGATGCTCACCGCCGACGACGGGTCGCTGCGGGTCCTGACGTTCCTGCTGCTGACGGTGGTCAGCGACACCGGCGCGTACGCGGTGGGCTGGCGGTTCGGCCGGCACAAGCTGGCGCCGCGCATCAGCCCCGGCAAGACCCGCGAGGGGCTGCTCGGCGCGGTGGCGTTCGCGATGGTGGCGGGCGCGCTGTGCATGCAGTACCTGATCGACGACGGCACCTGGTGGCAGGGCCTGCTGCTCGGTTTCGCGGTCGCGGCCAGCGCCACGCTGGGCGACCTCGGCGAGTCGATGATCAAGCGGGACCTCGGCATCAAGGACATGGGCACGCTGCTGCCCGGGCACGGCGGCATCATGGACCGGCTGGACTCACTGCTGCCCACCGCGCCCGTGGTGTGGCTGCTGCTGGTGCTGTTCGTGGGGTCCGGCTGACGTCTCGGTACCGCAACCGTCGGTGAAGGCTCGTCGTCCTCTGGGACGGCGAGCCTGCGTCATGAGCGCACACAACGGGGAGAGCGGGATGGGCAGACGGACGAGACCGTGCGGGGTGGCGGTGCGACAGCCGTGGGTGCGGGTGCGGAGGCGGAGGTGGAAGTACTGCAGAAGGCACCGCCAGACGCTGCTGCGCTCGGTGATGGAACTCATCGGCGACTCCTTCTGACCCGCCTGCGGGACGCCGGTCCGGCGGCCCGGCGGGCGGCCTCCGTGGATCTGCGACACTGGTACAGCCATGCCTAAGCCCGGAGAACTTACTTTCGTCGCCCCGCGCGGAGCCAAGAAGCCGCCGCGGCATCTTGCCGATCTCACGCCTGCCGAGCGCAAGGAGGCTGTTGCCGCGATCGGTGAGAAGCCGTTTCGTGCCAAGCAGCTCTCGCAGCACTACTTCGCGCGGTACGCGCACGAGCCGGAGCAGTGGACCGACATCCCGGCCGCCGCCCGGCCCAGGCTTCAGGAGGCGTTGCTCCCGGAGCTGATGACGGTCGTGCGGCATCTGTCGACCGACCAGGGGACCACCCGCAAGACGCTGTGGCGGCTGTTCGACGGGACGCTCGTCGAGTCGGTGCTCATGCGCTACCCGGACCGGGTCACCATGTGCATCAGCTCCCAGGCGGGCTGCGGGATGAACTGCCCGTTCTGCGCGACCGGGCAGGCAGGCCTCGACCGGAACCTGTCCACCGCCGAGATCGTCCACCAGATCGTGGACGGGATGCGGGCGCTCCGGGACGGTGAGGTGCCCGGCGGGCCCGCCCGGCTGTCCAACATCGTCTTCATGGGCATGGGCGAGCCGCTCGCCAACTACAGCCGCGTCGTCGGCGCCATCCGCCGGCTCACCGACCCCGAGCCGGACGGGCTCGGGCTGTCGCAGCGCGGCATCACCGTGTCGACCGTCGGTCTCGTCCCGGCGATCCACCGGTTCTCCGACGAGGGCTTCAAGTGCCGGCTCGCGATCTCGCTGCACGCCCCCGACGACGAACTGCGCGACACCCTCGTCCCCGTCAACACGCGGTGGAAGGTGCGCGAGGTCCTCGACGCCGGGTTCGCGTACGCGGAGAAGTCCGGGCGGCGGCTGTCCATCGAGTACGCGCTCATCCGGGACATCAACGACCAGGCGTGGCGTGGCGACCGGCTCGGCCGGCTGCTCAGGGGCAGGCCCGTGCACGTCAACCTGATCCCGCTGAACCCGACGCCCGGCTCCAAGTGGACCGCCTCGCGGCCCGAGGACGAGAAGGCGTTCGTCGAGGCGATCGCCGCGCACGGTGTGCCGGTGACCATCCGGGACACCCGTGGCCAGGAGATCGACGGGGCGTGTGGTCAGCTCGCCGCCACCGAGAGGTAACCTGACCAGCAGTACGAACATCTGCATATTCCGACAGGGGAGCGCCACAGCGCTGAGAGTGCGGTACCGGCCGCAGACCCTCCGAACCTCGCCCAGGTCATTCTGGGTAGGGAGATCGGTCATCACTCGAGCTGTTGCGCCCTGCCCGCGGACCCCCAGGGGTCGCGGGCAGGGCCGCGTCTCTTCCTGGTCAACCCCAGGAGGAATTTCCGTGAACATCACCATCAAGCGGCTGACGGCCGCGGTCGTCGGGCTCGGCATGGCGGGCGGCCTGGCCGCGTGCGGCTCGTCCGGAGACGACGGGGCGTCCTCCGGCGGCTCCAAGACCGTCACCCTGGTCAGCCACGACTCGTGGGCCGCCTCCAAGAGCGTCGTCGCCGCCTTCGAGAAGGAGTCCGGCTACCAGGTCAAGGTCCTCAAGGACGGCGACGCCGGCACCGCCGTCAACAAGGCGATCCTGACCAAGGACAACCCGCAGGGTGACGTCCTCTTCGGCGTCGACAACACCCTGCTCTCCCGCGCGCTCGACAACGGCCTGTTCCAGCCGTACGAGCCGAAGGACTCCGAGCGGATCGCCCCGCAGTACCGGGCCGACGAGGGCAAGCACCGCGTCACGCCCGTCGACACCGGCGACATCTGCGTCAACTACGACAAGGCCTGGTTCAGCGAGCACAAGCTGACCCCGCCCGAGACCTTCGAGGACCTGACCGAGCCGCAGTACAAGAACCTGCTGGTCACCGAGAACGCCGCCACCTCCTCGCCCGGCCTGGGCTTCCTGCTCGGCACCGCCGCCAAGTACGGCGACGACGGCTGGCCGGACTACTGGAAGAAGCTCAAGGCCAACGGCGTGAAGGTGGTCGACGGCTGGGAGCAGGCCTACAACGAGGAGTTCTCCGGCTCGGCCGGCGGCAGGAAGGCCAAGGGCGACCGGCCGCTCGTCGTGTCGTACGCGTCCTCGCCGCCCGCCGAGGTCGTCTTCGCCGACCCGAGGCCCGGCACCGCGCCGACCGGTGTCGCCGGGGGCACCTGCTTCCGGCAGGTCGAGTACGCGGGGCTGCTGAGCAACGCCAAGAACCCCGAGGGCGGCAAGGCGCTGCTGGACTTCCTGATCAGCAAGCGGTTCCAGGAGGACATGCCGTTGAACATGTTCGTGTACCCGGTGCGCGAGGACGCCGAGGTGCCCGAGGAGTTCACCAGGTTCGGGCCGCAGGCGAAGGACCCGCAGACCCTGGAGCCGGCGAAGATCGCCGGTCACCGTGACCAGTGGGTCAAGTCGTGGACCTCGCTCGTCCTGAAGTGACCGGGGCCGCCGCACGGCGACGCGGGAACGCGGCGCGGCTCGGGCTGATGGCCCTGCCCGTCGCGTTCTTCGCGGTCTTCTTCGCCTACCCGGTCGCCGCGATCGTCGCGCGCGGCCTGAAGACCGGCGAGGGCTGGCACCTCGGCCGGATCGCCGACGTGCTCCAGGAGCCCGGCGTCCGGCACGTGCTGTGGTTCACCACCTGGCAGGCGTTCGTCTCCACGGCGCTCACGCTGCTGATCGCGCTCCCCGGCGCGTACGTCTTCGCGCGCTTCGCATTCCGGGGCAAGCAGGTGCTGCGGGCACTCGTGACGGTGCCGTTCGTGCTGCCGACGGTCGTCGTCGGTACGGCGTTCCTGGCGCTCGTCGGCCGCGGCGGGCTCCTGGACGAACTGTGGGGCGTCCGGCTCGACACCACCGTGTGGGCGATCCTGCTCGCCCACGTCTTCTTCAACTACGCCGTCGTCGTACGGACCGTCGGCGGGCTGTGGGCCCAGCTCGACCCGCGGCAGGAGGAGGCCGCGCGGATGCTCGGCGCCTCGCGGCTGCGGGCCTGGCGGCAGGTCACCCTGCCCGCGCTGGCGCCCGCCGTGGCCGCCGCGGCCCTCATGGTCTTCCTGTTCACCTTCACGTCGTTCGGTGTGGTCCAGATCCTCGGCGGGCCCACCTTCTCGACGCTGGAGGTCGAGATCTACCGGCAGACGTCGGAGATCTTCGACCTGTCCACGGCGGCCGTCCTGACGATGATCCAGTTCGTGGCCCTCGGTGCCGTCCTCGCCCTGCACGCCTGGACCGTACGGCGCCGGGAGACCGCGCTGCGGCTGGTCGACGCCTCGGTGACCGCCCGCCGGCCGCACGGCGCGGGGCAGTGGGCGCTGCTCGCGGGCGTCGTGGCGACCGTCGGCGTGCTGCTCGTGCTGCCGCTCGCCGTGCTGGTGCGGCGCTCCCTGGACGCGCCGGGGCTCGGCTACTATCGGGCGCTGACCGGCGAGGACGGCGGAGTGTTCCTCGTCCCGCCGATCGAGGCCGTCGGCATCTCGCTCCAGTACGCCGTCGCCGCCACCGCCATCGCCGTGGTGATCGGCGCTCTCGCCGCCACCGCGCTGACCCGGCGGGACGCGGGGGCGTTCGTGCGGGGCTTCGACGCGCTGCTGATGCTGCCGCTCGGCGTGTCCGCCGTGACGGTCGGCTTCGGGTTCCTCATCGCGCTCGACGAGCCACCGCTCGACCTGCGGGCCTCCTGGATCCTCGTGCCGCTCGCCCAGGCGCTGGTCGGCGTCCCCTTCGTCGTACGGACCATGCTGCCCGTGCTGCGCGCGGTGGACGCCCGTCTGCGGGAGGCCGCCGCCGTGCTCGGCGCGTCGCCGTGGCGGGTGTGGCGCGAGGTGGACCTGCCGCTGGTGCGGCGGGCGCTGCTGATCGCGGCCGGGTTCGCCTTCGCGGTGTCGCTCGGCGAGTTCGGGGCGACCGTGTTCATCGCGCGGCCCGACCGTCCGACGCTGCCGGTGGCGGTGGCGCGGCTGCTGGGACGGCCCGGGGACCTCAACTACGGCCAGGCGATGGCCCTTTCGACGATTCTGATGATCGTGTGCGCCGTGGCGCTGCTGGTGCTGGAGCGGCTGCGGACCGACCGGACCGGGGAGTTCTGATGCTGCTGAGCCTGCAAGCCGCGACCGTGCGGCTCGGCGGTCGGCCCGTGCTCGACGCGGTCGGCCTGGACGTCGCCGAGCACGAGATCGTGTGCGTCCTCGGGCCCAGCGGCAGCGGCAAGTCCACGCTGCTGCGGGCCGTCGCCGGGCTCCAGCCGCTGCACGCCGGGCGGGTGCTGCTGGACGGGCGCGACCAGGCGGGGGTGCCCGCGCACCGGCGCGGGGTGGGGCTGATGTTCCAGGACCACCAGCTGTTCCCGCAGCGGGACGTCGGCGGCAACGTCGCGTTCGGGCTGCGCATGCACGGCGCGTCCAAGGCCGAACAGCGCACCCGCGTACGGGAGTTGCTGGAACTCGTCGGCCTGCCGGGCGCCGGACGGCGGGCCGTCGCCGCGCTGTCCGGCGGTGAGCAGCAACGGGTCGCGCTCGCCCGCGCGCTGGCGCCCCGGCCGCGGCTGCTGATGCTGGACGAACCGCTCGGCCAGCTCGACCGGTCGCTGCGCGAGCGGCTCGTCGTGGAACTGCGGGAACTGTTCGGCCGGCTGGGCACCACCGTGCTCGCCGTGACCCACGACCAGGGTGAGGCGTTCGCGCTCGCCGACCGGGTCGTCGTCATGCGGGACGGGCGGATCGCCCAGTCCGGGACGCCGCTCGAGGTGTGGCAGCGGCCGGCCGACGCCTTCGTCGCCCGCTTCCTCGGCTTCGACAACGTGACCGACTGCGCGGTGACCGGAGAGGCCGCGGACACGCCCTGGGGCAAGGTGCCCGTCCCGGCGGGCGCGCCGCAGGGCCCGCGCGCGCTGCTCGTGCGGCCCGCCGGGGTCCGCCTGGTGCCCCCCGCCGACGGCCTGCGCTGCACGGTGGCCGCCCGCACCTTCAAGGGCACCCATGTCGCCGTACAGCTTCAGCCGGAGAACGCGCCGCGCCTCGAAGCCGCGTGCGCGCTGCGGGCGGCGCCGGAGGTCGGGGACGTGGTCGGCGTGGAGTTCGACGCGGAGGAGACCGTCGTCCTCGACGGTGGGCCGTCCCGGGCGGCGGACGCGGCGCGGCCGGTCCGCACGGCGTAGGTACCGCGTCCGGGGCGAAAGGCCTGGCTGCCGCGTCCGGGGCGGAAACGGTGAACGGCCCGCCCCCGGGGGAATCGGGACGCTGTTGGTTAATCCGGGCCGAGCGTGACGTCGGTCTTCACGATCCAGTTGTGGTCGTGGAGACCGACGTTGTCGTGTGGGGCGGGGTAT
>NZ_JBFBAX010000052.1:0-26497 GCF_040682395.1 Streptomyces sp. NPDC051207 | reverse complement strand
GATACCCCGCCCCACACGACAACGTCGGTCTCCACGACCACAACTGGATCGTGAAGACCGACGTCACGCTCGGCCCGGATTAACCAACAGCGTCCGGTGGGGGCGGGCCGCATGGCGTCTGCGCCTTCGGTGCCGCGCCGCCCGCGCCACCGGGTCGTGGCGACACCGGCGGGAACGACGGCCGCTCCCGCGACGCGGGCTCCGCCGGCCGCGCCGCGGGACGTGACCGTGCGGTGGGAACCGGGCGGGCCGCCGGTCAGCTGCGGCGGGATCCGGCCAGTCGCTCGGCCTTTTTCGCGGCCTCGCGCGCCTCCCGCTCGGCGCGGGCCAGGGCGTCGGCGGCCGAGCGGTGCCGTTCCTCGGCCCGGTGCCGTTCGTGGCCGGTGCGCTCGAGTTCCTCGCGTGCTTGTTCCAGTCGTCGTTCAGCGGCGGCGAGCTGCCGTTCGGCCTCGTCGTGACGGTCCCGTGCCTGGCGCAGGGACTCCTCGGCGTCCGCGTGTTCCGCACGCCGGTCCCGGGCCTGCCGTTCGGCCGCCTCGGCCGCCTCACGCGCCCGGCCGAGTTCTTCCTGCCGCCGGCGGCGCCGCTCGGCGAGTTCGTCCCTCGTCGGCCGCTGAGCGGGGGTGTCCGCGCGCCGCCGGGCGGGGCGCGGTGCCGCCTCGGCCGGGGCGGACCTGGGCCGGGCCCTCGGCACGGGTCCGCTGCCGGAGAGGAAGTCCGACGGCGGTGTGAGGGCGGCTTCGAGGCGGCCGGTGGCCCAGCGGTCCGCCGCCTCCGGGTCGGCGAGCACCGCCTGCAGGGTCGATTCGACCTCCTGCTGCACGGCCGCCGACAGGCGCAGCCCCGCCTCCCGGGCGAACCCGGCGGCTTCCCGCGACAGCGCGGCGACGACACGCCGGCGCTGCGCGGACAGTTCCTTGAGCCCCTGGGGGTCCAGCGTCCGGTAGGCCTCGCGCAGTTCTCGCCCCAGTTCCAGGAACTGCCCGCTCTCCTCGGGCGCGGAACGCAGCAGGAGGTTCGCCGCCCAGGCCGCCGTGGTCGGCCGCCGCGCGGCGCGGATACGGCGAGCATCCTCGGCGCGGCCCGCCGTCCTGGCGGCGACGGCCAGTTCCGCACGGCGCGCGACGAACTGCGACGGCAGCGTGACGTACAACTCGTCAATCACCGCCTCGACGTCCCGCTCACCGCCGCGCCCGCGCCCCGGGCCCTTTCGCTGCATGCCCCACAGACTCCCCTCCGCGGGACGGCCCCGCACATCGGACGACTCCGGTTCGGGCTGCTCCCCCACGGGCGGGGCGGTGGGGCAACCGCCGCCGCCGTCACCTGGGGCCTGCGCGATCTGCCGGTGACCGCGGCCCGGACCACAGCCCCGCTCGCGGCCCTGGCCGTCACCGTCGGCCTGCACCTGTGGCGCCGCAACGCACTGCTGAGCATCCTCGGCGGCACCGCCGCCCCCGTGATCCTGGCCGGCACGGTCTTCGCCCGGTGCATCCGCCCGGCCCTCGATGTCGACTGCACGGTCGGGGGACGGCCACCGCGGGCCGTCCCCCGCCGGTCAGCGCTGTGTCGCGGGAGCGTCCCACAGGTCGCACTTGTGGTCCTGCGGGAACGTCGTCCCCGAGGTGATTCCCTCAGGGGCGAGGGTCAGCACCTTCGGGAAGAGGTTCCAGCGCGGGGCGTCCGCCGCGTACGGGATGCCGGTCCTGGCGAAGTTGGTCCAGTAGCCGATCATCCTGTCGGAGAGGGCGTTCTGGGCGGGGGTGCCCGAGACGCCGCCGAAGACGTACCGGATCTCCGAGCCGTGCGGGGCGCCGATCGGGAAGCTGATCGGCAGGCCGAGGTAGTCCATGGCGTTGCGGTCGGCGAACTCGTACTGGTAGGAGCGGGTGTGCCCGGCCATGAGGCGCGCGGTCCGCGACTGCAGGCAGGCGAACTGCGAGTCCGTGAGGATCGCGCCGAGTGCCTCGGCAGGCGTGCCGTAGTCCGTGAGCGGGTAGCGCGCCAGGATCGTGTCGGCCCGGTCGCCATGGATCGCGCGGACCGCCGCCGGGTAGCCCGCGGCGGTGAGCTGCCGGCCGGCCAGGTCGTACGTCGTCGCCACGGTGAGCCTGCCCTCGTCGGCGGTGGTGCCCTGCAGGACGGGGACTTGGTGGAAGCGTCCGCTCTCCAGGGCGTCCGGCACCTGCAGCGGCAGTACCTTGCCGTCGACGTTGGGCACCCAGCGTGCCGTGGGGCTCGCCGCGGCGGTGAGCAGCTGGTCGGCGGACTTGCCGCGCAGGCAGGCCACGTCGGCGCAGCCCAGGGAGTTCGCCCAGGTGGTGCCGTTGTTCTGCTGCGACTCCTGGGTGGGCAGCGGGAATCCGCAGCCCGACTGCGCGATGGCCCGGTCGAACAGGCCGATCGTGCGGGGCGAGACCAGGTTCTGGCAGACGCTGCCGCCGCCCGCCGACTCTCCGAAGATCGTGACATTGCCGGGGTCGCCGCCGAACGCCGCGATGTTCTCCCGCACCCAGCGCAGCGCCGCCTGCTGGTCGAGCAACCCGTAGTTGCCGGACAGGCCGAGCGACGACTCGGCTGCCAGGCCCGGGTGGGCGAAGTAACCGAACGCGCCGAGGCGGTAGTTGAAGTTGACGACGACCACGTCGCCCTTGGCGGCGAGGTTGCTCCCGTCGTAGAACGTCCCGGAGCCGACCGTGAAGCCGCCGCCGTGGATCCACACCATCACCGGCCGCTGCTGCGCGGAACGCTGGGCGGGTGTGTAGACGTTCAGGTAGAGGCAGTCCTCGCTGGGTGTGCCGGGGCCGGCCAGGTTGCCCCAGGGGCTGGACTGGATGCGCTGCATGCAGGGGTTGCCGGGGGTGGTGGCGTCCCGGACGCCCGGCCAGCGCTCGGGCGGCGCGGGCGGCTTCCAGCGGCGCTGCCCCACGGGCGGCGCGGCGTAGGGAATGCCGAGGTAGGAGGTCGCGGTCTCGCCCGCCTTGCCCCGTACCTGGCCGTGGCGGGTGGTGGCGGTCGGTCCTTCGGCCGCCGCGGCGGGGACGAAGGCCGTTCCCACGGCCGAGAGCAGGAGTGCGCAGATCAGCACTCCCACTCGCCGTGGCCATGACGTGCGCCGGCGGTGGGTCACCGGGTGTCTCGTGAGCGGGCCGGACATCGGCACCTCCATGCGGAAGGGGGGTAGCAGGCACCGAAGTCTCGTCAGCCGCCCGACGCGCGGCATCGGGTAAATCACCAGTCTCCGCGCGATCGACCAACCGGGCGCGGTTTCGGGCCAGTTGGTCATTTCCGCAGGGCGAGACCGCGTTCGCGCGGTGCCTCCGCAAGGACACGTACGGGCACCCGACTCCCATCGGCGCCACCCGCCCGGCGCGGCCGAAACGACGGCTCGTGCGTCGCCGTCATCGGTGATGTCATCGGCCACGACATGCAGGCGGCGGCAGCCATGTCCCAGACGCGGAGCATGCTGCGGGCGCTCTCGTTCGACAGGGGCATCGCGCTGGGCACCGCGCTGCGCAGGCTCGACCGGATCATGGAGGTGACGGGCGGCCCGCTGCTGACCACCGCCTGCGTCGCCCGCATCGAGCCGGCGGGCCGGGACGGCTGGACGCTGCGCTGGAGCAATTCCGGGCACCGCCGCCGCTGCTGCTCCCGCCGGGCGGACCGGGGCGCTTCCTGGAGGCGGAGCCGGGGGTGCCGCTCGGCGTGGACGCGGCGATGCCCCGGCTGTCCGCCGCGGACCCTGCGGGGCCTCAGTCCGGCGGAGGCTGCTGCGCCCGCAGCCGCTGCCAGTACTGGTACACGTGCTCCTCGGCCTCTTCGACCAGCTCGGCCGCTTCCTGGTCCTCCCGCGCCCGGGGGCCGCGGTCCGTCGGTGCCGGACGGTCGGCGGCCCCGGTGCGGCGCCACGGCGGGCGGGCCGCGCTCGCGCCGTGCCGCCTGCCGCCCCGCCACGAGCGGGTCGCGGCACGTCGCAGCAGCAGCACCAGGCCGGTGGCCGCGCCCGCGGTCAGCGCGGGCAACGCGCGACGAGCAGACACGATCAGCGCCTTTCGTACGGCGGTGAGGGGGCGCGGCGGCACCCGGGTGCCCGGACGACGCCGCACCGGCTTCCCCGCGTGGTTCTCGGCTTGCTTCACCCCTTGCCTCACTGCGTGTGTCACCGCTCGTTTCCCTGCTTGCTTCCCCGCTTGTTTCACTGCCTGCTTCGGCGCAGCAGCACGCAGGCGACGAGCAGGGCGGCACCGGCGACGATCAGCACGGTGCGGTTGTCGCGCACCGGCTCGGGGGCCTTGTCCTGCCACACCTGCTCGGCCCGGTCGGCCGTGGCCCTGGCCTGTCCGGCAGCCGCCGCGGCCTTGTCCCTGACCGGCTCGGGCAGCTTGTCCTGCAGGACGTGCGCGGCCTCGGCCGCCTTGGCCCTCGCCTGCCCGGTCAGCACCGACGCCTTCGCGGCCGTCTGCTCCTTGAGGGCTGCCGCCTGTTCCTTCACCGCGGCCGCCTTTTCCTGGGCGCGTGCCTTGACGTCGGCCTTGGCGGCCAGTTCCTCGACGGTGTCGCCCAGTTCGTGGCGGGTCCGCTCGATCTGCTCGCGCAGTTCCTCGGGGCTCGCGGCGGTGGGCTCGTCGTGGGGCGGCTGCGTCATCGCTGTGCACTCTCCTTCATCCCGGCCACGGGGGCCGTGACGTCGACGTTGTCGGTGGTCGTTGCCGGTGGTTGGTGGTAGTTGGTGCGGTGGCCGGACGAGTACCCACCGACCGCGCGCTGAGACACCTGGCCCCTCGTCATCCCCCTTGCCGCGATCTATCGACTTTCGATACCCCCCTTGCTGCCCCCTATCGACTTTCGATAGATTTCCATCGTGGCTCGATCGAAGGAGAGACAATGGGAAAGCTGACGGTCCTCGCGCTGCGGGCCGTGCTCGTGGCGCTGCTGGCCGGCTCGGTGTTCGTCCAGGCGGTGATGGTGCCACTGCTGGCCATCGACATGAGGGAGCTCGATCCGGACGTCGCGCACCTGCGCACCCCGGTCCTCGTGATCATCGTTCTGGGCATCGTGACGGCCCAGGTCGTCCTGGTC
This sequence comes from Streptomyces sp. NPDC051207, assembly GCF_040682395.1. Taxonomy (NCBI): domain Bacteria; kingdom Bacillati; phylum Actinomycetota; class Actinomycetes; order Kitasatosporales; family Streptomycetaceae; genus Streptomyces; species Streptomyces sp. NPDC051207. Next base: position 21,421 of record NZ_JBFBAX010000052.1, on the reverse strand, counting down.
TGCGTGTGGCGGCTGGTGACCATGGTGCGGCGCGGCACGGTCTTCTCCCACGCCGCCTTCCGCTGCGTGCACATCGTGACCGGCGCCGTCGTGGCGGCGGCCCTGCTGGTGTTCGCCCTGGGGACCGTCCTGGCGCCGGGTGAGGCCGTCGCCCCGGGCGTGGTCCTGCTGATCGGCGGGGTCGGCGTGGCGATCCTGGGGGTCGCGCTCGTGGTGCTCGTCCTGCGGATGCTGCTCGCCCAGGCCGTCGCACGGGACGTCGAGGCGGCACAGCTGCAGGCCGAACTGTCGGAGGTGATCTGATGCCGATCGCCGTCGACATCGACGTGATGCTGGCCAAGCGGAAGATGTCCGTGGGCGAGCTCGCGGAACGCGTCGGCATCACGCCCGCCAACCTGGCGGTGCTGAAGAACGGCCGCGCCAAGGCCGTACGCTTCACGACACTCGCCGCGCTGTGCGAGGTACTGGAGTGCCAGCCGGGCGATCTGCTGCGCTGGGAGGCGGAGGAACCGGACGTCGCCCGGAGCGCTGAGAACACCGAGCCGGAGAGCGCCACGGCCGGGTGACGTCGGCCGCCCGGGGGGTGAGCCAGACCGCTTCGGCGCCACCCCCATTGGCCGGAACAGCACCCTTCACATAGTGGCCCGCAGAGGGCCGAAATCCCGTCGACCATTGATCGAAACTTTCGGCGGAGAGGGTATGCTCCGTCCGCCGAAAGCTCGGGGCCACTTCTCACGGTTCCCACAGGTCAATGGTTCACTGAACTTTCGACAGAAAATCGAAAGTGGACAACCTCAACCGTCTCGCACCGGCTTGTTGTCATGCCCTGGACCTCTTCCTAGCCTGGGAGCGCTCCCACCTATTCGCCCCCCGCTCCCTGGAGGTCTCATGCGCTTGCCCGGACAGCGGTCTCGACCATGGGCGGCCCTGGCCCTCGTCGTCGCGGCCGGCCTCGCCACCACCACCCTCGCCCCCCGGGCCGACACGGCCCACGCGGCCGACAGCCTCGTGCCCGCCGCCGTGCAGGCCGAGCCCGGCGTCGAGGACGACGGCGCCGACTGCCCCGTACCGAACCCCGGCTCCCCGGCCGCCAACTCCCTGCTCCCCGACCCGTTCAGAAAGCTGGACGGCACGCGGATCTCCACCAAGGCCGACTGGCGTTGCCGACGGGCCGAGATCAAGGAACTGGCGGAACGGTCCGTCTACGGCCAGAAGCCCGGCAAACCCGAGAGCGTGACCGGGACGGTCTCACGCACCGGCATCACCGTGAACGTCAGCCACCAGGGCAGGACCGCGTCCTTCTCGGCGAGCGTCGAACTGCCGAGCGGGACCGGCCCGTTCCCGGCGGTCGTCGTCCTCGGCGGGCTCGGGGCGGACACGGCCACCATCAAGGCCTCGGGCGCGGCCGTCATCAACTTCGACCCGTACACGGTCGGCAAGGAGGGCACACCCCGCAGCAACAAGCAGGGCGCCTTCTACAGCATCCACGGCTCCTCCAACAGCGCAGGACTCCTGGTGGCCTGGGCCTGGGGCGTGAGCCGGATCATCGACGTCGTCGAGCAGTCGGGCGGCAGCGTTCTGCGGGCCGACGCGACCGGGGTCACGGGGTGCTCGCGGTTCGGGAAGGGCGCCTTCGCGGCCGGAGCGTTCGACCAGCGCATCGACCTCACCATGCCGATCGAATCGGGCAGCGCGGGCACCGGCATCTTCCGCGGGATCCCCGGGGAGAGCGGCGCCCAGCCGCTGAGCAGCGCCTACTCGGAACAGCCGTGGTTGGGCGACGCGTTCGGCTCCTTCACCAGCAGCCCCGCCAACCTGCCGGTGGACACTCACGAGGTGGTGGCCATGATCGCGCCGCGTGGGCTGTTCATCATGGAGAACCCGCACGTCGACTGGCTGGGCGCCCGGTCCGGGAGCATCGCGGCCCTGGGCGGCGCCGAGGTCTACAAGGCGCTCGGAGCCGGGCCCAACATCTCGTACTGGTCGGACGTCCAGGACGGCACGCACTGTGCCACCAGGTCCGAGTGGCGGACGCCGTTGCAGCAGAGCATCGCCAGGTTCCTCCGCGACTCGGGCACCGCTCCCGGGGTGTTCCGGGTCTCGCCCGCCAAGTCCGGCAGTCTCGCCCAGTGGAGGAACTGGCAGACCCCCACGCTCACCGACTCCGGCACGACGGGCGGCGCCACCGGAGGCACGACCGGCGGAACGACAGCAGGCACCACCGGAGGAACCAGCGGGGGCACGACCGGCGGCAGCACGGGCGGAGGACCCGGCGACCCGGGCGCCGTCTGCACCGCGAGCCACCGGATCGTCAACTCCTGGTCGGGCGGCTACCAGGGCGAGGTGACGGTCCGCAACACCGGCACCAGCGCGCTGAGCGGCTGGACGGTCGGCATGACCCTCGCCTCCGGCCAGTCCATCAGCAGCCTCTGGAACGGCGTGCACACCGGCACCGGCGGATCCGTCACGGTGCGCAACACCCAGTGGAACGGCGCCCTCGCGGCCAACGCCACCGCCACCTTCGGCTTCACCGTCGGCGGCAGCTCCCCGGCGGCGCCGACCAGCATCACCTGCGCCAGTCCCTGATCCCTGACCGCCCCGCCCCCCCGCGTCCCCGCCCCGGCGCCGCAGTCACCGCGCCGGGGCGGAGACCTTCACACCATCCACCCTTGCGTCCCGCAGCCCGCGTGCTCCATGGTTGACGCGCGTAACACGGCTGGGAATCCCAGCCCCAACTCCCGTCCCCCTACAGGAGATCGCATGCTCAGACGCACCGCCCGACTCCTCGTCGCGTTTGTCATGATCATGTCTGGCGCCGTGGTGGGTACCGTCGCCACCGCGGGAACCGCGCACGCCGACGGCTGCTACACCTGGACCCGCACCCTCTCCGAGGGCGCCTCGGGCTCCGACGTGACCCAGCTCCAGATCCGGCTGGGCGGCTACGCCGGCTACGGGTCCGTGCTGGCCGTCGACGGCAGCTTCGGCCCGGCCACCTCGGCCGCCCTCAAGCGCTTCCAGTCGGCGTACGGCCTCGCCGCCGACGGCATCGCCGGGTCCAACACCTACAACAAGCTGTACGCCCTCCAGGACGACGACTGCACGCCGATCCACTTCAGCTACGCCGAGCTGAACGACTGCAACTCGACCTGGTCGGGCGGCGCGGTCAGCGCGGCGACGGCCAAGGCCAACGCGCTGCGGACGATGTGGAAGCTGGAGGCCCTGCGGCACGCGCTCGGCGACCAGCCCATCACGGTCACCAGCGGCTTCAGGTCGTACGCCTGCAACGACGCGGTGGGCGGCTCCAGCAGCAGCCGCCACCTGTACGGGGACGCCGCCGACCTCGGCGCCGGACCGCACTCCCTGTGCACCCTGGCCAAGCAGGCCCGGTACCACGGCTTCAACGGCATCCTCGGCCCGGGCTACCCGGACCACAACGACCACACCCACCTCGACCACCGCAGCAGCCGCTTCTGGTCGGCGCCCACCTGCGGCATCTGACGCCCCGGCCCCGTCGCGCGGAGCGGGTTCCCCGGAAGTGCCGGGGGACCCGCACGCAGGTGTTCCATCCCGTCGTCCCGCCCACGCGTCCCGGCGCCGCGCTCTCCGCTCCCCCGGCCTCGCATCCGGTGCCCTTGGCGACGGCAAGGCCTGTTTCACGGCACGTCCCCCCGCCAGTCGAAGCGGCGATCCCCCGGGCCTCGCGGGGCGTACACGGCGCCGCCGCCGGGGCCGTGGCGGCCGATTTCCGTCGGCAGGACGACCCCGCCGCGCAGTTCGCGTTCCGTGCGGTCGGTGACGTCCAGGAGCAGCCCGTCCAGCGGGCCGCCCACCAGTTCCGCGTACACGCGCCCGGGCCGGGGCGCCGCGTCGTCGTGGTCGGCGCCGTAGACCCGGCCGCGCATGAATTCCAGCTCATCCATACCGGGCAGGATCACAGCCGCCACTGACAACCGGAACCGCCCGCACCGGCGGGCCGTGAGCCACCGCCATGCCCAACGGCCGCCGCGGGAGTGCACGGTTCCGGCCCGATTCCTGTGAATGTGCGGTTTTCCGCCATTGCGGTGAACCGACGGCCGTCTCACAGCGTGCAACCGGACACGAACTGACCGCAGCAAGGCGGCCCGGCGGAAGGAACAACGCATCGTGCCCACTGACTACGCGTGCCAGACGGCGGCCGAGCAGGCCGCCCACTGCCTCGCCCCGGTATGCGCGGTACTGGCGCCCGACGAACGCGCCGCCTCCGCCGAGGCGGAGGTCATGCCCGTCGTCCTGCGCAACTACCTGGGCGCCGGACCCACGGCGCCGACCGCTCCCAGGGCGAGCACTCCGGTGGTCGGGGTGACGACGGGCGCTGCCGTCCTGCGGCTCTGCCTCGACGGGCTGCGCGCGGAGATGGAGGGCGCGCTGGCGATGTGGCACACCCGTCTGATCCAGCAGCTGCCCGAGGTGCTGAGGCGGGGAAAGGGGCCGAAGGCGCAGTGGGAGGCCCTCCAGGAACTGCAGTACGGCGCGCAGGAAGTGCTCACGCATCTCTCCCGGCGGGACCCGAACGGCCCCTCGGGAGCGCGGATGCTCGGCGGACAGGTGGCACTGCTGGAGGACGTCCTGTGCGGGGCACTGCGCAGGATGTCGGTGCCCATGGAGCCCGCCGCCGCGTGCGCGGGCGGGCTCGCGGCGGCCGTCGGGTCGCTGTTCGGCCTGACGGTGTCGTCGGCAGAGCACTGAGCGGATTGCGGGCAGGCCGGGCGGGCGAGGCGGACCGGGCAGACACCGCAAACGCGGTGTGCCATAACTCCTCCTGGCCGAACCCGGATGGGTGAGGGCTGCGGACGGCGCACAGGCGGCGTCACCGGGGCGTGGCCGCAGTGGCGGCCCGCCGCGACGCGCGAGGACATCCGGGACGAGGACATCGCCCTGTACGGCGCCATCGGCATCAAGCCCTGAGCGGCACCCGGGTCGACCGCGGGCGCCGCTCGGGCAGGTGCCGTACCGCTACAGGGTGCGCTCGAGCCGGTCCGCCACCAGCTTCACGAACCGCGACGGCTCCTTCGGCCGGCCCCCCTCGGCGAGGACGGCGAGCGCGTGCAGGAGTTCGGCGGTCTCGGTGAGTTCGCTGCGGTCCTCGCGTTCCGTGTAGGCCCGCTTGAGGGCCTTCACGAGCTGGTGCTCCGGGTTGAGTTCCAGGATCCGCTTGGCCTTGGGGACCTCCTGGCCCATCGCCCGGTACATGTTCTCCAGGGCGGGCGTCAGGTCGCCCGCGTCGGAGACGACGCAGGCCGGGGAGACGGTGAGACGGGAGGACAGGCGGACCTCCTTGATGTCCTCGCCGAGGTGCTCCGTCATCCAGCCGAGCAGCGCGGCGTACTCCTCGCCCTGCTTCTCCTTCTCGGCGTCGGGCTTGCCGTCCTCGTCGCCGCCGAGGTCGATCTCGCCCTTGGCGACCGACCGCAGCCGCTTGCCCTCGAACTCACCGACCGCGTCGACCCACACCTCGTCCACGGGGTCGGTGAGCAGCAGCACCTCGATGCCCTTGGCGCGGAAGGCCTCCATGTGCGGGGAGTTCTCGATGGCCTGCCGGGACCCGCCCGTCATGAAGTAGATGGCGTCCTGCCCGTCCTTCATCCGCTCCACGTACTGCTTGAGCGTGGTCGGCTGCTCCGCGTCGTGCGTGCTGGCGAACGAGGAGGCGGCGAGGATCGCGTCGCGGTTCTCGAAGTCGGTGACCAGGCCCTCCTTCAGGACCGAACCGAACTCCCGCCAGAACGTGGCGTAGCGGTCCGGGGCCTGCGTCATCAGGTCCTTGACCGTGGCCAGGACCTTCTTCGTCAGGCGGCGCTGCATCATGCGGATGTGACGGTCCTGCTGGAGGATCTCGCGGGAGACGTTCAGCGAGAGGTCCTGCGCGTCGACGACGCCCTTGACGAAGCGGAGGTACGGCGGCAGCAGTTCCTCGCAGTCGTCCATGATGAAGACGCGCTTCACGTACAGCTGGACCCCGCGCCGGTAGTTCTGGGTGAACAGGTCGTGCGGGGCGTGCGAGGGCAGGAAGAGCAGCGCCTGGTACTCGAAGGTGCCCTCGGCCTGGAGCCGGATCGTCTCCAGCGGGTCGCGCCAGTCGTGGCTGATGTGCTTGTACAGCTCGTGGTACTCGTCGTCGGACACCTCGTCGCGCGGGCGCGCCCACAGGGCCTTCATCGAGTTCAGCGTCTCGGGCTCGGCCTTGTCTCCGTCTCCCCCTTCGGGGGTCAGCCGGATCGGCCAGGTGATGAAGTCCGAGTACCGCTTGACGATCTCCTTGATCTTCCAGGTGGAGGTGTAGTCATGGAGCTGGTTCTCGGAGTCGGCCGGCTTGAGGTGGAGCGTGACCGCCGTGCCCTGGGGCGCCTGGTCCACGGTCTCCAGCGTGTACGTGCCCTCGCCGCGGGAGGTCCAGCGGGTGCCCTGGGTCTCGCCGGCCCGCCGCGTCACCAGGGTGACCTCGTCGGCGACCATGAAGCTGGAGTAGAAGCCGACGCCGAACTGGCCGATGAGCCCGTCGGCCCCGGCGGCGTCCTTCGCCTCGCGCAGCTCCTGGAGGAACTTGGCCGTCCCGGAGTTGGCGATGGTGCCGATGAGCCGGGTGACCTCGTCGTACGACATCCCGATGCCGTTGTCCCGCACGGTGAGCGTGCGGGCGTCCTTGTCGATGTCGATCTCGATGTGCAGGTCGGAGACGTCGGCGCCGGGTGCGTCGTCCTTGAGGGCGGCGAGGCGCAGCTTGTCGAGCGCGTCGGAGGCGTTGGAGACGAGCTCCCGCAGGAAGACATCCTTGTTCGAGTAGACCGAGTGGATCATCAGCTGCAACAGCTGACGGGCCTCTACCTGGAACTCAAACGTTTCGGTCGGCATGGTCGCGAGTACCTCACAGGTCCACTGTTCGAACTGAACTGCTGAGGTCACTTTAAAACAGCAAGTCAGGGCGGGATGCCCGTCTTTCGGCCGGTGGCGTCGATGGTTCCGGCCGGATAATGTGACCGGCCGGGCCGGGCGGGGGGCGCGTGCGGGGGTGTCGCGGCTCGTGAGCCCTCTTCACCGGCCGGGCGACGGCGGGCGGACGCACCGCCGGGCCGCCGCACCGACGACGCCTTTCGGAGAGGGATGCCATGTCGCGTATCGCCGACGACGCCACCACGGCCTGGATCCGCCGTTACCATCCGTCCCCCGGCAGCGCCGTACGGCTCGTCTGCTTTCCGCACGCGGGCGGGTCGGCGACCTTCTTCCACCCGGTCTCGGCGCGGTTCTCCCCGGAGGTGGACGTGGTGGCCCTGCAGTATCCGGGGCGCCAGGACCGTCGCAAGGAGCCGTGCGTCGAGGACATCGGGGTGCTCGCGGACCGGGTGGCGGAGGAGATCGGCGGGCTGAGCGGGAAGCCGACGGTGTTCTTCGGGCACAGCATGGGCGCCGTCCTCGCCTTCGAGACGGCGCTGCGGCTGGAGGCGTCCGGCGCCAATCCGCCGCGTACGGTCGTCGCCTCGGGGCGCCGCGCCCCGTCGGCCCGGCGTGACGAGCGGGTCCATCTGCGGGACGACGACGGTGTGGTCGCCGAGATGCGGTTGCTGGGCGGCACCGACTCGGTGGTGCTCGGGGACGAGGATCTGCTGCGGATGGCCATGCCGGCGATCCGCGGTGACTACCGCGCCATCGAGACGTACCGCTGCCCTCCCGGGCGCCGGGTGCGGTGTGCGGTCACCGTGCTGACGGGTGACACCGACCCCCGGACGACCCTGGAGGAGGCCTCGGCGTGGCAGGGGCACACCGAGGGCGCGTTCCGCATGCAGGTCTTCCCCGGTGGTCATTTCTTCCTCGTCGGCCACCAGAACGCCGTGAACGCGGAACTCCAGAAGGAACTCGACGCGGCGCGGGCCGCGGTGTCCTGACGCGAGTCGGGGGGCTCACCGGAGACCGGCGAGCCGATGGGCATGGACCAGTTGATTGGCATGGACCTGTCCATGATCAACGGCTAGACTTCCGCTCTGAGAGCGCTCTCATAGTCTGTTCTGCCGTTCCACCCCCACCTCGCCGGAACAAAGAAGGGCACCTCCCGTGAGACGCATGCCACGCACCGTCCTGGCCCTGACCGCGCTGTTCGTGCTCGGCGGCACGGCCGCCGCACAGGCCCTCCCCACAGCTGACGGCGCCTCCGCCCCGGCCCCCGCCACCGGGCAGCGGGCCTCGGCCGGTCTGCTCGCCGCCATGCAGCGGGACCTGGGCCTGACCCCGGCGCAGGCCGAGGCACGGCTCGCCGCCGAGGAGAAGGCGACGGCCCTGGAGCCGAAGGCCCGGCGCACCGCAGGGGCGTCCTACGGCGGCTCGTGGTTCGACGCTGCCACCGGCAGGCTGACGGTCGCCGTGACCGAGGACGCCTCCCCCGCGACCGTCCGAGAGCTGCGCGCGACCGGCGTCGCCGTGCGCACCGCCGAGCACACAGCGAGGGAACTCGACGCGGCGAAGGCCCGCATCGACAAGCTCTCCGCGCCCGCCGGCGTGAGCAGCTGGCACGTCGACCCGAAGGCCGGAACGGTCGTCGTCGGCGTCGTCCGCGGCGAGCGCGGGGACACGGACGTGCGGCGGTTCCTGGAGCGGGCCCGCGAGGCCGGTCCGGTCACCGTCCAGGAGACGGCCGCCGCGCCCCGGACGTTCGCCGCCGGAACCGTCGGCGGCGACCCCTACTACACGGGGAACGTCCGCTGCTCCATCGGCTTCTCGGTGCACGGCGGTTTCGTCACCGCGGGCCATTGCGGGCGGGCCGGGGCCGGGGTGAACGGCTGGGACAGGTCGTACATCGGCACCTTCCAGGGCTCCTCCTTCCCCGACAACGACTACGCCTGGGTCAGCGTCGGCAGCGGCTGGTGGACGGTGCCGGTCGTGCTCGGCTGGGGCACCGTGCCCGACCAGCTGGTGCGCGGCTCGGCGGAGGCGCCCGTCGGTGCGTCCGTCTGCCGGTCGGGGTCCACGACGCACTGGCACTGCGGCAGGGTCCTGGCCAAGAACGAGACGGTCAACTACAGCCAGGGCGCGGTGCACCAGATGACCAAGACCAGCGTCTGCGCCGAACCCGGCGACTCGGGCGGTTCCTTCATCAGCGGCGACCAGGCGCAGGGCGTCACCTCCGGCGGCTGGGGCAACTGCGGCAGCGGCGGCGAGACGTGGTTCCAGCCGGTCAACGAGATCCTCGGCCGGTACGGGCTGCGGCTCCACACGGCCTGACGCACGGGCGCACGACGGCGGGTCCACGGAGCGCGAGCACCGGGGCCCGCCCTTCCCCGTGTCGTCGGAGGCAGGGGTGTGCGGGCCGCGGGGGGTCACCCCCTTGCGTCACCCGGGTGGCAGGTCGCACCGGGCGGGCCTAGGAATGGTCTAGGCAACACGCGTGCCGCTTGTCGGGGGCGCAGGAGCGGCGGCCGCACCACTCCCCATGGAGCGCAGATGACCACTGGCCCCAATACATCCCCGTCGAATCAGACCGCGACGGCTGTCACCGCGCCGCCGCCGCCGTCTGCCGAACCTCTCACCTTCGCCACGCCGGCCGCCCACGGCCACCCGGCCCCTCCGAGCCGGCCACCGGCCGGGGGTGAACGCCGCGATCCCGTCGGTGACCTGGTGCACACCGCCGTCAGCGACCGTCCACTGGACGAGGTCGTCCGCCTCGTCACCCTGCTGGAGGCGTCGCCCGAGTACGCGCAGACCGTCGTGGAGGTGCTCCGGGCGGCCGCCGTGGACCGCCCCGTGGAGGACGTCGCCCGGCTGGTGGCCGAGCTGACCCGGCCGCCGCGCGACGCGGACAGCGCGGACGCCACGATCCGCGCGGCGATCGAGAACCGCGACGTCGAGGACGTGACGCGTCTGATGGCGCTGCTGCACCGCGCGCCCCTGCAGCCGCACTGCGGCGAGGAGGCCGTCCGGGCCGCCGCGACCGGCCGGCCGGTCGAGGAACTCGTCGAGCTCATCGGGCGCCTGAGCGAGGAGCAGAGCCGTCATACGGCCGGAGCGGCCCGGCAGCCGGAACCGTCGGCCACGCCGGACCGGGAGACCACCGCGGGCAGCGGGCTGTCGCCCGGCTCCGTTCCGAACCTTCCGCCGGCCACGGGCAGGGCTCCCCGGATGCGCACCCGTGGCCAGTCGCCGCGCATAGCGGGTGACCGGCCCGACCGGCCGCTGTTCTGGCCGAGCTGGGTCGCGGCGGCGGCCCTCGTGGTGTGCGCCGCTGCCTGCTTCCCGCCGCACCGTGACGGCGCGCCCTTCCTCTCCTACGCCGGGCCCTTCGGCGCTGCCGCGGCGTGCGTCGTGCTGGCCGTGCTGGTCGCCTTCCGGCCCGGCACCGGGCTGCTCGCGGCGGGTGCCGTCGTCCCGGCGGGCGTGGCCGGTGTCGTCCTGCTGGAGGGCCGGGTCCCGTCCACCACCCTGACCCGGGCCGTGGAGGTCATGCTCGCCCCGCCCTGGAGCGCCGGACTCACCGCCGTGTGCGCGTCGCTGGCGTCCGTGGCGGCACTGCTCCTGCTGCTGATGGTCCGGCTGGCGGACAGGCAGCCGGCACCCCGGCCCGCGGCGGGCCAGGAGGTCATGCCGCACTGACGCGCCACGGGCCTCGGCCCCTCGGCGCTCCCGTCACCAGTGCCCCGCCGGACGCGGCTCGTCCGGCGGGGCACTGGCCTGGCTGGGACCGGAAACAGGGCCAGGGCCAGGTCCGGGAACGGAACCCGGGTCCCGATCCCTGTCAGGGACGGGTCCGGGTCAGCGGAAGTTCACGTCGCTGCACAGGAAGTACGTCTGGTCCATGTGGGACGCCTGCCAGATCGTGTAGACGACGTGGCGGCCGGTGTAACCGGACGTGCTCACCGGGATCGAGTAGTTCTGGCTGGGGGCGTACCTGCCGGTGCGGGCGACCAGCTGGAGGTCGTTCCAGGTCAGCGGCTGGGTGGTGGGGTCGAAGCCCTGCCGGGAGACGTACACCAGGAAGTAGTCCGCGCCGTGGCTGGCCTGGTCGTACAGCTTCACGGTGAAGTTGCTGGTGACGTCCGCGGTCTTCCACGCGCCCACGGCGTCCAGGGCGTTGTACCGGCCGCTCTCGGTCCGGCCGCCGCTGCACAGCTGGCCGTTGGGGACGACCGCCTGGAAGTTGCCGCCGGAGCCGTTGCGGTACAAGCCGTTCCAGTTCCACATGGCGTTGGGGTTGGCCTGCCACGCCTGCCAGCACATCGGGTCCTGCTGTGCCATGGCGGGGTTCTGGAAGTCGCTGCCCCAGCGCTGCCAGCAGCCGTAGTTGCGGGTCGCCGGGTCGATGACCGAGCCGTGGGCGACGGCGGTGCCGCTCCACGGGACGAGAGCCACGAGCAGTGCGGTGAGCACGCTCAGGAGCAGCCCGAGCCGGGTGCGGGGGCCCCGGTCGAAACGCAATTGATCATGCGCATGACAAGCCATGATCTCCTCTTTCGGATCTTTCGATCACTCGAGTGTTCGTGGATGGGGGATGTTGAACGGGGAACGTGGGAGCGCTCCCGCAGCCAGGCTGCGGGCTCCGAAACACATCCGCAACATTCGATTGCGCCAGTTTCCCGCCTCCGCTGGCGCGTTCATGACGGCACGAGCGAGGGGCCCGTCCGTGTGGACGGGCCCCTCACCGGAGAAGTCGGCGTCAGTGCCGGAAGGTGTCCTTCGCCTTCTCCTTGGCCTGGCGGGCGTCACCCTTGACCTGGTCGGCGCGGCCCTCGGCCTCGAGCCTCTCGTTGCCCGTCGCGCGGCCGACGGCCTCCTTGCCCTTGCCCTTGAGCTGGTCCATCTTCGCCTTGTTCTTCTTGTCCCGTGCCACCGTCATTCACCTCGGCCTGCGTTGGGGCGTTCTGGTCGGTGCGGTCCGGGTTCACCCGTTCCGTCACTGTGGTACGGGTACACCCTGTGGCGCGGCCCAAACACGCAACGGCGTCACGTCGCCCGGCGCCTGGTCCGCAGGAGCAGCACACAGCCCGCGACCAGCAGGACGCCTCCGGCCGCCGCCGGCCACGGGGCCCCGGGCCCCACCGCCGGTTCGCGGAACCACAGAGCTAGCCTGTCCCCCATGTCCGACATGCCCCACGGTGCTCATGCTCACGGTGTCCACGGAAAACCCCCGACGCGCGAGCAGCGGTGGGCGAGGTTCAAGGAGTCGCCGCTGCTGCCGGCCGGCGTGCTGGTGCTGATCCTGGCGGCGGCCGCGGGCCTGTTCGCCGGGTCGTACACGTACTCCATGGCGGACCCCGCCCCGCACTCGATCCCCGTCGCGGTCGTCGGCCCGTACGAGCGGGGGGACGGCAGGACGTTCCTCGACGGCATGGAGGAGGCGCTCAACGCCTCGGTGAAGGTGCGCCCCTACCCCGGCGCCGGACCGGCGCGGGCGGCGGTCGAGGAGCAGGAGGTCTTCGCGGTCTTCGACGTACGGCGCGGCGGCCGGTCCGTCGCCGTGGAACTGTCGGGCGCGTCCGGGGCGACGGTGGCCGAGGTACTCGGCGACGCGGCGGCTGCCGTCGGCAGAGAGACCGGCGTGACGGTCACCGTCAGGGACATCAAGCCCCTCCAGGAGGGCGATCCGCGCGGTCTCGCCCTCTTCTACGTCTCGCTCGCCGCCGTCATCATCGGCTTCGTCGGCGCGATCCAGCTGAGCGTGCACGCGCGGGCGCTCACCCCGGCGGAGCGGGTCGCGTTCACGGCCGCGTACGCGATGCTCGGCGCGTTCGCCATCGCCGCGGCCGTGGACTGGCTGCTGGGGGCGCTCGATCTGCCCTTCGCCGAGTCGTGGGCGATCCTCGCGCTGACCATGTTCGCCGCGGGCATGGTGTTCACCATGTTCAACACCCTCGTCGGGCGCTGGGCGATGCTGCCGACCTGGGGCCTGATGGTGCTGCTGGGCAATCCCTCGTCGGGCGGCGCGGTGTCCTGGCCGCTGCTGCCGTCGCCGCTCGGCGCGATCGGCCGGTGGCTGCCGCCCGGCGCGTCGGTCAACGCCCAGCACACGGCCGTGTACTTCGCCGGCCACCAGCACGCCTTCCCGTTCCTGGTGCTGGCCGGGTGGGCACTGGTGTCCAGCGCGGTGTTCTGGATCTGGCGCCACCGCCACCCCGGCAGCCGCGACACCCAACCGGCACACGCCGCGGGCTGAGCGGCGCGGACGGTGCCCGCGGGAGGCCCGGCGCCCTCGGCTACAGTGTGCGGCTCCAGGTGAGAGGGGATGTCGGGGTGGGGAACGCGAGACGGGCGGCGGTCTGTGCGGCGCTGCTGGTGGGGGCTGTGACGGGGTGTTCGGCGGACGGCGACGGGGCGGACGCGAAGCCGTCGGCCGGCGCGTCGCAGGCGGCGGACGCGAAACCGTCGGCGGGCGCGTCGCAGGCGGCCGGCGGTGCCGCCCGGGTCGCCGAGAGCGGCGGCCGGGTCGGCGGCGCGGACTCGGCGTGCGAGCTGCCGGTGACCTTCGACGTGGCGGCGGACTGGGAGGCCGAGGCCGTGGACGCCACGGCCGACGGCGGGGACGGCGCGGACGCCGAACTGGCCCAGGAGATCGCCGACGCGCTCCTGCACCAGGGCCCTGTCACGGCCGCGTGCGAGATCGATGCCAAGCCGGCCGGGCACATCGGGTTCCTGCGCGTGTGGACCGGCGAGCCGGGCGCCGGCGACGCCCGGACCGTACTGGAGGACTTCGTGGCCGCCGAGGACGGGGCGAGCGGGGCGACGTACCGGACCTTCACCAGCGGCGGGCTCGACGGCGCGGAGGTGACGTACCGGTACATGAGCAAGCTTCTCGACGAGACGAAGAAGGAGCGCGCGCTCGCCGTCGCGACGCCCGGCGGACCGGTCGTCCTGCACCTGGGCGGAATGGACAGCGAGGAGCACGACGCTATGCTCCCCGCGTACGAACTCGCCAAGCGCACCCTGCGCCTGCCCTGACGGGCGTCAGGACTTCAGGAGTTCGCTCATCCGCTCGGCGGCCCGTACGGACGCGTCGCCGCAGCAGTTGTTGAACAGCACGTGCACCTGCCCGGTCTGCTCCGCGAGTTCGCGCACGCGGGGCACCCACTCGCGCAGCTCGGCATCGCTGTACTGGTGGCGGAACCGGTCCTCCTTGCTGCCGGTGCCCCATGCCGCGCTGCGGCCGTGGAAGCGCACGACGGACAGCCGCGGGCAGGTCACGGGCGTGACCGGCGGGACGGACGTCGGCAGCGAGGGCGCCATGTCCACCGCGACGGCGGCGAATCGGCAGCGGCGCAGCAGCCCGGCCGTCGCCTCCCGCTGGTCCTCCCGCCACCAGTCGGGGTGGCGGAACTCGACGCTGACGGGCCATCCGGCAGTCCGGGCGGCGCACTGTTCGAGGAACTCCCGCGCGCGCGGCCCGGGCCGGAACCACGGCGGGAACTGGAACAGCACCGCCCCGAGCCGCCCGGCCCGGCGCAGCGGCTCCACCCCGGCGGCGAACCGCGCCCACACCTCGTCCAGGACGCGCGGGTCGCCCGCGTCGGCGGGGATGCCGTCCGGCAGCAGCGACGGGCGGGTCCGATGCCCCGTCAGGAGGGAGAACGCCTTCACGTCGAACACGAAGCCGTCCGGGGTGCGCTCCGCCCACAGCCTGCTGTTGCGTTCGCCCGGCAGGGCGTAGTAGCTCGCGTCCACCTCGACGATGCGGAACCGCCCGGCGTAGTACCGCAGCCGCTTCTCGGCGTCCCGCCAGCCGCTGGGATACCAGCCGCTGCCGACCAGCATCCGGTCCGTCCACGAACACGTACCGACAAGGATGTCACCCATCCGGGGCGGTTACCCGCTCGGACGGCCGGTCAGCTGTCCCGCGGACGCGACGTTCGCCACTCCACGGGAGCGCGGTCCGTCACCGCGGGGGATGCCCCTCGCCTCCTGGGGCAGCGCAGTGTAGACATGAGCACATGGTCCGACTCATGGGTCGCTCCGGGACCCGGTCGGCCCGGCGCCCCAGCAGCCCTCCGCGGCGTGCGCCGGACCGGCAGACCGGACGGCAGCGGCAGCACGGGGAGCGGCCCCGGTGGCTGCGCGCCCCGGGGCTGCGGTCGGTGCTGGGCGGACGCAGCGTCGCCGGACAGGTGTTCCTGCTCGTCGTGGTGATCGTGCTGCTGCTGGTGCTGTCCGCGGTCGCGGCCCTGGTGCTCCAGGTGCGGCACGACAACGACGAGGAGGCCCGCAACCGTTCGCTCGCCGTCGCCGCGACGTTCGCCAGTGCGCCGGGCACCCGGGAGGCGCTCGACGCCCCCGACCCCACGGCCGTGCTGCAGCCCCGCGCGGAGGCGGCCCGCCGGCAGGCGAAGGTCGACTTCGTCGTCGTCATGAACACCGACGGCATCCGCTACACCCATCCCGAGCGGGACCGCATCGGCAGGAAGTTCGTCGGGACCCTCGGCCCGGCGCTGGCAGGGCGAAGCGTGATCGAGGAGGTCGACGGCACCCTCGGCCCGCTGGTGCAGGCGGTGGTGCCGGTCCGGGCCGCCGACGGGCGGGTCGTCGGCCTGGTCTCCGCGGGTATCACCACCGCGCACGTGGGCGGCGCCACCGCACGTCAGCTGCCGCTGGTGCTGGCGACGGCGGGCGCGGCCCTGTCCCTGGCCACGGCGGGTGCCGCGCTGGTGAGCCGGCGGCTGCTGCGCCAGACCCGGGGCCTCGGCCCGCACGAGATGACACGGATGTACGAGCACCACGACGCCGTGCTGCACGCCGTCAAGGAGGGCGTGCTGATCGTGGACGGCGACGGCACGCTGCTGCTCGCCAACGACGAGGCGCGCCGCCTGCTCGGCCTGCCCGACGACGCCGAGGGCCGGCACGTGCTCGCCCTGTCCCTCGACCCGGACACCGCCGACCTGCTGGCCTCCGGGCGCGTCGCCACGGACGAGGTGCACCTGGTCAAGGACCGGCTGCTGGCCATCAACCAGCGGCCCACGGACCGCGGCGGCGGCCCGCCCGGCAGCGTCGCCACCCTGCGCGACTCCACGGAGCTGCGGGCCCTGTCCGGCCGTGCCGAGGAGGCCCGCGAACGTCTCGACATGCTGTACGAGGCGGGTGTCGGCATCGGCACCAGCCTGGACGTCACCCGCACCGCCGAGGAGCTGGCGGAGCTGGCCGTGCCGCGGTTCGCGGACTTCCTCACCGTGGACCTGTTCGACACGGTGCTCGGCGGCGGCCAGCCCGACGCGTCGGCGGCGCTGCGCCGCACGGCCCTCGCCGGGATCCGCAAGGACGCCCCGCTGTACGCGGTCGGCGACCGCATCCGGTTCGTGGAGACGTCCCCGCAGGGCGTGAGTCTGAGCACCGGGCGGACCGTGCTGGAGCCGGACCTCGGGCGGGCGCCGGGCTGGCGGGCGCAGGACGCCGAACGCTCCGGGCAGATCGTGGAGTACGGCATCCACTCCCTGATCACGGTGCCGCTGCGGGCCGGTGCGCTGATCCTGGGCGTGGTGAGTTTCTGGCGGTCCGAGCGGCCCGAGCCGTTCGACGCGGACGAGGTGGCGCTCGCGGAGGAACTGGTCGCCCGCGCGGCGGTGTCCATCGACAACGCGCGCCGTTACACGCGCGAGCACAGCATGGCGGTGACGCTCCAGCAGAGCCTGCTGCCGCGGCGGCTGCCCGAGCAGGACGCCCTGGACGTCGCCTACCGCTATCTGCCGGCGCAGGCCGGGGTGGGCGGCGACTGGTTCGACGTGCTGCCGCTGTCCGGTGCCCGGGTGGCGCTCGTGGTGGGCGACGTCGTCGGGCACGGCCTGCACGCGGCGGCGACGATGGGCCGGCTGCGGACGGCGGTGCACAACTTCTCCGCGCTGGACCTGCCGCCCGACGAACTGCTCGCGCTCCTCGACGAGCTGGTGGGGCGCATCGACCAGGACGAGGCGGCCGAGGGCGGTGTCGCGCCGGTCACGGGCGCAACCTGCCTGTACGCGGTCTACGACCCGGTGTCCCGGCGGTGCACGGTGGCCCGGGCCGGGCATCCGCCGCCCGCCCTAGTGCATCCGGACGGCACCGTGGAGTTCCCGGAGGTGCCGGCCGGCCCGCCGCTCGGGCTGGGCGGGCTGCCGTTCGAGACGGCGGAGCTGGGGCTCGCGGAGGGCAGCAGGCTCGTGCTGTACACGGACGGGCTGGTCGAGGACCGCACCCGGGACATCGACGTGGGCCTCGGGATGCTGCGGACGGCCCTGGAAAGCGCGGGCCCCTCACCCGAGGAGACCTGCCGGGCCGTGCTGGAGGCCCGGGTGCCGTCCCGGTCGGGCGACGACATCGCGCTGCTCGTGGCGCGTACCCGGGCGCTGGGCCCCGACCGGGTCGCGCAGTGGCCGGTGCGGCCGGACCCGGCGGCCGTCGGCGAGGTCCGCTCGGCGGTGAGCCGGCGGCTGACGGAGTGGGGCCTTGAGGAGCTGGCGTTCACCACGGAACTGATCCTCAGTGAGCTGGTCACCAACGCCATCCGGTACGGCGGTGCGCCCATCCGTGTGCGGGTGCTGCGCGACCGGAGGCTGATCTGCGAGGTGTTCGACGGCAGCAGCACCTCGCCGCACCTGCGGTACGCGGCGATGACCGACGAGGGCGGACGCGGGCTGTTCCTGGTGGCGCAGCTCGCGGAGCGCTGGGGCACGCGGTACACCCCGGGCGGCAAGGTCATCTGGGCGGAGCAGCCGCTCCCTGGGCCCGGCGTAGAGCCCGTATTCCCCGCGTTCGGCTTTGACCTGCCATAAGTGCGCCTTATGGCCCCATAGACCGGACCCCGGTACCAACTTAGGCTTGCCTTAGCTTAGGCTTCCCGTCGAGTCGCCTGTTCGTCGCTCGAAGGGAACCGCTCATGCCCCGCCCTCTGCGGGTAGCCATCGTCGGATCCGGCCCCGCCGGGATCTACGCCGCCGACGCGTTGCTCAAGTCCGACGTCGCCTCCGAACCCGGCGTGTCCATCGACATCTTCGAGCGCATGCCCGCCCCGTTCGGGCTGATCCGGTACGGCGTGGCCCCGGACCACCCCCGCATCAAGGGCATCATCACGGCCCTCCACCAGGTGCTCGACAAGCCGCAGATCCGCCTGTTCGGCAACGTGGACTACCCCTCCGACATCGGCCTGGACGACCTGCGCGCGTTCTACGACGGCGTGATCTTCGCCACCGGCGCCATGGCCGACCGGGCGCTGCCGATCCCCGGCATCGACCTCGAGGGCTCCTACGGCGCCGCGGACTTCGTCTCTTGGTACGACGGCCACCCGGACGTGCCGCGCACCTGGCCGCTGGATGCGGAGAAGGTCGCGGTGCTCGGCGTCGGCAACGTCGCCCTGGACGTGGCGCGCATCCTCGCCAAGACGGCGGACGAGTTGCTGCCGACCGAGATCCCGCCGAACGTCTACGAGGGCCTGAAGGCCAACAAGGCGCTGGAGATCCACGTGTTCGGCCGGCGCGGCCCGGCGCAGGCAAAGTTCAGCCCGATGGAGCTGCGGGAGCTGGACCACTCCCCGAACATCGAGGTCGTCGTCGACCCCGAGGACATCGACTACGACGACGGCTCGATCGCCACCCGGCGCGGCAACAAGCAGGCCGACATGGTCGCCAAGACCCTGGAGAACTGGGCGATCCGCGACGTCGGCGACCGGCCGCACAAGCTGTACCTGCACTTCTTCGAGTCCCCCACCGAGATCCTCGGCGAGGACGGGAAGGTCGTCGGCCTGCGCACCGAGCGCACCGCGCTGGACGGCACCGGCAACGTCAAGGGCACCGGCGCCTTCAAGGACTGGGACGTCACCGCGGTCTACCGTGCGGTCGGCTACCTCTCCGACAAGCTCCCCAAGCTGCCCTGGGACATGGACTCGGGCACGGTCCCGGACCGGGGCGGCCGGGTCATCGAGGAGAGCGGCGAGCACCTTCGCTCGACGTACGTCACCGGCTGGATCCGGCGCGGCCCGGTGGGCCTGATCGGGCACACCAAGGGCGACGCCAACGAGACGGTGGCGAACCTCCTGGACGACTTCACCAACGGCCGCCTGCACACGCCGACCGCCCCCCAACCGGAGGCCGTGGACACGTTCCTCGCCGAGCACGACGTCCGCTTCACCACCTGGGACGGCTGGTACCGGCTGGACGCCGCCGAGAAGGCCCTGGGCGAGCCACAGGGCCGGGCACGCGTGAAGATCGTTGAACGTGAGGACATGCTGCGGGAGAGCGGCGCGTAGCCCGCACCACCTGAAGGGGCCCGGAGGCACCACCTCCGGGCCGCTCGCGTTCCCGGCCGGACTCCACGCTGAAGGTCCGAGGCATCCAGTACGACGCGCCGGGCCGCGACTCCGACAACTGCTCCCGCAACGGCTGCATCACCTTCCACCAGTGGGACACGACCGGGGCCCGTCCCGACGCGGATGGTGAACGGGCCCCGGCCGCGCGCACCATTGTGGTGACCGCCCCCCGCCCGGGCCACGTGTGTACGGCGCCCGGCGCGTGCGCGCCCCGCACACCCCGAGCGCGCGGCAGGGGCCGCCCGGCCCCTGCCGGAACCCCTCGTCCGGGTGACGGTCCGGTCAGGGGCGGGCCGGGTGCGGCGGACGTCGCCGGGGCCGCGGCACCCGCCCCGACCGGGAGCGCGAGGCGTCAGCGGGCCGTCGGGACCCGGCGCGGGCGGGCACCCCCGGCCGATCTTCCGTGCCCGGCGGCGGTGATACTGGCAGTCGCCCCTGCCCCCGCCTCCAGATGGACACATGCCGACTTCCCGAACCGCACTCCCCGCTCCCCCCACCGCCTGGCCGGCCCGTGGCCGCCACACCGGAACCGACGCGGCAGACGTCGTCCTGGACACCCTGAAACGCCTCAAGGCCGGCCAGATCCTCGACGACTACCTCGAGCTGCCCGGGACCGGGGAAGGCGGCGCGGACGGCAGCGGCGGGCACCGCGTGTTCGAGGCGCGCTGGCGCGTGGACGGCACGGTCACGGTCCGCGCCCGGCTGGAGCTGGCGCCCGCCTCGGACGGCGGGCAGGAGTGGCTGCTGGTCGCCGAGGCCGAGCGGCACTGGGACCACGCCTGGCCCTCGCCCGCCACCATGTTCTGGCCCGACACCCCGGACAGCGCCTGGGACCACGACACCACCACGGGCCTGCGGCTGCGCGACATCAACCCGCTCCCCGACGACGACAAGGCCGTACGCCGTCTGCTGCGCGACGCCGGACGCAGCGACTGGGGCATCCACGTCGTCGTGCACGAGGCGCACACCACCGACGAGCGCGGGCGGGTGCCTCTGGCCCGGCACCTGCCGCCCGGGCTCCGGCACCGCGTGGTGGAGCACCGGGCGGCCCCGCAGCAGCTGCGGGTCGTCAACTGGGCGCTGCGCCCGCTCGACGTGGAGGTCCCGCGCGGCGGAGCGGTCGTCCTGCCCGGCAGTCCGGCGCCCACCGGGTACGACGACCGGGAGTTCTCCGTGCGCGCGGTCTTCCTGGACGGCTCCGCACCGGCCGAGCTCGTCGCGGCGGTGACCGCGTACGCCGCCCTGGACCGGCCGCTGCCCGAGGACGCCGACCGGGCGCTCACGGCGCTGCACGAGCAGTGGCACCTGCTGACCCTGGAGGAGGAACTCGACCGCCAGCGCCGGCTCGTCGCCATGTACGCCGAGGCGCTCGACGCGATGACCAAGTCCCGTGACCTGTACCGGGAGGCGGCCGAGGCCGCCCACCAGGCGCTGGCCGCCCTGCGCGAGGCGGGCGGCGCGGACGGCGGCCCCCGGATCCTCCCCGTGCCCGCCCCCGCGTCGCCGTTGCAGCATCTGACGAAGACCCTGGAGCGGTTCAGGGTCAGGGGCCCGCGCCCCGCACCGGTCACCGAGACCGCGCGCGAGGAGGACAGCCGCTAGGAGTTGTCGTCAGATGTCACGCCCGCATCAGGAGCGATGCGAGGGCGTCGCCGCAGCCGGCCGCGTATGGCCGTGGGGCTGTGGCCCTTGTCGCTGATGGCGTGATCGGGCCGGACCCGGGGCCGTCCCGGACCCGGCCGGGGCACCTGGACCGCTTTCATCACGGCGGTGAACTGCGTGCGGTCGTTGGTGTTCTGGCTGGTGACGGTGAAGGGCGGGCGGTCGCCCCGCAGCGTCGCAGGCCAGGTGGGTCTTGCTGGTCAGGCCGCCTCCGGGCCGGCCGAGTCCCGGGGGGCGGAGTCCCCTTTTCGCGCTCCGGCCGCGTGCTGGTGGGCCGGGACGGTCGTGGAGTCGGCCGGCACCGGCCACTCGATGTCCCCGGCCGCGTCGGTCTTGGCCCGGGCGGCGCGGAGCATCCGCTCGAAGGTGCCGTCCTTGGCCCGGCGGAAGCGGGTGTGCGGCGTGGCCCGGGAGCCGTATCGCTCGGGCACGTCCCGCCAGGCCGTGCCGGTCCGGAACTTCCACACGATCCCGTTGAGGACCGTCCGG
>NZ_JBFBAX010000051.1:0-26855 GCF_040682395.1 Streptomyces sp. NPDC051207 | reverse complement strand
TGGACTGGTACAACTACCACCGACCCCACACCGGCATCGGCGGCCACCCACCAGCCAGCCGCGTCACCAACCTGTCCGAACAGCACAGCTAGGGCGTCGACGGGAAGAACTCGGCGACGTACCTGGAGACCACCCGGACCGTCATGACGGAGCCTCCGTTCGTGCTGCACGCGCTGCTGGAGAACGTCCGCTCGCTGGCCGCGCGACGGTAGTCGGTGCGGCGCCTCTTCGGAATGCACAACAAACAAACCCCCAGGCCACTGACCTGGGGGTTTCTTTGCCGCAGCGGTTGATGAGTATCGAACTCGCGCTCTCGGTTGGGAAGCGATGGCACAGTTTGAGTCGGATAGCTCCTGACCTGGGCATACGTGCTGGAGGCGAGCGTCCGCCTTCTTAGCAGCCGCTCTCCTCGCCCTCCAGGTGCCGCATCGCGTACGCCTGCTCTTCCGGATGTCGCGCCAGCCGTGCCATCACCCATGCCGTGCGGCCGTCCATGCCCGGGCCGAACTCAGATGCCAGGCGGCGTGCTCGCCAGGTCGTTCGAGGCGCGAGCGCCCAGCGCGCGAGTGAGAACTGTACGCGGCCGGTGCCGATCGAGGTCCCCTCTGCTGGGTCGGCACGTTTGTCCGGCGAGGAACCGGGGCTGCCCCATGTCGTGTTTGCCACGTGGCGAGTCTCGCCACGCGGTTGGCCTCGTCGGAGCTGATCAGCCCTGCGATCACCGAAAGGAGCGGCCGAGGTCCGCCGCGTTGACGAAGGCGGTGGAAGTGCCGGGAAGAGTTGCAGGCGCCCGGTGATCGTCGTGCTCGGATGGGGTGTGCTCGCGTATCGTCCGTGGGGTGATTGATGCCACCGTGGCGGCCCGAAGCGATATCGCTGACAGTGTGCTCTCAGAGTTGATCGATGCCTACGCTCTAGAGGACGTACGGGAGCGTCGCTATCTCGCTGACGGGCTGATGAACGCGAACTGGAAGCTGGACACCCCGGTCGGGCAGTTCGCTTTGAAGCGGGTCACGGATGTCTCCCTGGAGCGGTTGCAGCGGAATCTCCGGGTGCTGGCGGCCCTCGCCGCCGACGGAGTCCCGGTGAGTGCCCCAGTACCCACGGCCTCGGGGTCGCTGGTGGCGCAGGTCGGAGGTGGCGCCTGGTGCCTGTTCCCGTGGGTGGCCGGCTCACATGTCCGAGGTGTCGACCTCAGCCCGGCCCTGGTGAGTGCGCTGGGCGCGCACCTGGGGCGCCTGCACGTGAGCCTAAGCAGGGCTTGTGGCCGAGGGCTGCTGCCAGGGGTGCCCGAAACGATCATCGCGGACATCACCTCGCCGGAGCGAGCGGTGGCGAAGGCCGAGCGGCTGTCCGTAGCCGTACGCGACAAGGGCACCGGCAGCGACTTCGACCAAGCAGCCGCTGCTGCCTTGGACCACCGGAAGGCCCTCATCTTCAAGCACGCCGATCACCGTCCGCGATCTACGACACCTCAGGGTGACCACGGGTGGACGCATGGCGACGTGCAGTACCGCAATCTGCTCTGGGAAGACGGGGCACTTGCCGCCGTCCTGGACTGGGACCGGATCGCGGTGCGCCCGTACGCGGAAGAGGTCGTACGGACGGCGCAGGTGCAGTTTGGAGTGGGCGGGGTGTTCGACCTGGCGCGGGTGTCTGCCTTCGTCGGCGGGTATCGGTCGGTGGTACCGCTGGAGCCGTCTGCGCTGGTGGACGGTGCTCGTCGGCTGTGGTGGAAGCGGATGACGGACTTCTGGCAGCTGGAGTTCCACTACGACCGCGGTGACTTCTCCTTCGATGAGCTGTTCACCGCGGACGAGGCGCTGCTGCACTGGTGGACTGACCGGCTGGATCAGGTCGAGGACGCGTTCGCCGCAGGGTAGATCCCGAGGCGTTCGAGGTCCGGCAGGCGGGGGCGGGTGAATGCCATCGCTCGTCGCCGCGCCTGCTCCCCCAGGGTGTGGTGGTCAGCGGTGCGTATGGCCTGCGCCCACTCTTCCACGCCGGCCTCGGCGGGAAGCACGATGCCCGCGTCGCCTATGGCTTCCGGGATGCCGCCCCGGTCGCTGCCGACGCTCGGAGTCCCGTGCAGCGCGGCTTCGATGATGACGCGGGGGAAGGCGTCTCCCACCGCGGACGGCACGAGCAGGAGGCGGTGGCTGCGGTAGAGGGGACTCATGTCGTAGACCCTGGGCACATAGGTCACGTTGGGGTAGCCGGCGAACTGCTCGGCGGTGTTCCACCAGCCTTCGACCAGAGTGAAGTGCTGTTCGGGAATGCGACGGATCAGCTGGTGCAGGAGGTCGGCGCCTTTCGGCGGGATCGGGTTGACCATGAGCACGGCATCGGTTCGCCCACGCCGGTGGTGCCCCGGCTCCGACAGTGTGAAGGGCGGGTACAGGACGGACAGCCGCGTGCCGTCGGTCGGAGGCGCTTGCCGGAGAACGAATTCGGAGACGGCCAGACCATGGTGAGGGCTGCCGGAGAGGATCCCGAGTCCCGTCTTGGAGATCGAGTGCAGGATTCCTGCGACGAGGGCGGCGGGCCGGGCTTGAGCGGCGATGTCGGCCGCGCCTTCCTGTGAGGTGAACACCACATCCGGTCGTGCCTGGGTCAGCAGGCTCCGGAGAGCTGTTGTGATCCTCTGCTGCGGTACGGCGAGGCAGTCCACTCCGTTCCAGCTGTAGCGCAGCTCCTCCTGGGATTCCTCGTACGCGGTGTCGTGCTCGTCCAGGAAGGTCCGCATCTGGGCGGTCTGTGGGGCCTGGTCCCAGGGCGCTTGGTAGGAGCCGAGGTAGATGATGCGCCATCCGGCTGCCGCGAGTTCCTCGGCGAGGAGTTGCTGGGTGACCTCGGCTCCGCCGATGAGGAACGGCGGTGGGGTGCGTCGCCACGCGAAGAGGGCTGTGGGCATGAGTCGGTCACCTGGTCCAGTACGTGACGAGGGCCTCCACCGCATGCGCGACCGCATCGGGATTGGTGTCGGCGGGGATGACGGTCACTTCCCTCGACACGGGTGGCTGCCCTGCGGAGACGAAGTAGTCCCGAGCGTGGGCGAGGAACACCGGCTCGTGAAGGAAGTACTCGGACTCGGCCGCCGTGTGCCCGGCCGCCTTGCGTCGCAGGGCCAGCTCTTCGGCCGGCACGTCGAGGTAGAGGGTGTGGTGGGGGCGCAGGAAAGGAAGCTCCTGGAGGCGGTCGCGCAGACGGTGGTGGACGTCGTAGCCGAACAGGGCGTCCAGCGCGTGCGCGTGGGCCAGGAGGGTGTCCACCGAACGGTCCAGGAGGACGACGGGCTTGGCGCTGACGAGTGCCTTGCGCACGCGAGCGCCTTCGATGCCCATGAACGTCTCGAACGCGACGAGCTGTTCGGCTGCGGATGCGGTGCGGGCGGGCGGGATGTCGGCGCGGCGGTCGATGTGCTGGACGTAGCAGTCCGAGACGAAGGCCCGCTCCTCGATGCCGCGCGTGCGCAGGTGGCCAATGACGGTGGACTTCCCGGCGTACGAGGGGCCTTCGAGCGCGATGATCTTCATAGAGACTCCGTCCGGTAGAAGCGTTCCGCGAACATCCCCGTGCCGCTCAGGAGGTCGGCCGCCGTGGTCCATGCGTGCCGGATCGGCCGGTACATCTTCCGGGCAGGGTGCATCTGAGAGCCGTGCATGTGCAGCACCGTGACCTTGTCGAGCACGACGTCGGTGATGTCGACCAGCTCGGGTACGAGCGCGTGGCCGGTACGCGCTCGGAAGAGGTGCTGGTCGCAGCCGGCCAGGGCGTAGGTGGCCCAGAACCCGAGGTCTTCCCAGAACCAGCGGCATCCGAGCCGTACTGCTGCCGCGTGCACGAGGAGATGGTCGGGGTGGCGGGTGACGGCGGCCGGGGCGAGGAGTTCGGCGTCGGGGTGGGCTTCGACGATCTCGCGGAGTTCGTCCGTGATCCGGTCCAGGCGGTCCTGGTCGAAGGGGTGGTATGGGGGCTCGGCGTCCTTGTGGCCGAGGAGGATCCGGTCGGCGGCCAAGGGCGCCAGGGCAGCCGCGCCTTCCCGGCTGCGCAGGTCGGATACGACGGTCTCGGTGCCGTAGGTGTCCTCCAGGGTCGGGTGGACGCTGGTCGAGCGGGTGAACACCGTGGCCACGGTGAGCGGCCGGGGATGGCCCAGGAAGGTTCCGGAGGCGGACAGGGCGAAGTCGTCGTGGTGCGGTTCGATGGCGAGCACCGGGCGGCCGGCCGGGCGCCGCATCTCGATGAAGTAGCGGTGCCCGCTGTGCGGCGCCCTGAGCTCGATGATCTGGCGGTCCTGCGCGCGGTGGCGTTCGGACAGGTGCTCGGTCCACTGGTGGTGGACGTGCATGAGGTCGTCGGGGAAGGTGTAGATCCCCTCCGCATCCGGTACGGGCAGCGTCACGGTCATGGCGGGCTCCGGGGTCATCGGACGGTGGTCTGGTACCAGTGGCGCCACATGCGCGGGGAGTTGAGCCGCAGCCGGGCGGTGACGGGGTTCTGCCACCACAGCATCCGGAGGCTGGACCACTGGTCGTAACGGCGGGTGGAGGGGCGTACGCGCAGCTCGTCGAGGATCACGACCGGTGCGTTCTTGATGCGGCCGTGGGCCGTCAGACGGTGGAAGAACTCGACGTCCTCGCTCATGAACAGGTCGTCGCGGTATCCGCCGACCGCGCGGAATGCTGCTGCGGTGGCGAACTGGGCGACGCCCTGTGCGCCGCCGTGGTTGGTGCGGTAGTAGTCCCAGTAGGCGCACAGCAGTCGTGCGCCGAGCCGCTTGGGTGTGTAGAGGGGTGGGATGGCCCCGCCGGCGGCGCCGTTGTCCATGGCGGTGGCCGCGGCGGTGATCGCCTCCATGGGCAGGGCGACGTCGGCGTCCGTGAAGAAGAGCCTGCGGCCTTCGGCGGCAGCCGCGCCGGTGTTGCGTACCCGGCCGATGTTGCGGACGGTCTCGCTGATCACTCGGACGCCGTAGGAGGCGGCCATGTCGGCGGTGGCGTCGGTGGAGGCGTTGTCCACCACGATCACCTCTCCTCGTTCGCCGCTCGTCTCCTGCCATCGTTCGAGGGAGGCGAGGACGGTGGGGAGGTAGCGGGGCAGGTAGGTGGCTTCGTTGTGGGCTGGAATGACCACCGTCAGTCCAGGGCTGGTCATCGAGGTGTCCCTTCGCTGCGTAGCGTGCGGAAGAGGTGCGGTGTCTGACGGGTCAGGTCGGTCAGGCGGTCCGACCACAAGCGGCGGCTGGTACCGGGCGAGGCGTGGACCCAGCAGCGGGCGGTGTGAACGACCACCCAGGCCGAGAGCCGGGTGTTGTCCAGGGGCGCCGCGTAGGCGTCGAGCAGCGTGCGGCGGTCCCATGGGGTGTGGGCCGCGGTCATGACGAGGGCGTGGGCGACGTCTGCCTCCCGCCGGCCCGGCGCGGCATCGGTGAAGTCGACCAGGTAGCGCGTGCCGCGCGGGCCGGAGAGGACGACGTTTTCGAAGTGGATGTCGCCGTGGCACCACACGCTGGGTGCTCGCTCCGGCGTGTCGGCGATGACGGCGAGGGCGGGGCCGATCCGGTTCAGCAGGTCGGGTGGGCAGCGGCGGGCCAGGGAGGAGACCGAGTCGAAGAACGGGCGGCGGGGCACCGTCTGCTCGACCGGTGCTCGGTGCAAGCGAGCGAGAAGGCCACCGAGGTCTTTGAGGGCTTGGGCATGTGGGATGTCACCGGAGCGCACGGTGGCACCCAGGGTGTGTCCGCCGAGGTCAGAGGTGATGAGCGCGGTGGCCCCCTCGCTGGAGATGGTGCCGCTGCCGAGCACCTGCGGGACAGGCACAGCGACACCAGCCGCACGGATGGCGGCGGCCTCGGTCAGCGCGTTGCGGCGAGCAGTGTGGTCGTACAGCTTCACGATCACGCTGTGGCCGTCGCGGAGGCCGACCCGGAACACGGCCGTCCGGGAGGCCGCCGACAAGCGCTCCGCGGTCCGGGCGGGTGTTCCGAGCAGGGTGCTGCACGCGCGGGAGACCATCGCGGGCGGCGCGCTCATCGAAGCCCCGCCGGCTCGGGATGTGCGGCGCCCAGCGCGCGGACGTGCCGCAGGGCCCGCTTCAGGACAGTGCGGTACTCCCGCACGTCGTCCGTATCGGGACAGTCCGTCTGCCAAGGTTTCTCCGGGCCGACGAAGTGGATGAGGCGGGCGGCCGGATCCGGTCGCAGGGGGCGGGTGACGACGCGGCGTACCCAGTCACTGCGTTCGAGGTACCGGCCCACCTCGAACCGGTTGTACGCGGCGTCGACCGCCCGCACGCGGCCGGCGTGGAGGAGCCACAGGTTCAGGGCGTCTTGGTCGTTGTGGAGGATGTGCTGCCGATGTCTGCCCAGGGCCTGCTCGACACCGTGGCGAATACGCGGCAGATCGGCGGTGTGAGCCCACAGGAGACCGGCGTTGTAGTAGGGGCGGTCCCTCAGACGCGGCCAGCGTTCCGCGGCGCCCGGTAGGGCCGGGCAGCGGCCGACTGCCGGGTTGAACTCGTCGCGTACGGCGCCGACCTCGCCGGGGCGGAGAGCGTCGAGCGGGGCGGTCAGGTCGCCGCGGACCAGGACGTCGGCGTCCACGTAGATCAGGTACGGGCGGCGGACGAACTCAGGAGCGAACTCGAAGCGCAGATAGGTGGTGACCGTGATGTACGAGGTGTCCACCATCCGCGCGGAGCGCAGCGGGGAGCGGCGGGCCAGGGCAAAGGAGCCGAAGCCGACCCGTTTGGCGAGGTGGGCCAGGAGCTGCACCTGGGGCGCTCCGAGGTCGAAGGTGAGGAAGCGCAGCGCTGCCGCCTTGCGGGCGCGGGGGCTGAGGCTGTCCGCCAGGGAAGTGATCGTGGCGAGGCCGGGGGTGAGGTAGTGCCGGTCGATGCAGATGCCGAATGCGTACACGGCGGGTCCGCCTTCCGGGCGTGGTCTGGGGAAGTGATCTGGTGATGAGCTGTGAGCCGTCAGCGCCCGCCCAGCGGCTGAGCTGGCAGCGAAGCGCAGGGGGGCTAGAACGCGCGGTCGGCCTCGTCCGGGCTGGCGTCCGGTTGGCTGACCGTCGGCCGCTGGCTGGTGGCGAGGTCCTGATGGTCGTTGGTAATCAGCGTGCCGAGCGTGACTGCGGCAGCGAGGTGGCCGGTGAACCACACGCCGACGCAGAACCGCTCGACGGAATCAACGGCCCCGCCACGGGGCTTGTGGCGGCTGCGCATCAGATGGTCTTCTCTCGGCTCAGGCGGTCTGCGCGCGTCTCGATGACGTCGAGGGTGCCGGGCTCGTCCGTCTCCCACTCAGTCGTGGGGCTGCCCGACTCCGGACGCAGGACCCAGTCGGTGCCCTGCCTGATGTCGGTGACGATGGCATGACGTCCGTTTGCGTCCTCGACCAGGTCACCGACCTCCGCCCGTGCCCGGGTCACGAGGCGGCTCCCGGCACGAGGTCGCCCCACAGCCACCAGCCCGAGGAGGCTTCGAGGAGGATGCGGCGGCGTTCGTGCTGCGCCGGCGTCTGGCGGGCCGGCGGTGACGTCGCCTCGGCGAGGAAGCCGCCCCGGTCACGGATGAGGACGCCGAGCGCAGCGAACTGACCGGCGTCTTCGGCGAGGTGGGTGATTCTGGCGACGACGATGCCGCGGATCAGACCGGAGGACAGTGCGCTCGTGACGGCCGCCCAAGCCGGGCGGGCGTCCAAGGGCGTGCTCGGGTCGTCATCGGACCAGGTGCCGGCCACATGCCAGTGCCGGGCGTCGGCGTAATGGCGTGCACGCCGCTCGGCCTCGCGGATAGCGGCCGACTCGGCCGCACAGGAGTAGACGGCGACCGGCACGTGCCCGATGCCGCCGGATGGGGATTTCGGCATGCGCTCAGCGTGCTGTCGATCCTGTGCGCGGGACAGGCACGGCTCGTGGCGGCGCCGGCAAGTCGCGTGGCGCTGGGCTGCCATGTCCCGTGCTGCTGCGCTGTCGTCCTGCGGCAGGACTGCCATGGAGCGTGGCAGTGGGCCTGATGGCGGCTTCCGGGGCTGCTACGGGGCGTGGCGGTGGGCAGTCAGCGGACGGCGAGGGGTACACCGGCTGCGTGGGCGAGCCCGCGGAGCCGCGCGACGGACACGCCGGCGAGGCGAGAGATGATCACTCCGGGCAGCATTTGGTGCCGTACCCACCCCGGCGCCATGCCGCAGACTTTTTCCAGGGTGTCGGCAGCCTGGTCCCACCGACGGCACTCCACGTGCGTCAACGCCACGTCGAGGCCGTACCGGGCCCGAGTGGCGAGGGGCACCGTGTCGTCCAGTTGGATCGTGTCCATGAGTCTGAGCGCACCGCCGGTGTCGCCGAGGGCTACGGCGATGCTCATCGCCTGGGTGGCGGCGTAGAGCGGCCCGAAGGGTTGGGCATGCCGCCCACGAGCATGCTCCGCGCCGAGGCGGGCGCCGACGGCATGCGCCTGCGAGAGGTACTCCCGCGCGGTATCCGGCGAGGCGCCACCCCGGGACGCGGCTACAGCAGCATTCGTGACGAGCTGCCCGTACACCGACAGCCGGTCCGGATCGTGCTCGGACATCTTCGGCTCGATCCGGTCGGCCTGCGCGGCGGCGAGCGCGAAGCCCTGTACGGTCCGCCCGTCACGGAGATTCACCCACGCCGTTGTGGCGGCGAGGTGGGCATCCCGAAGATCGTCGCCGGCCTGTACGGCGATCTGCCGACCGTAGGTGAGCGCCGCATAGGCCAGGTCCCGCGAACCCCACACGTTCGCGGCCATCCCGGCAGTCTGGAAGACATCGGCCAGGACGCCGGCCGCGGCCTCCCGCTCGTCGGCTTCCGCCACGTCGTATCGGGTGCGGGCTTCGGGCAGCAAGGCGCCGAGCAGCGCACCGAGTTCGGTGTAGCGGCCCGCCCAGTAGGCCGTGTCAGCGCGCCGAACGACACCACGGAGCTCGCCGACGGTGCCCGGCTCGGTATCGGTGGGGATGCCGATCGCGGCATCGTGCGTGGCAGCGGACAGTGCGCGCAGTGCTGCGCGCTCGTCACGGTCCATGGCGCGACGGGGCGCTTGCTGGCCGAGAAGGACGGCGATGTCCGTCCCGAGGGCGGAGGCGATGGACAGAAGCGAAGGAAGGGAAGCGGTGCCGCCCCGTTCCAGCTTCCGCACGACACCCACGGAAACGTTGGCGGCTTCTGCCAACTGCTCCTGTGTCATGGGGCCGCGCAGCCTCTTGATGCGTTCAGCGGTGCTGTACTCGGACCACTGCATGGCAGCAACTCCTCCCCGACCGGCCAGGCACGGACCGTACCCACTGCCTTACGACCGGCAACACCCATGGGTACCACCTGCACAGTGAGTTGGCTGGAAGTCGCCGCTAGACGGAAAGCGCGGCGCTCACTCCGAGCAGTGCCTCAAGCTCGGCCACTGTTGTGGATTCATCCGTCGCCAGGACGGTAGTGATGCCCAGGGCTTCGGCAGGTGGCAGATTCCGAGGGTGGTCATCGACGAACACGCACGCCTGCGCAGGAAGCCCGAGACGCTCCAACGTCAGCTCATAGATGGCAGGGTCGGGCTTCGCGATGCGGACCTGCTCGGAGATGACGTGAACATCGAACAGGCCCCAAATGCCTGCCTGCTCATACGGGTTGAAGGGGTTCATGCCGAAGCTGTTCGACAGGAGAGCGAGACGGTACCCCGCGCCCTTGGCAGCTCGTGCGAGCGCGGCCATGCGCCGAGCTGGGGGCACCGCGGCCCAGGCGCGCCCCATCAGGTTGTCCGGTGCGACATGCGCACCGAGAAGAGCCGCAGTGCGCCTGTTCCACTCCGCCTGATCGATCTCACCCACTTCCAGCGCCGCATACAACCGCCGGCCTTCAGGGTGGTCATTGAGAGTGGCACGCCATGCTTCTGGGGGCAGCCCTTCCGACTCGCACCAAACGCGGTGCACGGAACGCGGATCAGCGGTCAACACCCCCGCGAAGTCCAGGATGAGCCCATGCTCGGCTTGACGGTCCGTGGTACCCATGGGCTGCGGCATGCGGCGTGCTCCCTCTCCCTTGGCCTCACAGAGACGCTACCGCGCACCGAGAACGCGGACGCCGCCAAGCCTTGCACTTCGTCCGACGACTCCGGCCCCACCCAGGCGTTCCATGGCCGTGCTCCAAGCTGGAGGGGTGTACGCACGCCACCGGCCGGAGGTCGTTCAAGCACGCCGCCACCGGTCCGGTGCGTCACTTTGCAGGGCGCCCAATCACCCTTTCGTACTTCCGAAAACGACCACTGGCGTGTCCGGCATGAGAGATCATCTGATGACATGAGTCAGAGTGAGTCGCATGGGTAAGCGCCAACGCCGTCGCCAGCGGGAACAGGCGAAGAAGAAGCTGACTGCCCCATCCCCGCTGATCATCGAGTTCCCACCCGGCGAGCCCCGCATTCGCGCCGTCATCAAGGCCGACTGTCCCAAGCAGGCACAGGAAGTTGCTGCCCAGTACTGGGAGATCACTGAGGAGGGCACCTGGGCCCGCACGGTGGGGAGCATTGGTGACCAGCAATGGGTTGCAGCGACGGCCACGTCCGTCTCCCACGCCGTTCTGCTCAAGTCGCTCTGTCGGAACTGTGATGAACCCATCCGAGTCACCAACCGGTCGTGGGCCGTCAAGGTCGGCGGCAAGTACCTGGACCGGCTCAACGAAAGGTACCTCTGTCCAGAGTGCAGCGACGTCCAGCGGCAGGACGAGGAACGTGAGCGCGAGCGGAGACTGCAGGCGGCGCGCGTCGAGAGGGAACGGGAGAAGCTGAAGGCCGAGGAAGAGGCGCGGACTATCGCCGCAGCCCTCGTCGACGAAGAGGCGAAGGACGGATCAACGAGCCGTCTGCCCTACGGCCGTCCGACTGCTCTCGCCCTGTACCTGGTCCTGGTTAATCACGCCGCCTACAACCCTGGCAAGCCCCTGCCCAGCATGGCCGACCTGGGCTCGCTCGGATGGACAGGCGACACAGAAAGGGACACAGAGGCCCTTCTCGATTTGTACCGTGCCCACCTGGTCGCCATCGCCTCGGAGACGCCGAGGAAGGCATTCGACGTCTCCGAGGAGGACGGCGAACTCCGCTTCTTCGGCCTGGAGGTGAAGTGGCGCCTGGTAGGCGGAAGCCCGACGGCCACAGCCAACGCGCGGGCTGTCAGGGCACACTTCATGACCGCTCCCGGCCAGGAAGCTCACGACGACCGGCAGGCACTGGCCGAGCTCGTCGACCGCATGGAGATCATCAACGTCATCTCCTACCTCGACGGGCTTCTGACCAAGAAGTACGACTACCCCGCCGTGCCTGAAGGCCGGCGCCAGGAACTGGCCGACATCGTCAGGAAGGGATTCGCGGCGGGATACACGTCGGGGCAGATGATCTGCTTCGCCTGGCGGGCAGCGGACTCGGCGGCGGCTTGGAAAGAGCGCAACGCGCACATGGGCCCGCCCGAGGCGTCCTCTGGTGCGGTCACCATCCTCAACAACAAGATCGACACCGCGATCGAGGTCCACCATGCCATCCCGGAGTACGACCCGCCGCGCTGGCACCAACAGCCGCCTGCGCTGGCAGTGCTCAGGCAGTTGAATGCTGAGGTCAAGCGAGTGCGGGACCGCTCCGTGATCAGCGCCTGCCCCCAGTGTGACCACCAGGGGCTGCGCGAGACGGACACGGGGGCCATGGTCCGCTGTATTCACACGGCGACCGTCCCTGAGAAGCCTGAGCCACAGGAGGATCCGGCCGAAGCCTGATCAGCGCAGACACGTCTGGGGCCGCTGCCGAAGCGGTGCCGCAGGGTTTTGTGCAGCCTGGCGGGCGTCTGCTGCCTGGGCCCGGGTGGGCGAGGCTTCTTGGCAGCCACTCCAGTGGGGCTGTCAGTCCTGTTCGTGCAGGTAGCGGTATCGGAAGGGGTCTGGCGCGCGGAGGGCTTCGACCAGGCGCCCGCATTCGGCGTAGTCCTCGTCGGTCATGAGGGCGTAGACATTGCTGGGCAGGGTGCCGTCGGGGAGCGGGTCGACGTACTTCGTGCACATGTTGACGAGGGCTTGCTGCAGGGCCCGGTGTTCGTGCACCAAGTCGTTCGCCAGCCGCTTCTGCGCGATCGCGGCGTCTATCTCTTCCTGGGTGCTGGTGTAGATGAGGCCGTGTTCGGCAGGGGTGAACGGGCTGCCGTCGCGGCGGTACAGGAGATCGGGGTCGCGGCGGAAGGTGTCCCATTCGGTGAGGAGGACAACGACGTCGGGGCGAAGGGAGAGTTCGGGCATGGGTGATTCCTTGTGTAGTGCCGTGAGATCGGTTTGTGCTGGGTGGGCGGCTCGGGGGCGTGCGGGCAGGTGGTGCTCGGGGCATGACGTGAAGGTGCCTTGGTCGAGACGGTGTGGGTCGCGAGGGTGAGGGCCCTCGCGTTGGCGTGTTTGTCGGACGCGAGCCGGCGGCAGGCGCGGCGCGGGCTCGACTGCGGTGGGGAGACGGCGCCAAGGACGTGGCGGGGGGCGTCTGGACACCAAATGCTCCGGAGGATCCCCGGTCTCCGTAACCGGGGATCCTCGGCTACCTTCCGCCTGCGCTTGTCCGGTCAGCGCCGACGGGCGGTGCCGTTCGCTGCCCCGTTCGTGGGTTGTGCGGTGGGCGCAGAGGAGGGGGCGCGGTGCTTGTCTCGGGTGGTCGTGTCCTGGGGGATTTCCGGCGCGGCGGGCAGGTGGGCGCTGCGTCGCAGCCGCCAGACGAGGACATCGCTGATCGAGATCGCGGTGTCGAGCTCGCGCCGCCGGGCAGCGTCGGCCAGCAGTGCCGCCGGGTCATTGCCGCCTCTGCGGGCGTCGTCGAGGGTGGCGGCCAGGGCGGGCCAGCCGGGCTCCGTCTGGACCCGTGCGGCCAGGTCCGGCAGCACTTGGTGCAGGAGGTCGGCTTGCTGCTGGCGAACACGCGGGACCAGGCGTTGGCCTCGCTGGCGGAGGACGGTCATGGGCTGATCTGCGGCGACTTGGTAGGCGGCGCGCAGGTGTTCGGCCGCCTGCTGGGCGGCTGCGGCCTGCTGGCCGTGGTGTTTCCTCGCGTGCCAGTTCGCCGCGGTGATGGCGAGGAAGAAGGCCATGTCGATGAGCATGGCGGTGGTGGCGCCGTCTTCGCCGCGGCCCAGAGCGGGTCCGCTGTGGACGAGGTCGCGGGCGGCCTGGCGCAGAACGCGGTCATGCCCACGTACAGCCTTCACGTGGGAGCGGCTGGCCCGCTCGAACACGAAGGCCGCCTCGCGCAGCTCAGCGCGGGTGTGGGCGGCGGAGGTCTTGGCCAGCGCGTCCAGGACCTCACCCGCCGCAGCGATCTGGGCCGCTGCTGCACTGTCGTCACCGTGGTCGATGATCAGCAGGGCCTGCCAGGTAGCGGCGGTGGCCCGGCGTCGCGCGAACGCGGGACCTGTCACGTCCGGCAGGGCCGGCTGCTCCGCCCGTGAGCCGTCCGCCGAAGCGGCCTCCGCGGGAAGCGTCCAGCGTTCGCGGATGCGGGGCAGGGACAGATCGGGTGCGAGCGTGGAGCCCGCGTAGTACACCGGCTCCTTCTCGCCGTTGCGGTCATCGGGGAGCGCGACCTTGTAGCCGAGCAGGTCGCCGGAGGGCGCGATGCGCTTGCGGATCAGCAGACCGGCGGAGGCCAACCGGTCGAAGAACTCCTCCTCGCTCGTCGCGCCGGCCACCGCGCGCCGTACGGTCTCCCGCAGCTCCTCCCGCGCCGGACGCTCCCTGCCTTGCCGCTCGGCCTTATGCCGCTCCGCGCTGGTGGCCCGCTTGGCGGCGGTGCCGTCCCCGGGCGCGACCTGGTGCAGGCCGAGTTCCTTTTCGATCAGCCGACACTCGGCCTGGGCACGTTTACCGGAGCGGTGGTGGTCGGGGCGACGGCCGTCCTCGCGGATGAGGGTGGCGATGATGTGGATGTGGTCGTCGGCATGGCGGACGGCGGCCCAGCGGCAGCGGCGCCATCACCAGGGTCGATGCCGGTGGCGGCGACCATGCGACGGGCGATGTCGCCCCACTGTTCGTCGGACAGGATCGGGTCGTCGGGCGCGGCGCGCACCGAGCAGTGCCAGACGTGTCTGTCGGGACGCTGGCTCGCGTCGAGCAGGGACAGCGTTTGGTCGAGGAGGCGCTGGAGGTCCCTCTTCGTGACCGAGGGGTCGCGGCCGGGGTCGGGAGCCATACCGTCGAAGGAAGCGACCAGGTGCGGGTCGATGTGCTCCTCATGGGTGCCCTTGCCGTACAGATAGTGCAGGAGCCCGAGGGCGTTGCTGCCCTGCTGGTGGATCCGGGGGATCAAGCCGCTTGCCCCTCCTGCCCGTTGGCGACCCTTTCGGCTGCCCGCTGGACGGCCTGTGCGGCACGCTGAAGGTCGGCGAGGGCGGCGGCGAAGTGCGGTGCGCTGGCACCAGAGTTGAGTGCCTTGACCGCCTGGTTGACGTTGCTGCCCGCCCAGCCGAGCTGACGGCGCACACCGAACAGGGCAGTCAGGATGTCCCGCTCGGTGGCGATGGCCGCTGCGGTGCGGGACTGGTCGCGGGCAGCGGCCAGGGCGGAGTGGGCCAGGAACCCTGCCACGCTCATGCCGACGTGGTCGGCTCCGGACTGGATGACGGCGAGTTCTAGCTCGTTGAGGCGGACGCTGTGAGCGGGGCGCTGCTTCTTGTCACGCGGACGCGACTTCCCCTTCCTGGCCTTGCCCTTGCGGCTGGCCTTGCCTGGCTGCGGTCCACCCTCGGTCGCAGCCTTCCCGTCCGGTGCCCCCTGGTGCCGGACAGGCCCCGCCACCCCCGGGGCGGGGTCGGGTCCGGGCGCTCCCCCCGCGGGGGAGTGTCCGAACCTCCAACTTGCTGCGCGGTTGTCTGGGGCGATGGAAGTCTCCTGCCGGTTGGTGTGTTCGTGGCGTCGGTCGTGCACGAGTGGTTCTCCAGGGTGTACTCGGAAAGGGGAGCTGAGCCGCTGGGGCGTCGACCGACGGCGGACGAGTGCCGTGGCCGGAGCAATTCGGCGGCTGTGGGACGAGATCTGACCAAGGCAACCGAGGTCGGCGCTGTCGGGCCTGGGGCTATGGCTGCAGAGAGCACAACGGGGACCGGTCCCCGTTGCGCTGCGGTGCACGGTCCCCAAACGCTTGGGGACGGGGATGCGACGCTCATCGGGGACGGCCCCCCTGACACGTCGTCACGGGGACCGTCCCGTTCCCTGCACGGTCGCGGTCCCCGAGGGGGACCGGAATGGGCTGCTGCGGGGACGGTCCCCCTCGCTGGGGACGCTCTGGGGACCGGCACGAAACCCCATCTGAGCTGCAGTTTCCTCGGGGACCGGTTCCCTCTCGGTCCCCAGTGTGCCGTCGTCACCGTCTCCGCGATGCGGTCCCCGCGCGCCACCGTCCCCGCCATGAGGTGATCGTGATCGCGGGGACCGTCGGGGACCGAGGTTCGGTCCCCGAACTTCGCGGGCTCGGTCCCCGGGACGCGGTCGTCAGGATGTCCTCGTCGAATCGCGTGCGGCTCGTCCGGGACCGATCGGTCGTAGGACGGAGCAGCTGCGAGAGGAGCGAGGCGGGGCTGCGTCATGCAGCGCGCTGTCGGTCGAGCCGGGCGGTGGCGAGATCGATGCGCGACGGGTGGGGAGTCGCACGTACGGCGTTGCCCCTGGCGGTGCCGTCAGGGTTCGTCCGCCGTTGACGGCACGGGGCACCCGCAGGTGCGTGGCACCACTCGCATCGGACGCTGAGCGCGTCGGGGACGCCGCTGGTGTCGGCAGCTTCGCGCGCGGCGCTGGTCGGACGGTAGCGGGCCAGCTCGGCGCGGACGGTCGGCGGGCTGCACGACCCGATCTCGCGCAAGCGCTCCTCGACGTCACGGGGCTGGCCACCGCTGACGATCTGCCGGTACGTCGAAGGAGCGGCCAGACCGGCGGCGACAGCGTCGCGGGACCGGAGCAGCTCGGCACGCCAGGCGGCCGGATCGTCCGGGTCGGCAGCCGGTGTGGGGTCCGTGTGCCGGGCGAGGCGGTCGCGTCGGTGGCGTGCCACTTGCGGGCGACGTCCACCGGGAGGATCGGGTACGGCGAGTCGAGGATGTGGGACCGTATCGCCTCGCGGACGTCCCAGCCGTGGGCGGTGGCGAAGGGCACGTCGTACAGCAGCTCCTGCCACTGGGCGATCTGGTCACGGGCCTCGCCCGGACCGGTGCGGATGGTGCGCGGGTCCAGGCGGCCGACGTAGGCGAGGACGGCGGCGATTTCGTTGCGCTCCAGGGGTGGTTACTCCTTACGATCCGGTCGGTTCGTCGAGGGCGGCGAGCAGGGCGGCCATGTGCGCCTCGGAGCGCGTCATGCCGCTGGTCGAGGTGGGCGGGCCGCCGGGCAGGGCGTAGAGGTTGGGGCGGCCAGGGGTGGGGGTGCGCTCGCGGGCGATCCACGAGCGCCAGTCGGCAGCCCAGGCAGCAGCGGTGCGGGAATCCCAGGTGGCCCGATAGGTACGCCACTTCTCGTCGGCGGCGTGCAGGGCGTGCTCGCCGAGTCGGGCGAGGTGGCCGTGGTCCTGCAGCCAGGCCCGGGCGTCGTCGTCGATCTGCCAGTCGGTGGCGGAGATGAGCGGGGCAGAGCTGCTGCTGTTACTACCGTTCACCTTCGGTTCTCTTCTGTTCTGGGGGTCGGAATCCGCACCCCCTGAGGGTCTGAATCCGGCCCCCCTGGGGGTCGCATTCCGTACCGGGGGATCAGATTCCGGCCCCCCGTCGAAGGAGTCGGCAGGGTCGGATTCCGGGCCCCCGTGGGTCGGATTCTGACCCCCCGGGAGGGTCAGATCCTGATCCCCCTCGGCAGCCTGTTCGGCGAGGAACCGGGCAGCGCCCGGCAGGTGGTAGTACATCTCTCCCCGTGGCCCCTTGCGCCCGGGGAGTGGGACCAGCTCCCCGCCGGCGATCAGCTTGGCCAGTGCGTCACGCACCGCGGTACGGGAGGCGTTCGCGCGCTTCATGAGGGTGGGCACGGACGCGTACGCGATGCAGCGCCGGTCGATGCACCGGTCGGCGATCAGAGCGAGGACCAGGCGGGCGGTGCCTTTGCTGTGGCTGTTGTTCCACACCCATTCGCGGGCGTCGTGGCTCATGAGGCGGCGGCTCCTAGGAAAGGGCGGGGAGGTGCGGGCGGCCCTCGACGGGCGGTGCACAGGGAGGGGGTGGCACACAGCCCCGGCCCGAAGGCGCGGGGGAGGCTGGTGGCGTCGTATGGCCAAGACAGCCACATCCATGCCGCACAAGTCCAGCATTCCGCCGAGAAATCAGACAGCTGACGGCGAACGCTTACGGCGAGCGAGGGACCAAAACTATAAACCGGAATCGCCGGTTGCCGAAATAATGCCCCGTCAGATGAAGCCAGAAGCATCACATCGAGAACCCGTTGACTCCCGCTGTGAGCGCAAGCTACAACACAACATCCCACGTCAGATCATGTTTCTGGGCTGGCGAAGATACCGCCAACCGGATGCTCGAAACCCAGCCCGCAGGCAGGTCCCGGCCGCTGCGCCGGGCGCAACATAGCCGACGATCGCCGGTTAACCAAACCGGCGATTGGAAGCTACAAATGGAGCTATGGCAGCACGATCCCTGGAAATCGGTCCGGCCGGAATACGAACCGCCCGCACCATCGAAATCCTCCGCACCGAACGCGGCCTCGCCCAGCGCGAGCTCGCCGCCCGCGCCACCGCCCTCGGCCGCCCGATGTCCAACACGATGCTGTCCCGCATCGAACGCGCCCAGCGCCGCTGCGACATCGACGACCTCGTCGCCCTCGCCCAGGCCCTCCGGGTCTCGCCCCTGGTACTTCTCCACGGGCTTCAAGCCGCATAGGCCCCGCCTGCCACTGGCCCGGACTGCTGCCCCAAACCGCTTCCCCGAGTAAAGGACGCATCGCCCTTGCGCCGACCTGCAATGCTCCCTGCCCACCCCCACTCTCAGTGCACCGCGAAGGAGGTGATTGTGAATGGCTGACCGCCTCCTGACCGTGGCCGAAGCCGGCGAACTGCTTGGCACGGGTGAGCGCTTCGTTCGCCGCTTGATCGCCGAGCGCCGCATCCGCTACGTCAAGCTGGGCCGCCCGGTGCGCATCCCCGAGAGCGCGGTCGCCGAGTACGTCGACGCACGTACCGTCGAGCCGGTCCGCCGCAGCCGTGCCCGCTACGGGAAGGCGGCCTGATGGCGGGACGCAAGCCGCAGCGGCGGCGCGAGTTCGGCACGGTACGGCGGCTCCCCTCTGGGCGGTGGCAGGCCCGCTACATCGGCCCCGACGGTCAGCGGTACACCGCACCGGAGACGTTCGAGACCAGGTCCGGCGCCCAGGACTGGCTCAACCTGGTCCGCGCCGATATCGAGCGCAACACCTGGCTCAACCCGGACGCCGGCGCGGTCAACTTCGAGAAGTACGCACTGCGTTGGATGGAGGAGCGCAGCCTG
Source organism: Streptomyces sp. NPDC051207 (assembly GCF_040682395.1). Taxonomy (NCBI): domain Bacteria; kingdom Bacillati; phylum Actinomycetota; class Actinomycetes; order Kitasatosporales; family Streptomycetaceae; genus Streptomyces; species Streptomyces sp. NPDC051207. The sequence continues at coordinate 8,371 of NZ_JBFBAX010000051.1, read as the reverse complement.
GCCCCGACCACGGTCGACCGCTACGGCGGTCTGCTGCGCGGGCACATCCTGCCGACGTTCGGCGGCAAGGACCTGGACGAGGTCACCCCGCCTGCCGTCCGCACGTGGCGGGCCGAGCGCCTGAAGGCGACCGGCGCCACCACGGTCGCCAAGTCGTACCGGCTGCTGAAGGCGATCTTTCAGACGGCGGTGGACGACGACCTCCTGCGCACCAACCCGTGCCGCATCAAGGGCGCAGGCAAGGAGGAGGCCGACGAGCGCCCCACCGCCACCGTCGAGCAGGTCTTCGACCTGGCCGACGCCATGGGCCCGCGCTGGCGCCTGATGGTCCTGCTGGGTGCCTTCGCCTCCCTCCGTCCGGAGGAGCTGGCCGAACTGCGCCGTCACAGTGTCGATCTCGACGAATGCTCGCTGCGTGTCACGCACGCGTCCCCTGAGCTGACGAACGGCAGGCGGGTCACCGGCGACCCCAAGTCTCGCGCGGGCAAGCGCACCGTGTACCTGCCCGACTTCATGCTCCCGGAGCTGCGCCGGCACTTGCAGTGGTTCGCGGAGAAGGAGCCGGACGGCCTCCTCTTCGTCGGCGAGAAGGGCGCCCCCTTCCGCCGCTCGACCTTCGGCCGCAAGTGGCGCAAGGCGAGGACCAAGGTCGGGATGCCGGGCAACTTCCGCTTCTACGACCTCCGGCACACCGGCAATACCCTCGCCGCCGACACTGGCGCCAAGCTGAAGGACCTCATGGTCCGCGCCGGCCAGTCCTCGGGGCGGGCCCAGCTGATCTATCAGCACTCGACGGCGAAGCATCAGCGCAAGCTTGCCCAGGGAATTGATGCCGAAGTGCGGCAGCAGCTCGGCGAGTCATCCGCTGGCCAACGGCGCTCCCGGGAGGCATGAAGACCTGTGGACCGCGGCTCGGCCGGAGATCCTCTCTGGCCGGGCCAGGCCGCCTGCCTTGCCTAGTAACGGCCTCTACAGCACCGTGCGCCCCTCGTGCCCCCTTTGGGGACGGCCGTGATTGAGATCAGCTTTCCCCGTATGTGCTGTCAGGGGAGCAGTGGTCGGCAACGGCTGACCAAGTGGAGGGGGAGCAATGGCGATCAAGTTGGTGTTGGTCTCGCCTGGACAGAAGGAGCTGATCGACAAGGCGGTGGCGCTCGGTGATCGTTACACCAAGACGCTGGGGTTGCTGACACCGCCTGCTTACCGCAAACACGCGGAGGACGGTGGCCTGCTGGTAGCCGTTGAAGCGGATGAGGTGATCGGGTACTCATTGTTCGGGCTGCCGAAGAGGAGCGCGCACGTACGCCTTGCCCACCTGTGCGTGGCGGAAGAGCAGCGCGGCAGGGGTATTGCGCGCATGCTGGTTGACGAGATCAAGGGGCGGTACCCACAGCGGCTCGGCATCAAGGCCAAGTGCCGGCGGGACTACGACCTCAGCGCAATGTGGCGGAGCCTGGGCTTCGTGCCGCACGGCGAAGTTCGAGGGCGCGGTCGGGACGGCGAAATCCTCGACGGATGGTGGCTGGACCTCGGGCATCCGGACCTGTTCGCCGAAGTGGAGAGCGACGCGCTGCTGGTGGTGACAGTCGACCACGGCGTATTCACCGATCTGCGCGGCCTCGCCGACACGGCCGAGGCTGAGGAGTCCCGTGCGCTGGAGGCGGGCTGGATGACGGATCTCGTCGAGCTCGCCTACACACCTCAGCTCGTCCACGAGATCCGGGACCTCACAGACACGGCCGAGCGCCAGCACCAGCGGGCGGCCCTCACCGGCCTGCGCAAGCTGTCCCCCATCCCGGCCGCTGTAGACGAGCGAAGCGCTGAACTGCTCCAGGCCGCCACGCAGGCGCTGCCCGACCTGACCGTCGACGCAGAGCTACGGCGCTGTTTGCAGTACATAGCCGAGACGTCGTGTGCCGGATTGCAAGTCCTGGCGACGCGAGACCCGTTGCTTGCCCGCTTGGCCGACGTAGCGTGGGAGGTTGCCCGCGTCCGCGTCGTATCACCGGCCACGGTGACTCTGCACGTGGACGAGCTGCGACAGGCTCAGATGTACCGTCCCGCCGATCTGATGGGCACGGAGTTCAGGTCCAGCGAGGTGGCGCCGGGCGCGGAGGACGAACTGGTCGCGTTCTTCCACCAGTCGGGTCACGACGACGGCTCGGCCTTTGCCGAGCGGCTGCGCTCTCTGAACAAGGGGACGGTCGCATGGCACCGTGAGCTGCTTCGCGACGGCGAGGGCCGCCCCGTCGCCCTTTATGCATGGGCCCTGGACGGACGAACTCTGATCGTCCCCGTCCTCCGCACGGCCGGCCACCCACTGGAAGAGACACTGGCACGACAACTCCTCTTCTTGCTCAAGCGCCTGGGGCGCGACTACGGCGCCGAGATCATCTGCATCAGCGATCCCCACCCCTCCGAGGTCGCCAAGGCCGCGGCAGGGGATGACGGGTACTTCGAGCACGACGGCAGACTCGTCGCCCTCCTGGTGAACGTGTGCGGGACGGCCGCTGAGGTGGAGGCCGTGGCCGGTGAGCTCGCCCGCGAGCTGACCGTGGAGACGACCACGCTCAGGGCTGGAATGCCGGCCGAGGTGACTGCCGTGGTGGAGCGAGCATGGTGGCCGGCGAAGGTCATTGACTCGGAGCTGCCGTCCTTCCTGGTGCCCATCAAACCCCGCTGGTCGACCGAGCTGTTCAATGTCCCCGCCATGCTCGTTCCGCGGAGTGACGTCCTGGGCATCAGCCGGGAGCACGTCTACTACCGCTCCTCCGGTCGTCGTGGGGAGAGTGTCCCCGCGCGCCTGCTCTGGTACGTCAGCGAGGGCAAGTCCGCAGTCGAAGGCCAAATGGTGGTGGGCAGTTCGCGACTCGACGAGGTGCTCATCGACACACCGGACACCCTCTTCTCGAAATTCGAACACCTGGGCGTATATGGTCGGGCTGAGGTTCAAGAAGCCGCTGACGCCTCCGGCCATGCCATGGCGCTGAGGTTCTCGGACACCGAGATCTTCCCCAAGCCGGTGACGCTGCGGCGATTGACCTCGCTGGCCAGGGAGCTGGGACTACCGTGGTCGTCGAACTCGCTGATCTCGCTATCGAAGATCAGCAACGAGCTGTTCCAGGCGATCTACAAAGAGGGGCACCGAACGACGTGAGCGATCCGGAACGCGCGATGCTGCTGTCCGTCCACCCGCGCTTCGCCACCGCGATCCTGGCCGGCAGCAAGACGGTGGAGGTCCGCCGCCAACGCGTCGCCGCGCCTCCCGGAACGCCAGTTCTCCTCTACGCGACCGCGCCCACCATGGCCCTGGTGGGCATGGCGCGCATCGCCTCAGTCCACGTGGCTTCCCCCAGCGAGGTCTGGTCGGCGCATCGTGCCCAGACAGGGATCACCCGACGCGAGTACGACGCTTACATGAGCGGCGCTGCCCAGGCCAGCGGTCTCACGCTGGAAGATCCCGTGTCTTTCGACAAGCCCGTGCCGCTCAGCGCGCTGCGCGCCAGGGGTGCCTTCCATCCTCCGCAGAGCTACCGCTATATGAAGAGCGACGATCTCCGGCAGGTGGCCGAAGCCGGCCCTGTTGTGGGCACTGCCCTTCGCGAGGCGCTGGGTGGCCTAGTGCCCGCGTAGCGAGAGCAGGTGAACGATACGGCGCGGTCATCCGCGCCGATCGGTTGACTCACCTGGGTCAGGCGAAGAGCAACGTCGCCCACTGGCTCCCAGGAACGACGCCGCCGTGGTGGGAGCACGCTCCTTGCTGTCCGATGGACGTAGAGGGCCACCCGTCCAGGCAGTGCGCGGGTGCGGGCATCACCACGCGGCTGACTTCTGTAGGCGCCTGCCGTATACGGGAGGCTTGGCTTATGTAGAGATCGCTGAAGCACTCCCGGTGATCGAGCACGACTTGCGCGGCCTGCCCGGCGAGGTCGCGCTTTTCGCTGTACGCCGTCGCGATGTCCGACTCTGTGGCCGACGTAGCGTCAATGTCTCCGAGGCCGTCAGGGAAATCGAGGCCGAGTTGCAGGTGGACAACGCTCGGGTCGGTGGTCGGCACAAGAGGAACCTGTACCGCCTGCGCTTTGTCGCTCAACCTGCGTGCCTTGGTTCGGAGCGGCTTGCATGCGGCCTCGTGCTGCTCGTCCGTCCAGGAGTCCCAGGCGCAGGAGCCCAGGCCGACCAGCAAGGCGAGGGTGACGACGCCGAGGCCGACGTGCATCCTCCGCCGTTCTCGTTCGGCCCGCAGTCTTGCCCTCTCGGCTCGGGCTTCTGCCTCCGCCTTTGCCGCTTCGCGCTCGGCCCGTGTCGCGTGATGACGGCAGCCCCGGCCGATTTCTTGGGGGAGCTTGCACGGCGTCCCTTTCTGCGTGGAGCGCCCGCACCGCGGCGCTGGTCGGCGTCTTCGAGAGCGGCTGTACCTGCGGGACATGTCGCGCATTGTGAACCACCAGCTCGCATGGCCGGGGCAGAACGGTCGAAGCAGGGCTTGCGACGTCGAGGCTCGGCGCCATCCTGCAAGTCGCACTTTGCGACGGTGACTTGTTCACCATTTGCTCAACCTGTGACCGGGATCACTCAAAATGCGTCTCGCTATTCGAGACGCCCAGGCGTAACTGAGGCCGAGTCGGCGCCCCAGGGTCCTCTGAGTAGTCATTTGGCCTGCACTTAGGGCATGCAGAGGGCACGCCACCCTCAAATTGGACTAGACAACAAACAAACCCCAGGCCATTGACCTGGGGTTTCATCATGGAGCGGGTGACGAGAATCGAACTCGCGCTCTCAGCTTGGGAAGCTGATGTTCTACCATTAAACTACACCCGCGTAAGACGCCGGTGGGAACCGGTGTCCGGACGCCTGGTCACTTTACCTCATGTCGGGCCCGCTGTGCTCGAGCCGGCGGGTCCGCCTGCGTTTCCGGGGCGGGACCGGCGCTGCGGCGCGCGGGAGTTGGGGCGTACCGTGAGGGCGTGTGAGAGGGTGCGTGCGGGCCGGAGTGCCGCCTGGAGAGTCGTCCCTTTGATCCCGTAGTGTGGCTTTTGTCGTCAGGGCAGTAAGCCAGACGCGGCTCTTGGGGAAGGGACTTAAGGGACTTGATGGAGCGCACCGTCGTCCGTTGTGCCGAGGGGCACGTGTTCACCACCGCTTCGTTCCCGATGCAGCAGGCCGAGCGGCTCGGCCCCGGCCGGCTGATGCGGTGCCCGCGTTGCGCGCGGCTCCGCAACGCCGTGCCGGTCAGCCTCGAGAAGCATCAGATGCATTAGAAGCATCAGAAGCAGTACTGGGTGTCGCCGCATCACCAGCGGTAGACCGCATCACCAGCGGTAACCCCGGCGCGTGGAGTCGTCACGATTGTGGTCGCTCCGCGCGCCTTGCGTATCCTCGGGGCGTGCTTCTCTCTGACAAGGACATCCGGGCCGAGATCGACGCCGGACGGGTGCGTATCGATCCCTACGACGACTCCATGGTGCAGCCGTCCAGCATCGACGTACGCCTCGACCGCTACTTCCGGGTGTTCGAGAACCACCGGTACCCGCACATCGATCCGTCCGTCGAGCAGGCGGATCTCACGCGGCTGGTGGAGCCCGAGGGGGACGAACCGTTCATCCTGCATCCCGGGGAGTTCGTCCTCGCCAGCACCTACGAGGTCATCACGCTGCCCGACGATCTCGCCTCGCGGCTGGAGGGCAAGAGCTCGCTCGGGCGGCTCGGGCTGGTCACCCACTCCACGGCCGGGTTCATCGACCCCGGGTTCTCCGGGCACGTCACCCTGGAGCTGTCGAACCTCGCCACGCTTCCCATCAAGCTGTGGCCCGGCATGAAGATCGGCCAGCTGTGCATGTTCCGGCTCAGCTCACCGGCCGAGCACCCGTACGGCAGTGAGCGGTACGGGTCCCGCTACCAGGGGCAGCGGGGGCCGACCGCCTCCCGCTCCTACCTCAACTTCCACCGCACCCAGGTATGAGCCGGCACGACGGGAGCAGGACGCACGCATGAGCGCCGCACGGGAGAACCTGACCTACGAGCAGTTCGGCACGGCGGTGCGCGAGCTCGCGCAGACCATCGCCGACGACGGGTACGTGCCGGACGTCGTCCTGTCCATCGCCCGCGGCGGCGTCTTCGTCGCCGGCGGCCTCGCCTACGCCCTCGCCTGCAAGAACCTCCACCTGGTCAACGTCGAGTTCTACACCGGCGTCGGCGAGACGCTGGAGATGCCCGTCATGCTCGCGCCCGTCCCGAACGCCATCGACTTCACCGACAAGAAGGTGCTGATCGCGGACGACGTCGCCGACACCGGCAAGACGCTCAAGCTGGTCCACGACTTCTGCGTCGAGCACGTCGCCGAGGTCCGCTCCGCCGTCATCTACGAGAAGTCGCAGTCCCTCGTGAAGTGCGAGTACGTCTGGAAGCGCACCGACGACTGGATCAACTTCCCGTGGTCCGTGCTGCCGCCCGTGGTGCGCAGGGACGGGCAGGTTCTCGACGCCTGAGGTTCCTGGGGAGAGACGGAAAAGGGCTCCCCGTGCGATACGGGGAGCCCTGTGCCGTATGGCGTCGTCCTAGAACGTGCCCAGCTTCACGATCGACAGCAGTGCGATCAGCTGGATCGCGCTCGCTCCCAGGGCCTTCGGCCACGGCAGGTCGTGGGAGCGGCCGACCATCAGGGTCAGCAGGGCGCCCGCCGCGATCCAGGTGGCCCAGCCGAGGGCCTGGACGAGGGTCGCGTCGCCGCCGAAGAACATCGCCACGATCAGCCGCGGGGCGTCCGTGAGGGACATGATCAGCATGGACAGGCCGACCGTCGGCTGCCAGGCGCCGTCGCCGCCGAGCTGACGGGCCAGGGTGTGGGTGACCACGCCCAGCACGAACGCGCTCAGCACCATCGCGACGGCCGTCGTCAGCACGATCGGGATCGCGTTCGACAGGGTGGCGTTGATGGCGTCCTCGCGGGCGCCGTCGAAGCCGAAGACCGCGAGCAGGCCGTAGAGGAACGACACGACGAGGGCCGGGCCCCACATCGAGTAGTCCCGCATCCTCAGGAACGTCTGCTGGGGCGAGAGCACGATGCCCTTCAGCAGTTCCTTCCAGTGCAGGCGCGGGCCGACCGGGCCGGGCGGCGGTGCGGCGGCGCCGGCGCGGTAGGTACCGCCCTGGGTGTACGGGTCCTCGCCGAGGGCGAAGGCCTGGGTGTGACCGGGGTTGTTCGCGGCGTACGGGTCGTGCGCCCCGCCCTGCGGGTAGCCGCCGTCGCCGAAGTACTCCGGCTCGCCGTGCCCGCCGTGCCCGCCGCCCTGGGGCGGCCAGGGGGCGCCGCCGCCTCCGTACTGCTGCTGTTGCGGGTACGGCGGCTGCGCCGGGGGATAGCCGTACGACGGTCCCGGCGGCGTCTGCTGTCCGTACGGGGGGTTCTGCGGTCGCGCGTGAGGAGCGCCGTTGTCCCGGCCGCGTCCGATCCTGAATCCAGCCACGCCTTCGAACGTACCTGGTTCCGCTGAGTGGCGCGGCGGGCCCCGGCATCCGGGCCCGGCTTTGCTGCCGAGCTGTGACATCCCCTAGGGGATGCCTGACGGGTCTGCCGGATGGACAGACCCGCCTTCCGCCCGCCTCAGCCCGCCAGTACGTCGCCGAAGTACGCGTCGCCCGCCGGGCCGCCCACCGTGGCCGCCCCGAAGGACGTCGCGCCGGTGCCGTAGAGCACGACGAGCCGGCCGGCCCCGGTCCTGCCGTTCACGTGGGCGCGCTGCGCCGAGAAGGTGACGTGGCCCTTTCCGCCGCCGTTGGAGTCGGCCCGCGCGACGTGCGTGGCGTCCGCGCCGGTGGCGGTCACGGCCGTGAAGGTGAGTAGAGCGCCCGTCGGCGCGGCAGCGGTGGCCGACGCGAGGGGGAGCCGCAGGTGCTTGTGCGCGCGGGTCTCCCGCGGCATGGGGGGTGCCTGGCGAGCATCCCCCAGGCGATGTGGCGCCGGGCAGCCCGCATTCGCCAGGGTTCGCCCCGGGTCCACCGGCAGGTCGGCGATCAGGAGACCGTCGCCGTGACAGAAGGCTTGTACGGGGGTCCCGCGAATCCCCGGGGCGCCTGTGCGGGCTTCAGCCGGCCGGCCCGGGGGCCCTCGCGGCCCTCGGGCGGCGGCCCGGGGCGCCTTCCCGGCCCTCGGCGGGCCAACGCGTCAGAGAAACGGCACCCCCCGGTCCCTGAAGTCCCGAGGGGTGCCGAAAGAGGCGTGCGCCGCCGTTACTTGACCGGCTCGGTCTCCGGTTCGCTTTCGGCTTCTGCCGCCTCCGTGGGGGGTTCTTGTCCGGTGGGGGTTTTGACGGAGTCGAGGAGGAGTTGGGCGACGTCGACGACCTGGATGGTGTCCTTGGCCCGGCCGTCG